>NC_014168.1:2210268-2526021 GCF_000092825.1 Segniliparus rotundus DSM 44985 | reverse complement strand
GTACTCGTGCGGGTGGATGATGTCGTAGACCTCGATGAAGTTCCGCGCGCTCGTCTCTGCGACGAATGTCGGGCTCAACGCATGCTGCTCGAACCGGTTCAGGTCGCATTCATGCAGGTCGAGCCCGCAAGTCCCATCGACCATCCATTCGGCCATAGCGGCGGCGACCCCCGCGGAATGGGTCACCCAGACCGCTTCGGCGGTCCACAGCCCGGGCAGCTCGCGGTGCTCGCCGAGAATCGGGAAGCCGTCGGGGGTGAACGAGAAGACCCCGTTGAAGGCTTCCTCGACTTTCGTCTCGGCGAGCGCGGGCAGCAATGCCATCGATGCGCGCCAGGCGGGGGCGAAGTCCTCCTCGGTGAAAGGGAGCATCGACGGCATCGGCTCGTCCGCCGTGTCGACGGCGAGCGAGCCCATGTCCACCGGGATGGGCCGATGGCTGTAGGAGCCGATCCCGAGGCGGTCGCCGTGCGCCCGGTAGTACAGGTCTTGGTCTTGATGGCGCAGGATCGGCAATCCGGCGACCGGCAGGCCCGGCAGCTGTCCGGTTGTGGCGTATTGGTGCGCCATCGGGAGCAGCGGCACGGCGAGCCCGAGCTTTTTGGCGAACTCGGCCCCCCAGAACCCGGCGCAGCAGACTACGAAGTCGGCTGCGATGTCGCCTTCGGCGGTCCGCACCCCGCACGCCCGGCCCCCGTGTTCGAGGATCTCGAGCGCCTCTCTGCGGGCAAAGAATCTCGCGCCCCGCGCGCTGGCCCGTTCTGCTTGGCTTTCGGCGGCGCGCAGCGCGAGCGCGAGCCCGTCGGTCGGAGTGTGCAGACCGCCGAGGACGGCCTCAGGGAGGAGCAGCGGATGCAGCGCGGCGCACTCCTCGGGTCCGATCAGGCGGGCCTGGATCCCCCAGGAGCGCGCCCAGCCGGACTTGCGGCGCAGCTCCGCCATCCGCGCCTCGGTCGTGGCGACTTCCAGTCCGCCGACCTGGTCGAAGGCCCCGAGTTCGAGGAATTTTTCCACCGTGCGCCTGGCGAGGGTGCTCATCGTCTTCGAACTGTTGGTCTGGAACACCAAGCCTGGCGCGTGCGAGGTCGAGCCCCCCGTGGCGAAAAGCGGCCCCCGGTCCAGGACGGTCACGTCGGTCCAGCCACGCCCGGTCAGCTCGTCGGCGAGCGAGCAGCCCACGACGCCGGCGCCGATGATGACGACTTTCGGAGATGTCAATGTCCGCTCCTGGGCTGCGAGGGATCAACTGTGGTGGTCCGCCTGCGGCGGACCAAGGCTGGACCAAGAAAGCTATGTTGCACTATGCGCAACATAGCTCGCTATACGCAACTCAGGGTACGGTGATGGAAAGATGGCTGTCAAGGCATGCTTTGTTAAAAACAGATTGAAAGCATGTTTACCGGCGCGAGGGGTAGCCCAGGCGCAGGCTGATTTCGCGCGCGGAGCCCAGGATCTCCTGCGCCATGGAGGGCAGGGCGCTCTGCGGCATACGGTAGGAGGGGCCAGAGACGCAGAGCGCCGCGACGATTGCCGTGGTGTTGCCCCTGACCGGGGCGGCGACCGCGTTGAGCCCCAGCTCCAGCTCCTCTGCCGCGTAGGCCCAGCCTTGTTCGCGCACGAGGGCCAGATGCTCTTCGAGCACCGTGAAATCCGTGATCGTGTTCGCGGTGAAACGCTCCAGGCGGCCGCTGAGGCGCTCGCGCAGTTCGAGCGGATTCAATTCCGCGATCAGCGCCTTGCCGCTGGACGTCGCGTGCGCGGGGCTGGCCTGGCCGACCCATGAGCGCAACACGACTTCGGCGGGGCCGGGAGCCTCCACGATATTGATCGCGAGGCCGTCTTCGAAGATCGCGAGATTGACGGTCTCCCCGAGCCGGGCGGCGAGCTCGTCGCATTTGCGTTGGGAAGCCTTCCCGAGGTCGCGCACGCCCGAGGCGGAGCCGGCCAGGCGCACCACGGCGAATCCGAGCTGGTATTTGCCGTTCGCGCCGCGCTCCACGAACCCCCTGCCCTCCAGCACCGCGACGAGCCGGGACGCGGTGGATTTGTGCACGCCGATCTCTTCGGCGA
Source organism: Segniliparus rotundus DSM 44985 (assembly GCF_000092825.1). Classification (NCBI taxonomy): domain Bacteria; kingdom Bacillati; phylum Actinomycetota; class Actinomycetes; order Mycobacteriales; family Segniliparaceae; genus Segniliparus; species Segniliparus rotundus. The sequence continues at coordinate 2,523,951 of NC_014168.1, read as the reverse complement.
GCTGGGTGATCCCGGTCGGCCCGCTCTGCGCGAGGATCTCCAGGACCAGGAGCGCCCGGTCGACCGATTGGACTGCCGCACCTGATCCACTGTCGCGTTGTACGATGCTGTTGCTCATAGAGCAACATTATTCCCGATGGGGCACGAGCTCGGAAAGGAACACCATGCCGAACTACGTCCAGGGCGTCATCGCGCGGAGCAAAGGGAGCTCTGTCGAGACGGTCACTGTGGTCGTCCCCGACCCAGTCGGCCACGACGTGCTTGTCCGAGTGCTCGCCTGCGGGGTGTGCCACACCGACCTCGCGTATCGCGAAGGCGGGATCAACGACGAATACCCCTTCCTCCTCGGGCATGAGGCGGCCGGGGTCGTAGAGGCCGTCGGAGAACAGGTGACGCATGTCGAGGCGGGCGATTTCGTCGTGCTGAACTGGCGCGCGGTCTGCGGCGAGTGCCGGGCTTGCAAGAAAGGCAAGCCCTGGTACTGCTTCAACACGCACAACGCGAGCCAGAAGATGGCCCTCGAAGACGGCACCGAACTCACCTCGGCGCTCGGCATCGGCGCGTTCGTCGAGAAGACCCTCGTGCACGAGGGCCAATGCACCAAGGTCGACCCGTCTGTCGACCCCGCTGTCGCAGGCCTGCTCGGCTGCGGGGTGATGGCCGGCCTCGGCGCCGCGATGAACACGGGACAGGTCTCGCGCGGGGACTCGGTCGCGGTGATCGGTTGCGGCGGCGTCGGGGACGCCGCGATCGTCGGGGCCGCTCTCGCGGGCGCGACGACGATTGTGGCCGTGGACCGGGACGACCAGAAACTGCGGTGGGCCGTCGAGCTCGGCGCGACGCACACGGTCAACAGCGCCGAGGCAGACGCAGTCGTGGCGGTCCAAGAGCTGACGGGAGGGTTCGGGGCTGATGTGGTGATCGACGCGGTGGGCAGGCCGGAGACGTGGCGGCAAGCCTTCTCCGCGCGGGATTTGGCGGGAACGGTGGTCCTTGTCGGGGTGCCGACTCCGCAGATGCGCATCGAGATGCCGTTGCTGGATTTTTTCAGCCACGGCGGCGCGCTGAAATCCTCCTGGTACGGGGACTGCTTGCCCGAGCGCGATTTCCCGATGCTGGTGGACTTGCATCTGCAAGGCAGGCTCCCATTGGAGAAATTCGTCACCGAGCGCGTGGGGCTCAACGACGTGGAGAAGGCGTTCGCGGCGATGGGAGCTGGTCAGGTGCTGCGTTCGGTGGTGGTGCTATGAGCGGGCTGCGGATCGAGCGAGTGGTCACGTCGGGAACGTTCCGCCTCGACGGGGGAAGCTGGGCGGTGGACAACAACATCTGGTTGGTCGGCGACGACTCCGAGGTGCTCGTGGTGGACGCCGCGCACGAGGCCGCGCCGATCATCGCCGCGGTGGCCGGCCGCAAGGTGCTCGCTGTGGTCTGCACGCACGGGCACAACGACCACGTGACGGTCGCGCCGCAGCTCTCCGAGGAGCTGGACGCCCCTCTGCTCCTGCACCCCGGGGACGACGTGCTGTGGCGGCAGACCCACCCGGGGGTGCGCTACGGGGAGCTGTCCGACGGGTTGCGGATTCCGGTGGCGGGCGCCGATGTCCAGGTGATCCACACCCCGGGGCACTCGCCGGGCTCGGTCTGCCTGCACGCGCCGGAAGCGGGCGTGCTTTTCTCCGGCGACACCTTGTTCTCCGGAGGGCCAGGAGCCACAGGGCGGTCGTACTCGGACTTCCCGACCATCATCGCCTCGATCCGCGACCGGCTGTTCTCGCTCCCCGAGCAGACTCTGGTGCACACCGGCCACGGCGACGGCACCACCATCGGCACGGAGGCTCCGCATCTGGCCGAATGGATCGCAGCCGGGCGGTGAGCCGAAGCGGGCAGCGTGCTGCACTGCTTTCGGCGTGACCACGCAGAGAAGACGAAAAAGAGTGTCGCGCCGTGGAGGGCCCGCATCACGGGGGCTCGGGAGACGGCGACCTGAACTGCCGTTCAGCTCTTTCAGCCCAGTCCCGTAGGCAGAGCATTTGGAATGCGTGAACACCGTGAATTCTGGGCTACGCGTCCAGTCTGCACTGGAGGAGGAGGAAGAGCGGGCGGGTGTAGTGCTCTTGCCACCAGGGGTCGGTGTCGAACTGCTCTGGCGTGGGCCGGGGTTCTGTGAGGCCGGTGATGACGAACCCCGCTCGTAGGATCATGCTGACGTGTTCTTCGAGGGAGAAGAACCGTTGGACGGAGGGTTCGGGGGAGACGAGTCCGTCGACTTCGAAGTGTTGGACGACCATGCGTCCTTCGAAGTATTCGTCGAGCGGGGGCTTCTCGTTCTGGGAGTCGCGGGCGGTGTAGTAGCAGGGGTGCAGGGCGAGAGACACGAGACGGCCGCCGGGTCGCAAGGCTCGGGCGAACTCGAAGAAGCGTTTGCCGGGGTCTGCGAGGCCGTGGGGGAGCCGGTTGGCGACGACCACGTCGACGGAGTTGTCGGGCAGCGGCAATGCGGCGATGTCGGCGACGTGGTAGGTGATCGCTGGGTCGGGGAGGTCGCGGGCGGCGGCGACGAGCTCGGCGCAGGCGTCGACGGCGTGGACGTGCCCGGCGCTGCGGCGGGCGAGCTCGCGGGAGAAGTAGCCTTCGCCGCAGCCGGCGTCGAGGAAGGCCTTTCCCTCGCATGGGCCGATCGCTTCGAAGAGCGCTCGATCAACAAGTCCGGTCTGGTACTTGTCGCGCCCCTCGCGGATGATCTGGGTCCAGAAAGCGGCGTTCGCCGAGTACGCGTCCGTGATCTCCGGGTCGCCTGCGGCCATAGTGTTCCTTGCCGTTTGAAATCTGTCTGTGGCGTCTGGATCTTACGGTTTGGCCAGGGATTTGGCGAGCGCGGCGCACGCGCGCTCCACGAGAGGGACCACTCCTGTCTCTATTCTTGTCACGAGCGCATGGACCAATTGCGGCCGCATCCCCCGAGGGCCGGGTCGTGGGCGAGCAGGGTCGGCACCGCTTCGGGCATGATCTCCATCTTTCCGGGAGGAAATGCCCCGCGTCAAACCCGGTGCGGTTCAGTCCGTCATGCCCCGCACAACATGCGCATTGGTGAGCACGTGCGACCGATCCAACACCAGCCCCGTACGCGAACACTCAGCACCGTCCTCGGAGGATAGTCCGGCGATTTGCACGGTGACCGCCTTACAGCAGGGAATGATGAGCGCCCCTCCGAAAACCTCAGACAGCCACAGCGATCCACGCATCTGCGAAATAGAGCCAATGTTCGACATGTGACTTTTCCTCATGATCGGGGTCGTGTGGTCCCAGCCTCGGTCCAAGAGCAATCCTGCCCGCTCCATCGCTCCGAGAATTTCCGCGACCTCTCGGAAGGACCCGCTCGCCACGCCATGATGCGCAAGATACTTCATGAAGTGGTGGATACACCAGAAATTGCTCGTGCCCTTCTCGTCTCGTGCCCTTCTCGTAAGGAGCGCCCACAAGTTCCGCTATGGATTGATCCTGCACAAGCGAGAAAAACCCGTGTGCGAGCATCGCCACGTGGACCCGTCATTCAACACTGTTGGCCGCGCTCGTCACAGCAGCCTTTATTGGAGAAGCATCATCAGCGTCTGAGGTTTCGCTGCCCAGGTGCCCTGCATTGTCCGTCGGCATCGATGTCCCTCTCTGTCTCAAACGTACTGTTCGTAGGGTTATTCGGTTATCGCCCTAGCTCAACCGTGGTTCGACGTTCCAAAAATCCCATGATCACGTTCCAAGGCGTTTCAGCTCGTATGTCTTGATCAGGGGCTTGTCAATTTCCATCCAGTCCACCTATCAGCAGGCGAGTCGGATGTAGACACGGGACTCTCCGTCGTCTTTCGCGCGGATGACGACCCACTTCCCGGCAGAGCCACCGCCCTCGTTCTCCTCGTGCTCCCCTCCGGCGGAACCGTTCGTCTTCACCGTTTCGGCGAGACCGCTGCCTTTCCAATAGTTCTCAGCCAGCGCCTCGGGAACGCCAGGGGCGAAGTTGTGCAGTCCTGAGAGGTCTTTGAAGGACTGAACTTCGCCGTTTGGGATGTCGGCGACGAGCTGGATCAGCATATCGCCGCCGGCCCCGTCGATCCGTTGCGCGGAGACCACGTGCGGCATCGAGCGGAAGTGGATGTTGCCGCATTTGCCGGCGTCTTCGAGGATACTCTCCTCTTTGCTGGAGCACGCGGTAATCGCGAGCGTCGTCGCCAGTGCCAAGACTGGGATTGTTTTGCCCGCCGTATGCCGCCGCTGATCGGTTCTTTCTCGACGTCCAGATGTTGTCCGTTCGGTCATGCGACGACCCCTTTCCAGACACCGCCGTAGGTGTTGCCTTTGACGCGGAAGCTTCGAGCCCACCCGGCCTCTTCCAACCATCGCATGTCCTCGTCAGCGTTGAGCGCCATGGAATGTTTGAAGTCAGTGGCGAATCCGCCAAGGCGGCCTTCGCTCAGGTGGTAGTAGTAATAGTCGTAGAAGTACACGTCGTAGACAATTTCAGCGGTGACCTCACCGTTCCCGATGGGTCGGTTTACCACGGTGTCGCTGACGACGGCGGTGGAGAAGTGCCCCAGCGCATAGGTCACATCGGGACTGTCAGTGGGGTAGGTGACGCGCCACTCGTTTTCATCCATAGACGGGGGGTTGACGAACTTGCCGTTGATCTCTTGTTTGATGTTGAAGAGCGACGGGTCGCGGCGGACGTTCTCCACGGCTTGCCGTTTGATGGAGTCCAGGCCCTTTTGGACACCGAATTTCACATCGTCCGTGGCCATGAGTTCGTCCAAGAACTCGAAACGCGGGTTGAGGTCATAGACGAAGCCCTCTTTGTTGTTCCCCATGAAGTAGCCGAGCAGCTCGCTCGCGAACGTCCACCCCTCGGAGTCGAACCAAGCCTGGACGGCTGCGCCGACGGCGCTCTTCTCCAAAGCGGTGGGCTTGTCCCAGATATTGTTTCGCCACCCGTATCTGGCGCAGTCGTCGGGTACGGCCTGTTCAGGAGGCTGGCGCAAGGTCGTCCTCCCACCACGTGTTGCCCCCGTACCCGTAGCTCGTGCGGCCACGGGCCTGGACCGAGGAGATGGCTGTTGACTCGCCGCTGCTCGGGATCGCTTGCGCGGACTCGGCGGCGAGCGCGTCCTGCATGCCCTGCACCGTCACGACGATACCCTCATGACGTGACAGCGCTTCCGCGTGCGCGGCTTGAATGTCGCCACGAATCTCGACGCGCAGGATCTCGCGCATCGGACTGTCGAGAATCGTGCCCCATAGCGCGAGCGGCAGGGTGAAGCCAAGGCGGGTGGTGGGGCGCATCAGGTCGTTGACGAGCGCGAGCGCTTGATTCCGGGCTTGCTGCTCGACTTGCTGTCCGCCTTGCCGAAGCACGGCGGCAACTCCCGTCATATGGCTGCTGCGCTCGTCCGCGAGGCCGCGTCTCGTGTCCGAGGCGCTGGTGAACGCTTGCGCGCCAGCGCCCGACCAGTGTTGGGCGAGCCATTTCGTCCCGTCCCCGAGGTTGGAGGCCACGCTTGGTCGTTCGAACCGAGGAGCCCGACGTGCTCGGCGAGGGGCTGCAACGAGCCCCAGTCGCAGTCAATCGGTTCGAGATGGTCAGCGACAGGTTTAATACCAGCTGCCGCTTCCAGTTTGGCTTCGAGCGGGGCAAGGGTCTCGATGGCCCATTGGACGACTCGGCGCGCCCCAACATCGGCTGGACCTATGCTCAGCACATCGGGGTGTTGTGCGCCGCCCCAGGCCGTGTGGTCGAGCTCGCCCGCAGCGGCGCCGCCCAGTCCGAAGATATTCAGAGCTTGCGCGTTGTGCTGGTCCCACCCGTGATAGAGACGCCCGGCTTCCGACAATCCGCCCGAAAGCTTGTAGAGCGCGTCCCGGTCCCGCTGGTGCGCGTCGGACACTCGGTCGCGGAAGCTCCTCAACGGGGCGACGAGATCCGCCAAGAGCCCAGTCGCGCCAGAAGGTAGCTTGACCGACCCCATTATTTTGTTCGCGAGATCCCAGAACTTGTCCGTGAAATCCCCGACATCGGTCCCGAAGCCCACCACATGCCCAGGCGAGACCGTCAATCCGCCGCTCGGCTTCATTCGCCCCCTTTTTTCCTCGAAACGCGCTGATCACAAGTTTATTCGGTTATCACCCCAGCTCAACCGTGGTTCGACGTTCCGAAAAACGCATGATCACGTTCCGAAGGCTCAGGAGCCGTACCGACTGACCTGCCGTTCAGCTATTTCCATCCATTCCCACGGGGCCGGGGACCGGGTGGAAAGGCGGATGGTTATTCCACGCCGGTGGGCTTTGGGAGGTTTAGATTGTAGCGGGTGGGCGTGGCGGAGGCGAAAATCGCCGAGATGTCGGTGAGGGCGTGGCTCTTGAGAGCCAGGGGCGTGTTTGAGCCAGGATCGGCTTGAGGAGCAGGGCCTGCGGGCGTGGGCGAGCTTGAGGCCAGGGGGAGAGAGCGAACGGACGGGTCTTAGGCTGGCTGTTCCCGCTCTGAACCGTGTTCGCGCCGCCCGAACAGCTCTTCGTAGAGTGTGCTTCCGGGTGCGTGCCCCGCAGCGCGGTGTCGTAGCAGTGGTGTGCACGTCGCCTCTTGCGGCTCGCACGAGGTCGGCGAGCGCGAGGGCCGGTTCGTGGGCGAGGCCGGCTTCGCCGTTGTGCCCGGCGGGTCGTATGGCGCCGCGTGCGACCGGGAGGTCTTCTACGCCGAGGAAGATGCGGTCGTTGGTGATGGAGCTGGCGCGGACGCAGAAGACCTGCCCATCGTCGGCGTCGGACGCTACCCCAAGGTCGGCGATGTCGCCGAGCTCGTGTGCTCCAACGCGCACCAGCCGGGCTTGCTGCACTGGCGGCGATCCTCTTGGGTGGCGGGGATCGAGCGGATCTGCCCGCTGGAGGGACTGTGACGCATCGAAGCGATGTGGACGGACATCCGGGAGCGCCGCGTGTGACCATGGCTGATCTGACGGTTTTCCGCAGCGTGGAACCGCACGAACCTGATGCCAGGAGCGGCTATTGACTCTAGTAAATTTATGTGCCATAGTTTCATTTACTAGTCAATATATGGCTGGTACGCTCGGGTGAAAAGCTAGCTCGACGCAAGCACTGGGCGGCGAACTGCGGGAAGGTTGAATAGGCATGCGAGAATCTTCGGCGGCGACGAGGGGTGCCGCAGGAAGATAGGCATGCGTCACGCGGTCTGCGGAATTGGGCGGCGATTTTTCGCAAGTGGACACCTCTTGTCAAAGGTCGTTCCGGGCGGATTCGAAGACCTCGAGGAACGCGCTATTGGTCTGTTCCCGTTCCCCCGGGCAGGTTGATATTCTGCCCCCTGCCGCACTCGCTGCGGCAGGGGGCAGAGTCTCGTGGCGGGCGGGCGAGTGGTAGCCGATTCCGCTGTGCCGCCTGGCGGGGTTGTGGAAGGCTTCGATGTGTTCGAAGACCGCTTGGGCGAGGTCGTGGTGGTCGGCCCATTCGTGTCGGTCGAGGAGTTCGACCTGCATGGACGAGAAGAACGACGCCATGAGCGCGTTGTCGTCGGCGCGGGCCACCGCGCCCAAAGGGCCTCTTTCTCGCAGCCAGCGCCCGAAGAGCTGTGACACGCACTGGCTTCCAGGGGCGCTGTGGACCACGGTGCCACGGGGTTTGCGCCGCCACCGCGCTGTGTCCAGGGCGTCTGTGACTCACTCGGCTTTGATGTGGTCGGCTATCGACCAGCCCACCACCTTGCGGGAGAACACGCCTGGGACCGCCGTGCAGCGGACCCAGCCCTCTGCGGCGGGGCGCTGGGTGATGTCGGTGACCCAGCGCCGGTTCGGCTCCTCCGCCCGGAACTGGCGCTTGACCAAGTCCGGGCGCGTCGCCGGGGCAGGCCCCGGCGATCCCCGCCGAGCGCATGAGCCTGGCGGCGCGCTGTGGGCGACCCGGACGCCGAGCCCGAGGCGCGGCTTCGCGCGCACGCGCCGGACCCCGTAGGCATCCCGCGAGCCCGACCACACTTCCCTGATCGTGCTGCCCAATGCCTCGCCCGCGACCTCGCGGGGCGGGGGGAGGACGGCCGAGCTGCTCGTCATGCCCCAAGCGGGAGACGCCCAGGACCCGGGCAGGCCGCCGCGCCGGGAAAACTGTCGTCGTGCTGGCTCACGGCCAGCCGGAACCCCTTTCAGGGGGACGTTCTCCCTGGTGAAGTACGCGCTGGCTTTGCGCAGGACCTTGACCTCCGTCGCCAACACCCTCGTTCGGCGGCGCAGCTCGACCAGCTCTTTGCGCTCGTGAGCCCTTCTTTGCGGCCCTCGTCAACATCCGCCCAGATCTTTTGCGATCCGCCTCCTGAGGAATTCGCTCGAGTAATCGCTGCGGCTCTCCTGGCGGATTGGGCGCAACGGGTTCTTGGGACTGTGGATTCGACGGATGCCACGCCACAATCTTGCCTGCGATCTCCTCCTGCATGAGATCAAGGCGCTCTCTCGCGCGGCGCACCTGCCCCTGAGGAAGACTGTTGCCTGGTCAATCGCTACCTGCTTCAGCCAGCGCGGTTTCAGCGGCTTCGCGTGTGCAAGCGTAACCTGAGTCCGGCTGGTTTGAGGGTGGGGTGCTCGGTCGCCGTGATCGTGTACCCCGGGTCGGGCTCGAGGTCGAACTGGTGCAGGATCGCGGCCAGGGTCAGAATGATCTCGTGGAGGGCGAACTGGCGGCCGATGCACGCCCTCGGGCCCGTGCCGAACGGTTTGTAGATGCGAGGCGGCAGGCTCCTGATGTTCTCGGGGGAGAAGCGGTCCGGGTTGAACCGATCAGCGTCCGCCCCCCACGAGGCCGGGTCCCGGTGCGCCCCGATGAGCAGGACGAACACCCAGTCTTTCTGTTTGAAGGCGTGGCCTCCGACGGTCGTGTCTTTCCTCGCGCGGCGGAAGTATCCTGGCGCGACCGGCCACAGTCGCAGCGTCTCGTCGGTGACGCGGCGCAGGTATCGGAGCTTCGCGACGTCTTCGTAGCCGATGTCCGGGAAGTCCCGTCCCGGCCAGCGGGCTTCCACCTCCGCCTGGGCCTGTCTCGCGAGCTCCGGTTGTTCCGCGAGATGGTGCAGTGCGAAGGACACGGCGTTCGCGCTGGTCTCGCTGCCGGCGATGAGGAAGGTGAGGATCTGGTTGCGGATGTTCGCGTCGTCGAGCTGTTCGCCGGTCTCCGGGTCGACGGCCGTGAGCATGAGGTCGAGGATGTCCGTCGGGCTCTCGTGCGGGTTGCGCCTGCGCTCGCCGACGATGTCGTCGACCGTGCGCTTCGCGAGCGTCATGTCGGCCTGGTGCTGATGTTCCCGCTTGCGCAGGAACATCCGCTCGAACCAGGGCAGCACGTCGGTCCTGCGTTGCGCGTATGTCAGTTCTCGCACGATCGCGGCGATGAGCGGGCTCTCCTCCCGGCTCGACAAAAGGTTGAAAGAGTGGCCGAAGCCTGCTCTGGAGATGACCTCCAGCGTGAGTTTGTTCATGCTGTCGACCACATCGACCCAGGCGCCGCTCCTCGCGTCCTCGGCCCAGACTTCGACCAGCTCCTCGACCGCGCCCCGGATGCTCGCGTGGTAGTTGACCATGGCCGAGCGCGAGAACGCGGGCATCAACACGTTATGCGCCTTCTGCCAGTTCGGCTCCCGGTTGTAGGCGGTGAACAGCCCGTCTCCTGCCATCGGGCGCAGTTTATGCAGAGCCGGGCCGACGTGCTTCTCCCACGCCTCCTCGTTGTTGACCTCTTCGATCTCCCGAGCGCCCGCGACGACTCTGAGCGGGAAGCCGAAGAAGACCTGCTCGAAGACTGGGCCAGCTTCATGAGACAACGGGACCAAGCTTTGGGTGGGTTTGGCCAGGTCCAGCCGCAGCAGGTCGCCGAGGAGCGGCAGTCGGAAACGCGGATGCGGCAACCCTGCCCTCGTGGGTTTTTCGGCTGCGATTGGGTCGGTCATGCCATGCTCGCTGTTCTGCTTGTCGGGGCCGGATCCTCGTTGCGCGGAGAGGTGGTCTTTGTTGCGTGTGCCTTCTGCAAGCACTGGGAGAGTTCGAGGAGCTCGAGCGTTTCCTCTTCCAAGCTCCTCGCGGTGGAAGGGATCTCGATCCTTTGGTCCGGCGGCGATTTCGGCCCGCCTGCGCGCTTTGCTTCCAGCGCCAACACGAGTTGCGATGCGAGCTGCGCCGTGGACGCGGCGTCTTTGTCCCCATCGCAGTCTTCCAGGAACCGCATCCGTTCTGTGAGGGGTGTTCGCCGGGTGTATTGCCGGAGCTGTTTGAGCGAGTCCCTGATCTCCACGACCATCCGGTTCAGCTCGTAGTCCGTCACGCGCCTGCGTTTTTTGGGCCGCAGGGACGGGTCGAGCACGGTTTCCGGAAAAAGCGCGGTGAGCTCGGCCCACAACGGCAGCAACTGGCGGCGCATCCTCCCGCGTTTGTCGAGGCCGAGCCGCTCGCGCGCGTCGCCGACGCACGCCCACGACATCACGACGAGGACGGCGAGGAGAACCCAGAAAAAATTGCGCGAATGCGTCTCTATTCTGAACTCGACTGTATGCGCTGCCCCGAATTCTTCCAGCACAGCGAGCACAAATGCCAGAAGGCAGACGAAACTCATGATGAAGGCAATGACAGCAAGGTTCAGGAGGACAAGAACGCGCCGCGCGTTCTCCCTCGCCCCCGGCAAGTCCTTGGCGCACAGCCGGAAGATCTGCACGGAGAGGATGACGGGGAAGACCCAGAAGAGCGCCCAGACCACGACCGTGTCCCAGCCGAGTGGCTCCTCGAGCCGCGCACCCGCCGCACGCGCCCTGGTCCCCGCCACGAAGATCATGGCTCCGACCGCGAGACCTCCGACGCGGTGCAGGGTGTGGCGGCGGCGCACCGCCGCCGGACTCCGGCCCATCATGACCGCCGTCACGCCGAGGAACTCCGCGCACGTCGAAGACTGCAAGCACAGGGCGAACTGCGAGACCGTGATGGAGCCGATCGGGGCGTGGTCGGCGACGAACCTCTCGAAGAGAGGGTCCGCGAGCAGCTGGACCGCCACCATCGTGCAGAGCATGATGTTGGTATAGCGGTCGAACTGCGTCGTGTTGCGCCAGGCAAGGCGGAGAGCCACGATCAGCAGGAACACCGCGAGGACGGGCCAGGCCACAGCGCTCGGGATGGACGAGATCATTCTTCTTTGAGGAACACGCGGGAGAAATCCGGCGCGCTCTCGGATTTCACCTCCTTGGGCCTTGCCATCATCAGGCTCGCGAATAGCTCCGCCTCTTTCTCCCTCGGCTCGCCGTAGGCGGTGCGCCCCAACGCGGCGCGCACCGTCGCAGGATCGAGGTGCGGCAAGAGCGGCTGGGCCATCCGCGCGAGCCCCTCGTCCCCGGCCCCTTTGTCGTGGCCGAGGATCATATGCCCGAGTTCGTGCATGATGATCTGGTCGGCGTGGTACTCCGAGGTCCCCTCTTCGAACAGCACGATGTCGTCGTGCTCTCGCACGAGCCACAATCCGCAGGGGTTGTCCGCCAGTATTGCGGCGGGCACGGGCATCAGCGTGATCGCCCGCCCCCGCACCCGCGCGACGTTTTCGACGAACCGCGCGCGATCCCACGGCTCCGGTATGTCCAGCCGCTCGATGAGCGCGCGGACCTCTTTCTCAGACCTCGCGCCGCTTTCGGCCCGCGCCCTACGCTTCGCCCACAGCATGCGGCCCCCTCGGCGCGATGGGCGGCAGGTGCTCCAGCTCTCGCATTCTGTCGACAAGCCCGGCCAAGTTCGCGATCGACTCCGAAGTCAGGCCAGAGAGCCGCGTCGCGATATCGCGCACGCCCATGTCCCGCATCGCCCTCACCAGTCTCAGTTCAGCTTCCACTTCGGTATCGGTGTCGTTGTCGGTGTCGACAAGGTACGAGGCCGGTACGCCAAAGTACTCGGCGATCGCCTGGATGTTTTGAATCGAGGGGTTCGTCCGCTTGCCCGTGCGCAACAGGCACAAGTACGGGCCGCTCATCTGCACCCCGGTCTTCTCGAAGATCCCCTCGGCCACCGTCGCGTCGGAAACGATTTCTCCAGCTGGAGCCATGGTTTCGTACAGCATGCTGATCCTAGACGACAGATTATTCGCCCGTTGTCGTTGCGTGGTGTTTACAAGTGGTTCGGTGCTCATCTACTTCGCCTCGTCATTTTCTGGGGCCAAATCCAGATTCACAAAATTTTACCAGTCGAGCGCACATGCGAAGAGTTGACCAGTAATGCAGGAACGATTTCCGTCCGGAACTGGGGGCGGTCCGCGGGCGAAGCATCGATTTGGGCGGGGTTCGCGCCGTCAGGCGGCGCCGGATACCCGCCAGCGGGCATATGCGGGGGCCGCTCAGCGCCAAACCCGCATTTCAGGAATAACTTCAGCGTTTCCCCGGGTCAGGGCTGGCCGCTCGTTCCGCGTTTTCCACGATCACGTTCCGCGCCTTTTTCTCGTATGTCCTGATCAGGGGCTTGGCAATTTCCGCCCAGTCCCACGGGGCCTGGGTCCGGATCGTTTCGTGGACTGAAATGCAGGACCAGTCGGGCGAGGTAAGGGTATACGGGGTTCCCTCAACCTGTGAAACCGCGAAAACGCTCGAAGGCCCGTCCACTGCTGGATGGGCCTTCGATTCGGGGTGTGTTTTCCGTTGTGGGCGGCCCTGGGCCTCAGATCACTGGGTGAATGCTGCGCTGAGGCTGGCGCAGTTAGGCGCTGGGCTGCCGTGGCAGCGGTCGAACCGCGCGGAGCGCCAAGATATTCCTGGCCAGCATGCGGCCGATCATGGCAAGGAGTTGTTCGCGCCAGGTGGTTTATTCCCGGTTTTCCGGGCATATGCACCCTAGAACTGCCTGCCTTCTGCGTATCGTGTGCCGACAGCTGGTGGTACTTTAGAGAGCTGTGCCAGGTCTTCGTGGGTGAGGTTGAGATCGCCCGCGCGGAAGTTTTCCACGAGGTATTGTTCCTTCTTGGTCCCAGGTATCGGGATGATGTGGTCTCCGAGCGCAATGGTCCATGCGATCGCCACTTGCGCGGGGGTCGCGTTGTGCCTTTTGCGACTTCTCGGACTATGTCGACGATTTGGAGATTCTCGGCGATAGCATCATCCTGGTAGCGGGAGTTCGAGTACCGGAAGTCGGACTTTTCCAACTGGCTGACGCTTGTGATCGTGCCAGAGAGGAAGCCTCGGCCCAATGGTGCGAAACTAGCCCCGTTCTTCGCGCACCAGCCGACCACATCGCCCGAGACTGAGTTCGGGTCGCGCGCGTCCTGGCTCCACAAAGAAAATTCTGACTGGATCGCTGTCACCGGATGTTCTGCGTGCGCTGCTGCTTGCGCAACACTTACTTCTGATAATCCGAGATATCGCGCTTTGCCTTCTTCGACAAGCTGCCGCATGGCCCCCATGTCTCTAAAAGAGGGGTGTTTTTGTCGACTCGGTGCAAGTAGAGCAGCTCGACATGGTCTGCGCCCAACCGGCGCAGACTGGCCTCCGCCGATGCTCGGACATTCTTCGGGGAGCCGTCGGTGTGCATGGCCCTCGTCTTGAGGTCGTCAACGACGAGGCCTAGTTTGGCGGCTAGCACGATCCGGTCGCTGTGCGCGCCGAGCGCTGAACCGAGCAATTGCTCGTTGTGCCCGTCCCCATACACGTTCGCGGTGTCGAAGAAATCAACGCCGAGCTCCAATGCCTTCCGGATGACTGCGACAGATTGCTTGTCGTTCCTTGTCCCCTCGCTGTATCCCCAGCTCATGCCCATGCAGCCCAGCCCTGGAGCAGTCACGGTGGACGCTGTGCTTCCGAGTGCTCGTTTTTTCACGGCTATTTCCTTCACTTTTGTTTGTTGTAGCTGATTTCCTGCGCGAATGCTGCTTGCGCGGTGTGTGTCCGGCGTTGCGTGTAATGCCCCATGGAAAAGCCGCCGTCAACGGGGAGCGGGGGGCTGATTCAGTCAAGAGGGGAGACTCCGTGTTCTTGAAACACGGTTTTTGCGATGACGAGGGCGTTGATGGCTCTTGGGAATCCGGCGAAGGAGGAAACTTGGATGAATGCCTCAACGATCTCTTTGGCGTTGAGGCCCACATTCAACGCGCCGTGCAGATGCGCTCGCAATTGGCCTTCACAGCCGCCGATCGCGGCCAACGCCGAGATGGTGGCGAGCTCTCGGTCGCGCAGGGAGAGCCCCTCTCGGTTGTAGATCCTGCCGTAGCCGTGTTCCATGGTGAGCTGGACGAAGTCTGGGGCGATATCGGCGAGCGGGCTGAGATCGCGAGTCCCGGCCTCTCCTACGACAGCGGCGAAAACTTCCTCGGCGGAGAGGTTCGAAGCTTGGTTTTTGCTCATGGCGTTTCTTCTTTCTTGTCGGTCTTGCTCCATTCGGGCAGGGATGGCTGGTCGATCGGAGAGGAGCGGCCCTGTCTTCGGAGCCTGGTCTCGGTCAGAGGCCGGGGTGTCCAGTCTGCGTCAGCGGGATTGAACCCGGAACCCGGGACCACGATCGCATCGAGCGTCGTGTCGTCCAGCCGCGCCGACACGCCGCAGAGTAAATCGTCGCGTTGTTCCTGGGCGCGCGGCGCGATAGCGGCGAGCTTGAAGATCGAATACGGAGGCTGGTGGATTTTTGCGCGGGCATGGCGGCGGCGTTCGGCGAGCCAGAGCGCCTCGACTATCATTTTGGCCGGATATCCTGAGGCTCCCACGGCCCGGACTGTGCCGCTGCGCACGAAATCGGACAAAACGCCCAGAGCCTCGTCGAGGTCGGTGTGCCGGTCCTGGCGATGCAATTGGTAGAGATCAATATGTTCGGCGCAAAGCCGGCGTGGGCTCGCGTGCAGGGCGTCGGTCGGGCGCCTCCGCGAGTTCCCTCCGCTGTCCAACGCGGATCGGATGATGCGCGCGCGTCTTGGTCCGGGTTGGCGAACTTGTCGAACATCATGGTCCCCAGAGCGAGCTCGCGCACCAGATCCCTGTGCCTCCGGGCATCTGCTGCCGCACGGTGTCCGCGCTGAGGCTCACTGCTTGCTTGTCGTAGTCGGTCGAACCACAATGATGACGCGGTCTGCGGCATCGGCGGGCGGCTCGGTGTATGGGGCGCTGTAGCGGACGCAGAGCTCGAGAAAAAATTTCGCGCCAGGGTCAGGCACGACCTCAACGAGATCTCCGCGCACCTCAAGATACCGGTAGGGATTGTCTGGGTCGGTGACAGACATGGCGAAATGGGGTTTCGCTTGGAGGTTCTTGCACTTCTGGCGTTTGCTGGTGTTTGTGAACCGGATGAGTTCGCCGTCCCAGGCGAACCACATCGGGTTCACTTGGGGCGAGTTGTCAGGACGGATGGTTGCTAAGTGCCCGTAGAGGGGCCGCTGAAGCAGATCTTCGTAACCTTCGGGGATGATGCTCACTTTTCTTCCTTTCTAGAGAAAAAATACTGCTGAACTATTGCTTGCTGCTGACTGTATTGCCGGGCATTGTGACTGTGGGATTGGGTCTGATGCAGAGGTACGAGGTGAAGCATGTTATCGCGGTCAGGATGAAGGCGATAAGTGTTGAAATCCGCACCCCGTGCCCGATGCCATGGTCTCCAGCGAGCAAGGACCCGAAAAGAGCGGTGCCGAGCACGCTGCCGATCTGGCGAGCAGGGTTCAAGACACCTGAGGCTACGCCGGCCAGTTCTGCGCGAGTCGAGTCCAACAGCGCCATCGTCATGGACGGTGCGGTGATGCCGATGCCGATACCAGTCGGGGCGCTCAAGCTGATCAGCAGCCACAGTGGCGCGTCTGGGAGAATGAAGAAGAGCGCGAGATAACCGGAAGCACCGATAGCCTGTCCCGCGACGAGCGGTCGAGCCAGTCCTCCTCGTCCCACAACCGAGACAACATGCTCTTGGGCAACTTCGCCAGGAAAGCGACATCGGCCATGCCCGCCTTCGCCTCGTCGGCTATCCCGTGCAGTGTCGACGCTTGCTGAGGATGAACCGACCAGGGTTGTGGCCACGCGGCCCAGGGTCTAGGTGGAGGCCGGGGCGGGCTGGTTGACCCGGTACCAGGCCCTGCCGTTGTCGGCGAGGCGGTCGAGGGCGTCGTCGCCGAGGACCTGGGTGATCTGGTCCAGATCTGAGGCGCGGAAGGGGCGCGGCGCCCTGGTGCCGGGCAGGTCCGTGCCGAAGAGCAGCGCTTGGGGGTTCACTGCGTCGATGCGCCGCAGGGCCGCGGCGACATCGAGCCGGACCCTGCCGAATCCGGTGGCTTTGACCCGGACGCCTCGGTCGGCGGCTTCGAGCACATGCGGCAGGCCTTCTTCGCTGAGCCCCAGGTGGTCGACACTGACCAGGGGCAGTTGCTTCAGGAGCGGCAGAAGGCCGGGGAGTTGGGCGCCGTCGACATAGAGTTCTGTGTGCCAGCCTGCGACGTCGTGCGCGCGCTTGGCGAGATCGATGTCGAATTCGCCGCCGCGGGCCAGGGTGAAGCGCACCGCGCGCACGCCGGCTTTGTCGAGGCGCAGGATTTCTTCGTCCGAGACGGCGGGGTCAAGCTGCGTGACCCCGGCCCATCCGGGGCCGAGCTGGCGCAGCGCGGAGAGCAGGTAGCCTTGGTCGAAGCCTTGGAAGGAGCCGGACACGACGGCCCCGCCGGTGATGCCGTGCGCGTCGGCGTGCTTGCGGTAGTCCTGCACGGTGAATGGTTCGGGCAGGAAGCCTTGGTTGGGGATGAGCGGGTGGTCTGGGTCGATCACATGGAAATGGGCGTCGAACATGGCGCGGTCTCCTTTGCTCGTTGCGCGTGGGCGCTTTTCTGGGTGATCCGGGTTTGGATTCTGCGGGTTATGTAGGGCACCGATCCGGCTGCGAGCAGCATGATAATCATCCGGAGCACTTGGAGCATGGTGACGAGGGGGCCTGCTCCGGTTTGGTTCGCGACTGCGAGGACGCCGTAGATGCCGCCGGGGGTGGTCGCGAGGTACGCGTCGGTGAGCGGCACGCCAGTCCAGCGCGCGACCACGAGTGCGACGAGGAGGCAAACACCGATCATCAGCAGGATGAAAAGGAGTGTGAGGGGCAGCAGCCGGACGAATCGGCGCAGGGATGCGACGCAGAGCCCGCCGCCCGCCTGCCAGCCGATCACCGCGTACGCGGCGTTGGTGACCAGCGCGGGCGTCCCCATGGCGGCCATGGCCTCGGGCCAGAGCAGCCCGAGCGCGGTGGCGGCGGCCAGGGGCCCGAGCAGCGCGGGGGCGGGGGTCTTGGCCCTTCGGGCCAGCCATGTTCCGGCGCAGATCAGTGCTGCGGCGCCCGCGATGCCGGGCCATGACCACTGATGTCCGGCGGTTTCTCCGGCGGGGGCGGCGAAGCCGGGGCTGAGCAGCCCGAGCATCAGTGGCATGCTGCCGACGACGACGATGAGCCGCAGATACTGCGAGAGGGTCACATAGCGCTGGTCGGCCCCGAGTTCTCGCGCCATGCTGGTGATGGCGCTCGCCCCGCCCGCGATCACGGACAGCCCGGCTGTCGCGGGGCTGAGATCCTTGGCCAATCTCGCCAGGAGCAGCCCGAACAGGACGCTCAGGCTGAGGGTCAGCGTGATGGAGAACGCCGAAACGCCGGCGTAATGCCCGAAGTCCTCGCGGCTGAGCGTGCTCAGGGGCCGGGCGGCGTCCACGGCGACGACTCCTTGTGCGAACGACATGGCCAGCGCGGGCGGGGCGAGCTCTGTTCGTGACCAGACCGCGCCGGCCGCGGCGCCGACGATCGCTGCGACCAGCCACGCGCCGGGCAGGCTGACGGCGTTGGCGGCGAAGCCGAGCAGGGCGACGAGGGGAATGCAGCCGAGCTGGCATGCCCGAGGGGGCGCGGTCATGCGGCCAGCTTGTTCCGGCCCCTGCGGGCTTGGTCGTCGATCTCGCAGAACACGGAGCCTTCGAAGATTTTGCGCGCGGTGCGGGTCAACGCCACGCCGACCGGAGTCTCGTCTCGCATGACGACGTCGAGGTCGATGATTCCCGCCGGGTGCTCGACGGCGAGGGTGCTTTTCATCCCCCGGCCAGGGGCGAGGGAGTGCGCCACGGTGCCGGGGGACGACAGGGCGGTGACGAGGTTGATCGCCCCGGAGACGGTGTGGGCCGGGTGGCAGGAGGTCGGGACGAGATAGCGGGACCGGATGTCGGCACGGGGGGAGTTCGAAACGATCATGACCTTCGGGACGACGCGGCCGGCGACGTCGCCCATGCCCATGAGCTCGCCCGCCGCGCGGCGCATCGATTCCACATGTTGGAGCAGGATTCGATTCGCGTTGATCTCGGCGGGCGACTCGTCGCCCACGACGCCCAGATCGTCGGCCCGGACCAGCATCGCGCAGACCCCGGCGTCGACGCAGCTGACTGCGATCCCGCCGACGACGTCGGCGCGATTGCCGGTGGGGAACAGCGATCCGCTGGTCCCGCCGACGAAGTCGGTGAAGGTCATCCGCACTGGCGCTGCCGCGGCGGCGACCCCGGCGATGCGGTGCCCGCCGCTGTATTGGACCCGGCCGTCTCGGGTGCAGACGTCGAGGACGACTTTCGCCCCGGTGTTGACCAGCCTGACCCGCACTTGCGTGGTGTCCCCGGCGGTCGGGACGAGTCCGCGCTCGATCGCGAACGGGCCGACTCCGGTGAGCACGTTGCCGCAGGTGGGGGTCCAGTCCACGGTGCCGGTCTGCGGGTCTACCTGTGCGAAGAGGTAGTCCACGTCGATGTCGTTTTCCGCGGACCGGCTGACAATGGCGACTTTGCTGGTGGTCGTGCTGCCGCCGCCGATCCCGTCGATCTGGCGGGGGTCCGCGCCGCCCATCACTGACGTGAGCGCGACGTCGAGGGGGACCCCGAGCTGGGCGAGGTCGTCGCGCACGAAGAACAGGCCTTTGGAGGTGCCGCCTCGGAAAAGCGCTGCGGGCAAGGAGAGGAACATGGCTGACTCCTTCATGGTGTGGCTTCTTGGTCCGTGCTTGATTCGTGTTGGCTGGTGGGTTTCTCGACGGTCTTGCTCAGGCGGCTTTTTCCAGCGCGGGATTGCTCTTTTCGGCGTTCGTGGCGCCGGCTGGGGCTTCGAACTCCCACAGCGGGGTGGGGGCGAAGGGGGCGAACATCAGTCTGAGGAACTTCAGGTCGCCGGAGTAGGAGACGCCCACCCGCCATTCGGGCTGCAGGTCGAGTTTGTTGTAGGTGCCGAACATCCGGTCCCACCAAGGGAGGATGAACCCGTAGTTCGACTGGTTGTTGTCGATGAGGTCGTGGTGGTGCGTTCCGTGGGTCAGCGGGGTGAAGAGCACGAGGCGCAGCACCCGCTCTACGGGGCGCGGGATTGCGATGTTGGAGTGGTGGAAGATCGCGATCAGGAACGAGATGGTGGCGTAGGCGGTGAAGCAGGAGCGCGGGACGCCGAGCGCGACGACGACGGCGACCAGCAGGATTTGATGCAGCACCGCTTCGGCCAGGTGCACCCTGGTCCCCGTGGTGAAATCGAGGTCTTCGTCCATGTGGTGCACCTGGTGGAAGCGCCAGAGGAATTCGATTTCGTGGCTGGCCCGGTGGAACCAGTACCCCGCGAAGTCCAACGCCAGTATGGCTGCCGTCAGCGCGAGCGGCCACGGCAGGCTCGCCGCCCAGTGTGTCCCGAAGCGGCTGCCAAGCGCAGAGATGAGGAAGAGGGTGATGGGCGGCATCGCGATGTGGTTGACGACCGCGAAGGAGATATTGCGCAGTTTCCGGGTGTGCCCGTTGGTGCGGCGTTCCCATTGCGCCGCCGCGAGCTCGATGGCGCCCAGGAGGGCCAACCAGCCTATTTCGATCATCAATGTCGCATGCATGGCGATGTCCTTTCTTCAAGTGCTCGTGCCGGGGGTGTTGGGGTGAAGCGTGTGTGGTTTCAAGAAAAAACAGATACTGGAGGAACGCTTGCCAAGAATGCGCGTTGCTCCCGGTTTTCCGAATGATTTTGTCGAGAAATGTGAGTTTGTCGAGAAATGCGTCCAGGCTCTCTCGCTGGCCGCGGCGACCTGTCAGCCGTTGTTTTTGTCGAGGAGCGCCGCGGGCGCGCTCGCGGAGGAAAACGAAGAGGCTTCTGAACTGCGTCTTCGTGGGTGATGAACATGGATATTCGCGGGCAGCCCATATGCGCTCCGGCTGCTTTCTGGCCCGCTGTCATGGAACCCGTCTGGGCGAAACTGCTCGACGGCAGTTTTCGGAAATTCTGGCATGGGCAAACTCGCTTTTCAATTTCTCGGGCAAAGGTTGCGCCAAGAGCTGTCCCTGCAAAAAATTCGCAGGTTTCCCAGTGGGGTGACGACCATGCTCTCGTGCTTATTGTGCTCGGCGGAATCGCCTCGCTGCGAATTCTGGCCGAGTGACCTCTTTTCCTTCCTCGAAGGGCGGCTTCCTCAAAGGTTGGACTTCCTGAGAGTATGAGACCCTCCGGGTTCCGACAATCGGAAAGATGCTGCGCGCGCGCTGCTTGCGCGCGGACAAGAACTCTTGACAGAAGAGAGCAAGCGCAGTAATGCTCGCAGAGTTCGCTCTTTGCCGAGCGCTGCAGCGACCCGGCCAGCGGCGCTGTGGGATGTCGCTGCGCTGTGGGATGTCTCTGTCTGCTCTGGCCGCGACGCGGGGCTCCGCCGAGATCGGGGGCGGGGCGAAACTGGGCCAGGCGGCCCCGGCCTGCTATGCGGCCAGTCACAATCGGGATGTTTCGGGTGGCGGGAGTTGCTTTTTAGCTTAGGCTTATCTAAGTTGTGGTGCGCAGTCCACACCACCAAAGACGTGAATGCCGCCCCTTTCCAGGGGCGTTGTTCACCTTCGTGGCTGCGTTGATTCTACATGCGATTTTCCGGAGGTCCGGTGGCTCAGTTGTTCACGCGCGGCGCTCTGGCATGGCCGCGCCGCCTGACCAGACCCAACCCCATTCGGCTCCACGCGGGCCGGAATTCCCTACTCGAACCCTTGACGAGGAGCGTGTGTTGAACGTATTGGAACCGTCTGAGACTCGGCTCGCCTTGTCACTGGAGGCGACAGCCACATTGGACATCAGCTATCGGCTCGACGTCGTGAACAGGATTTTCGACGAGCGCAACACCGCCCTCGCCGACGAGCACCGCGGCAGCTGTCCGGGGCAGGTCCGCGCGGTCGTGGTCGACGACGTCCTCGCGGATGAGATTGGGACCAGAGCGCACGAGTATTACGCCGCGCATGGTATTGAGGCGCGTGTGCTCGCGCTCGCGTCGGGCGAAGCGAGGAAAGACATGGACTCGGTTCTGGCCGTGGTCGAGTTCCTCGACAGCGTCGGGGTGCGGCGGTCCAACAACGCGGTCGTCGCGATCGGCGGGAACGTGCTGCTCGACGTCGTCGGCTTCGCCGCGAGCATGTATCGGCGCGGCATCCCGTGGATCCGCATTCCGACGACGCTGCTCGGGGTTGTGGACGGGTGCGTGTCCGCGAAGACGGGCGTGAATCATCGGGGCGCGCGCAACCGCCTCGGCTCGTTCCACCCCGCCGCCCGGACGTTCATCGACAGCGCCCTTTTGGCCACGTTGCCCCGGCGCCAGATCTCCAACGCCTGCGGTGAGATCCTCAAAATGGCGCTCATCAAAGACGCCAGGCTGTTCGAGCTGCTCGAACAGCACGGAGCCGCGCTGGTCGAGACCTCCTTCCAGCACCCCAGCGCGAATGAGGTGATCGAGCGCTCGATCATCGGGATGCACACCGAGCTACGAGACAACCTCTGGGAGCGCGACCTGAAGCGCATCGTGGACTACGGCCACATCTTCAGCCCCCCCATCGAGATGGCGGTGGTGCCTGAGCTGCTGCACGGCGAGGCCGTGGCGATCGACTGCCTGTTCACCGCGGCGATCGCCGAGGCCCGGGGCTTGCTGCGGGCGGGCGACGTGGAACGCGTCCACGGGGTCATCGCGCAGGTCGGCCTCCCGTCGTGCCATCCGCTGTTCTGCGAGATGAGCATGCTGCACCAGGCCATTGAGGAGTCGAAGCTGCATCGGGGCGGCGATTTGAACCTGCCGATCCTGCACGGCATCGGGGTCTGCGGTTTCACGCAAACAGTCGACGAAGGCGAGTTGGCCTTCGCGGTCAACCGAATCCAACAACTCGGCTCAACCCGACAGAACAGGAAGGCGAACTGATGCCAGGTCCCGGATACGGCCGAATCGGCGGAGCCGAACGAGCGAACGCCGAAGATGTTCTCCGCACGTGGGGGCTGACCCGATACCTTTTGCCCGACCCTGAGACGCAGTCGTGGACGCGGCGTTTCGAGAAGCAGCTCTGCCAGTCGCTCGGAGCCAACTACGCCGTGGCCGTCAACAGCGGGACTTCGGCGCTGGTGACCGCTCTTGCTGGTTTGGGCGTCGGGCGGGGCGACGAGGTCATCGTCCCCGGATACACCTATGTCGCGTCCATCGGCGCTATCGCCCACCTCGGGGCGACGCCAGTGCTCGCGGAGGTCGACGCGACGCTGACCCTGGACCCGGACGACGTCCGGGACCGGGTGACCGAGCGCACCAAGGCGATCCTCGCGGTGCATATGCTCGGTGCCCCGTGCGACCTTGAATCGCTCGGACGGATCGCCGAGGAGCGCGGGATCTTCCTCGTCGAGGACGCCGCGCAATCCTGCGGCGGCGCGTACCGGGGCAGGCGGCTCGGCGCCATCGGCGCTGCGGGCGCCTACTCGTTCAACCCCTACAAAGTCATCACCACGGGCGAGGGCGGCGCGGCGGTCTTCGCCGAATACCGCGACTACTACGCCGGATACGCGTTCCAAGACCAGGGATGGCCTCCCGGCAGGGAACTCGGCAACGAGCCCCCCGGCTACACGCCGACCTTCGGGCTGAACCTGCGCATGCCCGAGCTCTCCGCCGCGATCGGATGCGCCCAGCTGGACCAGCTCGACGCGGTGCTCGCGGACACCCGGCGGGTCCGCGACGAGCTGGTCGCCCACCTCTCGCTGCCGCCGTGCGCGCGTCTGCGCCCGAGCCACGACCACGAGGGCGACACCGCCAACGTCGTCGTTGTGACGTTCGAGGACGCGGGGCACGCCCAGCGCGCGGCCCAAGCGTTGGGCACGAAGACCCTTGACGACTCGGGGCGGCATTACTACGGGAACATGATCCAGCTCGGCGAGCGGGGGACCCCAGGGGCTCTGCCCAAAACGGACGACCTTTTGCGGCGGTCGGTCGCGCTGTCCGTGGGAGTCAGCGACAGCCACCTCGGTTCGGGCTACGGTGTGGCCCCGAACGACTCGTCCGAGCAAATCCGGGCGCGGGCAGAGCGGTTCTGCGAGGCTGTGCGGGCGACCGAGGCGACCCGATGACGATCACCGGGTTCACCCTCGCCGTGCCATCGCCCGAAGAGGCCGAGGCGCGCGCCCGCGCGCTGTTCGGCGAGCGCGCGGCGCGCCGTTTGCGCTTCGCGCCCGTCGCGCGGGCCCACGCGGCGCTGCGACCGCCCCGCGTGGTCGACGCCGGTTGCAACCACATGTGCGTGCGCGTGGCCGACATCGACGCGGCGAGCCGTTTTCTGGCGCGGCAGCCCGGGGTCGTCGTGCTCGGATCGGCCCTGACCGTGCCCGACGGCGCGCTGGCCGGGTTCCGCTGGCAGTACTTCCGTATGCCTTGGGGCGGGTTCTTCGAGGTCCAACAATGGGCGCCGTCTCCTC
The DNA here is from genome assembly GCF_000092825.1 of Segniliparus rotundus DSM 44985. Taxonomy (NCBI): domain Bacteria; kingdom Bacillati; phylum Actinomycetota; class Actinomycetes; order Mycobacteriales; family Segniliparaceae; genus Segniliparus; species Segniliparus rotundus. The sequence continues at coordinate 2,500,219 of NC_014168.1, read as the reverse complement.
GCGACCCCCGGGCCGACGGACTCGCCGCGCAGGAGGGCCTGGACGAGACAGCGGCGATCCCCACCGTGGTCGGGTTCGACCACGCCGGGTTCGCCGTGACCGATCTCGAACGGGCCGTCACGGCGTTCGAGGCGATCGGCGGCAAGCATGTGCTCGGCTCGGTCGGCGCCGCCGACCGAGCGGTCATGCTCGGCCAGTTCGAACTCGACGCGACGGACACCCTGCGCATGGCCATGGTCCGGGTGGGCGACGTCAACTTCGAACTGTTCCAGCACGACGTGGTCGAACTCGCGGGGGAGCCGCAGCGCCGCAGGCCGCCGGGCCCGCACGAGCCCGGCGGCTGCGTGACGCATCTCGACACGGCCGTCCCCGACGACGTCGCCGCCGAGCTGCGAGAGCTCGGTGTGGCAGTGGCAGGAGGAGACCGCGCGTGAACGACGCCCTCCCCGCGCCCGCGTACTCTCGGCCGTTGTCGTTTTACGAGTCGTATTTCGCGCTCAGCTCCATGACGGCATGGCTCACCGTGCACACCGAGGGGCTTCTCGACTTGGCGGCCTTGCGGACGGCGTGGGCGCTGCTCTGTCGGACGCATCCGGTCCTCACCGCCCGGATCGTGCCCAGCGGCGAGCAGTCCGCCCCAGGTTTCCCGGGTTACGACCTCGTCGTCCCCGCCGAGCCGGGCGAGCCCCGGTTCGACGTCCACGAGGGGGACGGCCCAGTCATCCGCCCCTTGGCGGTCGGCGAGCCTGTCGCATTCGTCGACATCGCGCTGAGCGGGCGGCGCACGGCCGTTTCCGTGTGCCTGCACCACAGCATCGCGGACGCGAAGCTCGCGATGCTCTGGTGCATGCAGCTGTTCGCGTACTACAGCGAGCTGGTCGCCGGGAGGCCGCCGATGATCGAGCCGGTTCCGGTGCCGAAATCGCCCGAGGAGCTGCTGCGCGAGCGCGGCGTCACGAAGTCCGGCGCGGCCCCGGCCCGAGTTCCGAGGGCGTTCCCCGGCGATCTGCCCGCACCTGCGCCGGGCGCGAAAGCCTCCTTCCAGCAGGTCCGTCTCTCCGAGCCGACGACCACGCGGCTGCGCGCGGCCGCCAAAGCCCGGCAGCAGACGGTCCACGCCCTGGTGACCGGCGCGATCGCGGTCGCGACGCGCCGTTTCCTGCCGGTCACCGGCGACCAGGAAGTCGATCTGGTCATCCACACCCCGGTGGACATCCGGGACCGCCTGGACCCTCCGGTGCCGATCTGGGGCGGGACGAATGTGATCGGCAACGCCTACCCGGTGGTCTGCGTCCGTCCTGACAGCGACCCCGTCGTGATCGGCGCTGACGCGAACCGCCAAGTCAACGAAGACCTCGAAGCCGGTGTCGTGCAGCGCTCGTTCTTGCGTCTGGCCGAACATTTCGGCGAAGAGCAACCCGATGTGCCCCAGGTGTTTGTGAGCAACGTCGGGGTGGTGCCGAAGGTCCCGTTGCTGGACGAGATCGGCTTCACCGGCCTGCGGGGCGTGTTGGAGTTCGATTGGGCGCCGGTCACCGCTCTGCTCGCGGCGCGCGGGCACACGGGCGGCCATTCGGCGGTCACGAGCCCGAAGCACGGCGTGTACACCTACGACGGGCAGCTCAGCGTCGATATCGACATTTTTCTTCCTGCCGAGCGAGCCCGCGCGTACGCCCAGGAGCTCGAAGCGATTCTGGTGGCGTTGGCCGAGGCGGGAGCGTAGGCTCGCCTCGGCCCGGGCTATTGCACAGCCTCGACGGACTGCTCCAGTTCGGCGAGCTTCTGATGGAAGCGGCGGTACAAGAGCGCCGCTGTTGTCGCGAGGCCTGCGCAGAGGCCGAGCCACACGCCGACTCCGCCGAAGTCCAGGCCGTACGCGAGCGTCAACACCGTCGGCAAGCCGACCGCCCAATAGCCAAGAAGCGTGATCCTGAAACCGCTCTTGGTGTCTCCCAACCCTCTGAGCAAGCCGACGCTCACGTTCTGCCAGCAGTCGAAAAATTGCTCGATGACGCCGACCAGCAGCAATGTGCGGGCTATCGGCAGGACTGCCGCGGCGTTGCGAGCGTCTAGGAAGGGGGTCAGCACAAGGTCGGGGAGAGCGAGGTAGATCGCGGCGACAGCGGTCATCACGCATCCGCCCGCCGCGAGGGCGGTCTGCGCGATCCTCCGCGCTTGCCCAGGGTCGGCGTGCCCAAGAGCCCTGCTGATCAGGATCGACGAGCCGTGCGACAGTCCGACGCTGACTTGGAAAACGATATAGGTGAGTTGGAAGACCACATTGTGCGCGGCAAGCACATCCGGGCCAAAACGCCCCATGAGCAGTGCGCACAGCGTAAAGATAGCTGTTTCTGAACCGTAGATCAGCGTGATGGGCGCGCCCAAGCGCACGATGGCGAGCACGTCGTCCTTGCGAGCCCGCCACGCTTGCGGGGAAAACAGCGGGGAAAGCGTCTTGTCGCGGCGGACCATCGCCCAGAACGCCACGAGGGTCACAATATTGACTGTCGCGGTGGACAGCCCGATTCCCGCGAGGCCGAGCCGAGGAACGCCAAACCATCCGTAAATGAACATCGCGTTGAGCGACGCGTTGACGACGACGGACGCGATCGTGACCCAGAGCAGCGACCCTGGCCGGCGCATGCCCACAGCGAATTGCCGCAGAGTGTCGAGCCAGATCGAGGGGATCAAGCCGCATGACAGAGTCAGGACCATAGGCTGCGCTAAACGCTGGATCTGAGGGGCCTGGCCGAGCCAGGACAACCCGAAGCTCACCACGACGAGCGAGAGCACGCCGAACATCCCGACCATGGTGGCGACGAGAAGGCCGGCTCGGACCAGCCGTCTGATCTCGGTCTCTGCCGCGCCGTCGAGCCCTTTTTGACCGGTGCGCGCCTCGCCCCTGCCGACGCTGCCCGCCACAAGGTTCCCGACCGCCGTGGTCACGGCTATGCACATCATTCGGATCTGGTTGTAGATCGCGATAGCAAGACCGCCAGCGGCGATCGCCTGCACGCTCAAAAGGCCCATCATCGCGAGGTCGGTGGTGGTGAGCGCCACTTGGGCGAGCTGGATGCCCGCGATGGGGGCGGCCAGCACGGCCAGCGTCCGGCCTTCGCGCAGAGTGGGCAGTCCGGTCGTTCTCACAGCACACCGCTTTCTGGGAGACGCTTGGGCCGCCCGTCCTTGAGCATCACGGGGATCTTCGGCGGCAGCGGCAGTTGGTGGAACCCGGACTCGGTGAAGTCCATCTGGTAACCGGCGGTGTTGTGGTAGACGAGCAGATCCCCGAACTGCGGGCGGCGGGCGAGCCAGACTTTGCGCCACATGAGCATGTCCGTCTCCAGGCAGGTGGAACCACCTGCGCAGGCCGGGACCGGCTCATGCTCCCCGGTTTCCGGCCAGAGCTCAGGGTCGGGGAGGTATTCGCTGTCGAACCATTGCGCGGACACGCTCATGCTCACCCCTCCGACGGCGATGACGCCGTAGTCTCCGCGCTCTTTGAACCCTTGGACGGGGAAAACGCTGAATCCGCATCCGTCCAGCAGCGCCCGGCCCGGCTCAAGCAAGAGCCGCACCTTGTTCTTGGCGAATTTTTCCGCGAGGGCCCGGTAACCGGGGGCGAGGCCGCTGCGCAAGATGTCGGCGAGCATATCCGCTCCGACGGGCGTTTGGTGATAGGGGTAGAAATACGCGAACTTCTTGCGCGCGTGGAACCACTCGTCCTGGTAGCCGCTCATGAACTCCGCCCAGTCGCCGGGTTCGAGGTAGTTCATCGCGAACCCGCCGCCGATAGACACCGAGTCTGCCACGAGGCCCCGCGCTCTGGCCTGCACGCAGCGGTCCACCAGCTCGCTCGAGAGCTGCGCCCGGGGCGCTACCGCGTATCCGGAGAGATGGAACGAGAATCCTTCCATGCGCACGCGCTCGCGTTCCTCCGCGCACCGTGCCAGTGCCCGCTCGAGTTCCATCGTGTCGAGGCCGAACCGGCTCGCGCCGTTCGTCTCCGGCAGGACGCGCAGCAGGATCCGCACCCCGGCGATGTCCTGGGCGAGCGCGATGGTCCGCTCCAGTTCGTCAAGCGCGTCAATTGCTATGAGGGCTCCGTGGCGGGCGGCTGTCCACAACAGTTCCGTGTTTTTCGCAGGGCCGGTGACGACGAGGTCCTTCCCCCGGACGCCGGCTGCTAACGCCTCGACCAGCTCGGCCGAGCTCGCGACGTCGACACCGGCGCCGTCTCTGTTCGCGCATCGGCGGGTGAAACACCGGGCCTTGTTCGCTTTTTTGCCGTAATAGACCACGCCTTCCACGCCCGCGGCCTCCAATGCGCGGATGAACGAGTCGAGGTTTTCCGCGAACCGTTCGGGGAAGACCACATGGAACGGCCCGGCCACCGCGGCCGAGGTGTCTCGTAGGAAGTCCGGGTCGTCGAGGGTTGCCCGCACCCACGGGGGGTTGATCGCGGGGAGCGCCACGGACCCTTTGTTGTTGCGGATCAGCTCCATGGCTGCGCCTCATGCCCTCGCCCTGCCGCGATCGCTTTGACCGCGAGGGTGTGGCCCACCGCTATATCAGTGACCACCATGCCGCTGTTGTACGCGAAGACGCGGTCGCGGTCGTTTTTCCGTCCGACAGCGGACCCGGCCAGGATATGCGGCAGCTCGGCGTCCGCCGGGGGGAGCTCCCCGTCCGAGTTCTCCAGGTGCTTGCCGGTGATGGCGAGTTGGCTCGCGCTGGTGGTGATGGTGTGGTCGGATTCGTGGTAGGCGGAGGGGAGGACTCCGGTGCCCACGTCGATCAGCGTCGAACCCGGCTTCAGCCAATCGGCGCCCGCTCGGACATCGGTCTGCGGCCCTGAGGCCACGATGACGATGTCTGCTTCGCGTGCTGCGGCTGCCGGGTCCTCGACCACCTCGACCTCGTCGTCCGGCCGATGCGCGCGGAAGAGGTCTCGGACCGCCTGCAACCCCTCCTGGTGCCTGCCGTAGAGGAGGAAGCGCTCCAGTGTGGGCACTGTGTGCACCAAATGCGGCAAGGTGTGCCGTCCGAGGTCGCCCGTCCCGGTGAGGAGCACGGTGCGCGCTCCCGGCGGGGCGCTCGCCTCGGCGAGCAGTGCTGTGGCGGCGGATGTGCGCAGCGAGGTCGCCCGCAGGCAGTCCATGAGCGCGATCGGCTCGCCGTGCTCGTCATCGTAGAGGGTCAGCGTGGTGTATCGGTGCTGGCGCTCTGGCGACGGCTGCTTGGTGTAGTGGGTCTGGAATCCGACCGCCTTGCGGGCGCCGTCGAAGCCCAGCATCGAGTATGCGACAGAGCGGTTCTCCGGCAATGGGAGCGCGATCTTGGCCGGGTTGGCCGAGTCTGCGCGAGCGTACGCCAGATACGCCTCGCGGACGACAGCGACGACCTCGGCGGGCGGGAAGCTCACATCCGCGAGGTCGCTGCGGGAGAGGACGCGCAGGGTCGGAGCCTTCATGACGCGGCTCCAAAAAAGTCGTCAGCCTCGTGCAAGCCGCTCGAGTCGGCCAGAGCGCGCCGCGGCCGCGGCGCGCTGATGACGACGCCGACACGCTTCAACCACAGCCCCGCTGCGAGGCTTTGGTCCGCCTCGTCCGGCTGTTCCACGCGGACGGACGTGTTCCCTGCGAACAGGCAGTCGCCTGACCGGAGCAACACTCGCCGCGGCCTCGGCGGCGGAGTGTGTTCGGGGCTGCCGGGACCGTTCGACGCGATCTCGACGGCAACTGCCCGAGGATTGCGCACGCAGACCAATAAAACAGTGCGCACCGTGCCTTGTGGAAGCGAATCCGCAGCGTGCGGACCGGAGAGCTCTGCGCCCCACGCCGGCACGAGGTTCGCGACCAGCCGGCCCCCTTGTTCGTCTCGCCAGGCGAACGGCCTGCCGGCCAAACTGGCGAGCAGCAAGACTTGGGTGTCCAGCGCTTGGTTCGCGGCGTCGTCGACCGAAGCCCACGACGAAGGCGCGCCATGGCTCGCTGCTGCGCCGACTGTGACGGCGCGCACAATGCGGAAAGCTTCACCGCCGGGCGGCGCCGCGCTGATTGCTCGCAGTTCCCCATCGAGCGATGCGGTCACAGCCTGCACGGTTTTGCGGAAGCCGGGATGCGCTGTGCTTGGGAAAGCTTTGACAAAGAGATCTGCGAGCTGGCGCAATAATTCGCCCCTCTGCGGGCTGATCTCCCTGACTTCTCCTGGCCCTGCCGATCTTCTCAAAGCGTGTTCCATTTTACCTATGAAGGGCAAAGAAAATTCTCCTTTCAACACTTCTCTCTGGCGCTGCTCCGAATGGCCGAAGAGCGTCGAGCGGGACTGGTCCGACGAACGCGGAAGCTTTCGCGATTGAAAAAATTCACCTACGACTGACGTATTGGCCTCATGTGTGCCAAACGCTTCGGCGAGAGACGTTTCGCAGCATACAAAAAGATGCGGCCCAATGCAAGGGTATTGCTCTCCTATGGCTCGACAAGCTGATTTTCTCTCTGTCGAAATTTGTGCGACGGAGTGACCTCATCCCAGGTTGGAAAGCGTTTTTCATCAATGGCCAGCATTGGTCTGCAACCTGTTCCCGGTCTTTGCGCGCATCTGCAATATTCCCGGGAACTTTTTCAGATTTTCTTTGCATTGCCCGTCAAGCCGGTGCGTCCCTGAAAACGATCATATGTGATATGCATCACGTTATTCTCGGGAACTTTTCCCACTTCAGGGCGCTCGAGCCTGCAATTGCGGCAGAACACAAACATTTCACATTCTCTCCCGGAACTTTCTCGCGAACCGAAACGACTTGTTCTTCAGAGAGTCGCGAGCGCCCCTTTCTCGTCTTTGAAAAGTCGCGCACGCCTATTTCTCCATCGGCATCCTTTATCGAGAGAGCCGTGCGCTCCTTTTTTGGCGCACGAGTCTCCGCGCGACATGTCCGCGTCGGCGCGGAGCAAAGGCTGGACGGATGACAAATGCAAGGAACGGAAAAGAGGAAACTATGCACGAACATTTCGCTGATGCAGTCGGGCAGCCTGATCTGATCCGACTCGAAAATCGCTTGGTGTGCTTACGCTTCGAGACAATGAAAGTGGTCTCCGCGCTCACCGCGGTGAAGAGCCTTCTCGACTCCAAGACCATTATTCCCGGGGACACCGTGATCGACAGTTCCAGCGGGATTTACGCGCACGCCTTGGCTTTGGCCTGTCACCGGTACGGGCTTCAGTGCCATATTGTCGGGTCTACCACGATTGACGCCACTTTGCGCGCACAATTAGCTGTCCTCGGTGTGCGGCTGGAGCAGATGCCTTCCTCGTCGAATCTCAAACTCGACCAGAACCGGCGGGTCGCCCGCATCCGAGAGATCCTCGGGCAGCATCCCGAATACCATTGGATGCGCCAGTACCACGACCGTGTGCACTACCTCGGCTACCGCGCGGTCGCGGCGATGATCGCCCACGAACTCGGCGTGCGGGAGCTGACGCTTGTCGGGCCTGTCGGCACCGGGGCCTCCTCAGGGGGGTTGACGACAGCGTTGCGAGAGAACGGGGTCGACACCACCCTCGTCGGCGTGCAGCCGTTCGGCTCGGTGACCTTCGGAGCCGAGCATGTCGAAGACCCCGAGGTCATCATCGCGGGCATCGGGAGTTCCATCCATTTCGACAACGTCGCCCCCAATCTCTTCGACGTGGTCCACTGGATCTCGTTCACTGCTGCTTTATCCGGAGCCATCAGCCTCTTGCGTGAGCATGCAGTCTTCGCTGGACTGTCGAGCGGAGCCGCGTACCTCGCCGCTCTGTGGGAGCACCGCCGAGATCCGGCGCGCGCCACGCTGTTCGTCGCCCCGGACACCGGGCACCGCTATGTTGACTCCGTCTTCACCCGTTACCAGCTGGCGGACCCTGTCGAGCAATTGGAGCCATTCGCGGTCGAGGATCGGGCGGATCTCGCCATGCCATGGTCACGGATGCACTGGGGGCGCAGGGGGGGAGCTGGCGAGGCCATCGCAGACCTCTGGAAGAAGAAACCTCTCACGGCGACCGCCTGAACCCGCGCCGAGCACGAAGGAAACCGATAGCGATGAACCGTCTCGGCGGCCGCTGGCGAACGCGCCAACGCCCGCGCCCCGTGGGACACTGGCGACTGTGACGAAGTCCCCGACGACAAGAGAGAAGCCCGAGGCCGCAGCGCCAGAAGGCTTGCGGCCCTTCGTGCTCCGCCTGCACTTCTACGGAGGGATACTCGTCGCTCCGTTTTTGTTCCTCGCCGCGCTGAGCGGGCTCATGTACACATTCTCCCCCCAGCTTGACCGGGCGCTTTACCAGCACGAGCTGTCCGTCGGCCACTCTGGCGGACAGCGCATGCCGATCAGCGCGCAGATAGCGTCCGCGAGAGCTGCGCATCCCGAGGGCAGGATTTTCAAAGTCAGCCCAGCGCCGTCCGCGACGGGCACAACCCGGGTGCTCCTGACGGTCGACGGCATGGCCGAGGGCTATTCGCGGACCGTGTTCGTCGACCCCTACACGGGCGAGGTCCTGGGCGCTGAGACAACGTACGGCGAGTGGCTTCCCGCGCGGGCCTGGATCGACGAGCTGCACCGCAACCTGCACCTGGGCGAATTCGGGCGCAACTACAGCGAGCTCGCGGCCAGCTGGCTCTGGCTCATCGCGCTCTCAGGGCTCGCGCTCTGGACAGCGCGTCATGCCGCTCCTTTCGCGTTGCGCGCGTTTTTGGTCCCAAACCGGTCCGCGCGCGGCCGGTCTCGGACGCTGTCCTGGCACGGCGCGGTCGGTGTGTGGGCCCTCCTCGGGCTCCTTGCCCTGTCCGCGTCCGGATTGACCTGGTCCCAACACGCCGGCCAATCGATCAGCGACCTGCGCGCCGTGTTCGGCTGGAGCGTGCCAACGGTGAGCAAGCAACTGCCCGGAGCGCAGAGCGCTCGCGGAACCCCTGTCGCTGAAGCCGAACAGATCAAAAAGTTCGACGTCGTGGAGGCCGCCGCCCGCAAGCTCGGCATGCTCGACCCGATCTGGATCGCGCCGGCAACGAACACCAGTCAAACCTGGCAGGTCAACGAGCGCAAGCGCGACCTGCCGTTCCGCATGGGCGTCGCGTCTTTCGACCCCGCCACAGGCGCGGTGTTGCAGTATCGGGATTGGGCGCATTGGCCGTTCATGGCGAAGGCGGCGGAGATCGCGATCGGCTTGCACATGGGGATCACGCTCGGAATCACCAATCAGATCGCGCTGGCGTGCGTCGCGATCTGCCTGATCACCTTGATCGTGCGTGGCTACGTCATGTGGTGGCAACGTCGTCCGCAAGGTTCGGGCTCCGCGTTCGGCCCTCTGCCCAAAAGCGGCGCGCTCACCCGTCTGTCTCCCTCTGCCGCCACTGCGGCAGTGGCTGGGCTCGGGCTGATCGGCTGGTTCTTCCCGCTGCTCGGCGCGAGTCTTGTCTCCTTCGTCCTGGCTGACGCGTTGGCGCATCTGCTCGCGCAGAGGAAAACCAGCGCCGACGTGTGAGAATGTCACTTCGGTCCAGGTCCGAGGCAGCGCTTTGGGCCGAAGAGGGCTGTCTTCGGTTTTCCAGGCGCCGTTGCGCGTCGCTCGGAGTTTATTCGCTGTCCGGGTTCCAGTTGGTGGGGAGCATGGGCGCTGTCGGCCCGGTCTGGAAGGCCCCGTCGGGAAGCTTTTGGAATCCGGACGCGCTGGGGTTGATGAGCGGGTTGGCTCCGCTGGCGCCGAGAAGCCCGCCGCCGACCTCGGAAGCGGACGGGGCGAGCGCGGGCTCCTCCGCAAGGTCCATGTGCCCGTCGGCGCGCATCCGTTGGTCTTCTTCGAGTACGACTTTGCGGCCCCTCGCCCGGCCCCTGACGCGTGCGGCTTGGCTTTGCTTGCGTTTCGCGGAGTCTTGCAAGCTCTGCGCGGCGGCGGCCGCGCTCGCCAATGAGGAGCTGGATGAAGCAGAGGAGCCGGTGGTGGCCCCCGGCCCGAATTTCTCGCCGCCGCCGCCCCCCCAGTCTCCTTCGACCGCGTACAGGCTCAAGCCCGGCGGCGCGCTGGGCGCCGGCGCGGCGGGCGCCGACGGCGCAGGCGGGGCCTGGGGGGCGGGGGTCGAGGAGGCAGGAGCCGATGTCCCGGGGGGAGCCACCGTGCCCACGGGTATGAGCTGGTGTTGTTTCGGCCGCGCTGTCTCGGGCTGCTCCGGTTGTCCCTTCTGCTCTTCGCGGTCGTCGTCAGGCTCCTCGGCTTCGACGTGGGGCTGCAGCATCGGAATGAGCGTGCCGAGCAACACCGGAATGAGGACCGGCGCCGCGAAAATCGCCGCCCAGACCAGCCAGAACCCTTGCGAAGCAACGAGATAGGCGCCCACGGCGACCAGCGGGAGCAAGCCCAACAGCGCGAGCAGGGACCCCACTGCCCGTTCGCCGAGTTTCACAACATCGTCGACGAGCCTCATGAGATCGTCCACGCCGAGTTCGAGCAGGCGGAGCAGGTCCGGATTGTTGTTGCCGGGGGTTTGCATGAAGTTTTGGGCGTTCAAGGCGCGGGCGTTGTTCTTGAGCAGGCGCGGTGCGGGCTGGGGTTGCGAGGCGTTGTCGGTGAGGGCTTCGGCCGCTGCTTGGTAGCCTTCCATGACGCTGGCGGCTTGGAGCCACATGCGGACGTAGTCGGCCTCGGTGACGGCGATGGGGATGGTGTTGATGCCCAGGAAATTGGTGCCGAGCAGGGTCGCGAGCGTGGTGCGGTTCGCGACGATCTCGGCGAGGGGGGGCATCGCGGCGAGGGCCGCGTCATAGGCCGCTGCGACGCCGGTGTGCCGCGCTGCTGCGGCTCCCGCCTCGGCGGACTGCTCTTCCAGCCACGCGAGCATGGGGGCGTGCGCGGCGCGGAACGCCTCCGCGCCTGGGCCCTCCCAGACCGCGATCGACTCCGCCAAGGAGCCCATCAGCTCCTCTGCGGCGAGCGCGTACTGGCCCGCCAGCGACAACCATGCGCTCGCCGACCCGAGCAAAGGCCCGGCGCCTGGGCCTGAGCTCAACAAAGCGCTGTTTATCTCGGGCGGCAACCCGAAGAACCCCGGCATAGTCACAACAGAACCTCCGAATTTTCCTGTGGCGCAAGGAGCACGGGCCGCGCTTCGCGGAGGGTTTGCGCCGAGGACCGCGCCCGGCGGCTCACGTCCCCGAGCGCGCGGCGGCCAACCCCCGCGGCGACCACCGGCGCCGCGGCGAAGCATGGTTTAGGTTTGGCTAGCATAACTTTCCTAGTGTAATCCACCCGCAGCCCCCTGTCATGCGGAGGAAAGTAAGGTTAGCCTATGCTACTCTGGGTGCCGAATTCCGAGGACCGGATGTCAAATGCGGACTGAGCCAACGTCGCAGGAGTGGAAGGAGCTTGCGTGAGCGAGCCGGTGATTTCTTTAGAAAAGATACGTCATCAGGTGGCTGGCGTGTTGGCTGTTCCGCCGGACTCGCTCGCGACGGACGCGGACCTCATCTCGCTGGGCCTCGACTCGATCCGGATGATGTCCCTCGCGGGCGCATGGCGCAAACAGGGGGTCGATGTGGCGTTCGGGGCGTTGGCCGCGGCTCCGACGCTGGCCGGATGGCATGCGCTCTTGCAGAACGCGCCGAAAAAGCCCTCCCCGGCGGTCCGATCTTCGGCCGCCCCGGTCCAGGCCGGCGAACTGGCGAGCGCCGGCAAGGTTTTCCCGCTCGCGGCGATGCAGCACGCGCAATGGGTCGGCCGCGACGGCGGACAGCGGCTCGGCGGCGTCGCGGCGCATTTGTATGTGGAGTTCGACGGCGCGCATGTGGACCCGGCGCGGCTGAAGGCCGCCGTGGACCTGCTGGTGCAGCGCCATCCGATGCTGCGCGTGCAGATCCTTCCCGAAGGGGCGCAGCGGGTGCTGCCGGCCGCGGGCGGGCAGGTGTTCGCCCATGAGGACCTCGGCGCGCTTGCGGAGCACGACGCGCAAGAGCGGCTCGAACTGATCCGCGAGCAAAAGAGCCATCAGCATCTCGCAGTGCACGAGGGCCAGGTCTTCGACGTCCTGCTCGTCTCGCTGCCGGACGGGCGGAGCAGGCTGTGCCTGGACGTGGACATGATCGCCGCTGACGCGATGAGCTACCGCGTGCTGGTCGCCGATCTCGCGGCGCTCTACCGGGGCGAGCGGCTCGAACCGCTGAGCATCACCTTCCAGGAGCACCTGGAACGAAAACGCGCCGTCGCGGACTCGCGCGAAGAGACGGACCGGGCGTGGTGGGCAGAGCGCCTTGCTGCGTTGCCGCCCCCGCCGGAGCTGCCGGTTCTGCCCGAGGCGGAGTCCGGTCTCGCCCATTCGCCCCGCGCGACGCGGCGCCATTACTGGCTCTCGCCGCAGCGCAAGCAGGCTTTGTTCGAGCGTTGCCGCTCCCGGGGCGTGACGCCGGCGATGGCGCTTGCCTCGATCTTCGCCACCGCGATCGGCAACTGGTCGGCCAACCCCAAGTTCTTGTTGAACCTGCCGTTGTTCACCCGTGACGCGGCCGATTCTCGGCTCGACCGGGTCGTCGGCGACTTCACCTCCTCCGTGATGCTGAGCGTGGACCTCGCCGAGCCCCAGACAGTCGGCGAGCGCGCCTGCAGCCTGCAACAATCATTCCACGAGGCGGCGGCGCACAGCGCGTACTCAGGGCTGAACGTGTTGCGGGACCTCAGCCGCCTGCACGGCGAGCAGATCCTCGCCCCTGTGGTGTACACGAGCGCCATCGGTTTGGGGGAACTCTTCGCGCAGGGGGTGGCCGAAACATTCGGCAAGCCGGTGCATGTGCTTTCTCAAGGCCCACAGGTGGCGCTCGACGCGCAGGTCACCGAAATCGACGGCGGGCTCCTGCTCAACTGGGACGTGCGCGAGCCGTTGCTGCGTCCCGGCGTTGTCGAGGCGATGTTCGCCTGGTACACAGCGGAAATCGAACGGCTCGCGACCGACCCCGAGCAGTGGGCCGCGCTTTCGGGCCAAGGCGCGCTGCCCGCGCGGCAGCGCGAGGTGCGCGAAGCGCTGCGAGCCTCCGCCCCCGCCTCCGACACCCAGCGCGCGCTGCACACCGGGTTCTTTGAAAACGCCGAGCGCAATCCGGGCGCGGTCGCCGTCATCGCCGAGGACGGCTCGGTCACCACCTACGCAGAGCTGCGCCGTCAGGCGCTCGCCGTCGCGGGCGCCCTCGCCGAGCTCGGTGTGCGGCGCGGCGAAGCCGTCGCCGTCGCCCTGGCGAAAGGCGCGGCGCAGATCCCGGTTCTGCTGGGCGTGCTCGCCAGCGGCGGGGTGTATGTGCCAGTTGGCGTGGACCAGCCGCAAGCGCGGCGCCAGCAGATCGCGCGAACTGCGAGAATCGCTGCTGTGATCGCGCCGGACGACGTCGCGGCCGCTTCCGTCGAAGCCTGGGCGGGCACGGTTCCCGCCGTGTCGGCCACGAGCGCGACAGAGCATCCCAGGCCGTTGCCGGAGCCCGTTGCGGTGACTGCGGACGATCTCGCGTATGTCCTCTTCACCTCTGGCTCGACCGGCGAGCCGAAGGGCGTCGAGCTTCGGCACGGGGCCCCCATGAACACCATCGCAGCTGTCGTGGACCGGTTCGGGATCACCGAGACGGACCGATGCTTGTCGCTCTCCCCGTTGGAGTGCGACTGGTCGGTGTTCGACATTTTCGGCATGTTCAGCGTCGGCGGCTCGGTTGTCGTCATCGAGGAGGCCTCGCGCCAGGAGCCGGCCCTGTGGGCGCAGCTCATGCGCACGCACGAGGTCACCTACATCGGTTGGATGCCCGGCTGGCTCGACCTGCTGCTCGACGCCAGCTCGGGCGATCTCCCCTCCTTGCGCGTCGCGCTCGCCGGCGGCGATTGGGTGAGCGCCGACCTGCCGCGGCGCCTGCGCGTCCGCGCGCCGCAGACGCGTTTCGCTGGTTTGGGCGGCGCGACGGAGACGGCGATCCATTCCACAGTTTTCGAAGTGCCGAACGAAGAGGGCAGCCCGCCCGCGCATTGGCGGGCCATCCCGTTCGGGCGGCCCCTCGCCGGTGTGCGGTGCCGGGTGGTGAATCCTCGCGGCGAGGACTGCCCGGATTGGGTGCCAGGGGAGTACTGGGTCGGCGGAGCCGGGATCGCTGAGGGCTACCGGGGCGATCCCGAGCGCACGGAGCAGCGGTTCGTGCAGTATCAGGGCGAGCGTTGGTATCGCACCGGCGACCTGGTTCGGTGCTGGCCGGACGGTGTGCTCGAATTCGTCGGGCGCATGGACCATCGGATCAAGGTGCGCGGCTATGGCGTGGAGCTCGGCGAGGTCGAGACCGCTCTGCGGCGGATTCCTGGTGTGGCGAGGGCTGTGGTCGTGCCTCTGGAGGGCGTGACGACACGGCTGGTCGGCGCTGTTTCGGTCGAGGCTGGGGCTGATCTCGACGCGAACAGCGTCCGGGCTGCGCTCGGTTGCGCTCTGCCCGCGCACATGGTTCCCGACACAGTCGTCTTGCTCGAAGCCATGCCGCTGACCGCTGTGGGCAAACTCGACCGGGCCGCCGTGCGCAAGCTGGTCGAGACAGCCGCGCAAGCGCAGGAAGGCGTCAGCCCGCGCACTTCCTTGGAGGCAGCGCTTGTGCGCATCCTCGGCGAGGTGGTGGGCGGCGAGATCGGCGTCCTGGACGACTTTTTCAGCTTCGGGGTCGATTCGATTCTGGCGATCAAAGCCGTGTCGCAGATCCGGGATTGGCTTGACTCGCCGCAGGCGGCCGTCGCCGACTTCTTCGCCGCTCGCACTGTGGCCGGGCTTGCGGAGCGGTTGCAGGCCAAAGAAGCCGAACCCGGTCGGCTCGAAAAGGTGGCTGAGGTCTATTTAGAGGTCGCCGCCATGCCGATGCCCTAGCGCGAGCATGCCGACGCCGTCGGGGGAGGAGGCCGGCGGCGGGACGTCGCTGCGCGGACCCGCGCGCCCGGCGGGGTCATCGGTCGGCGCGGCTTTGCACATGAATGACGTTTGGCAGGATTTCGCGCAGACCGGGAAGCCGCAGCGCGAGCGGTTTGATCGCCTTCTGCATTCCGTGGACCGCGCCGAAACTGTGCGTCTTCACAATGCGCAGATCCGGATGCCATTGCCGCACCAGCGCGGCGATGTCTTTTTTCTTCACGCCCCAGTGCAACACCGGGAATCGGTAATGCTCCGTCAGGTCGTACCCTTTGATGGTCCTCTTGGACACTGTCGGCGAAATGACGTCGAAAACGATCTCCGCGCCGGGAAATTTTTTGACGATGGCAACGACCAGCTCCCGCGCCTGCTCTTCGCTGAGGAACATGAGCAGACTTTGCGCGGTGACAAGGACAGGTCCTGCCTCGATTTGGTCGCACCAGGACAGATCGCGCACATCGGCGGCGACGTTGCGGCACCGTTCGGTGGCAGGGAGGAACCTGTTCCGCACTGCGATCACTTCTGGGAGATCGACGCATATCCAGGAAACAGTGCCATTGTCCACGCGGTGGAACTCGGTTTCCAGGCCAGCGCCCAGCTCGACGACTGTGCCACGAGGGTTCTCGGCCAGCCATCCCTGCACGACGGTGTCGAAGATCCGTGATTTCTCGCCATGGATTCCCGACTGGTCTTTTCCGAATGTGCGCTCATAAGGATAATCGATCGCCTCGAACACTTGGACGCATGTGGGATCGTCCAAGACGCTATCGGGTCGTTGCGCTTCGACAGCGCGGGTGTAGAGCGTCCATATCGCGGTCTCGGCCGCTCCGCGCAGCTCGATTTCTGTCATCAGTGGCTCCTTTTGTCGGCGTGATGCTCGCTCATGCGCGGCTCGGGCGTGTGCGTCGGCGCGCTTCCTTGCGGATTCGCGCGCGGTCGCTGCCAAAGTCAGATTTCGGATCGCCGGGATCGGGCGCCGTGCTGGTGCCGGACAGATACGCCGCCAGGGTGCTGACCGTCGGATAGCGGAACAGATCGACGAGCGCGATGGACCGTTCGAACGCTTCCTGCACCAGTCTGTGCGCCAGAGCCAGCAGCACGGAGTTCCCGCCGATTTCGAAGAAACTGTCGGTCACACCGAAGTTGTCGGAACCGAGAACCTGTTGCCAGATGGCGGACAGCCGGCGTTCGGTGTCATCGCGCGCCGCGACCCATTCGCGGGCGGCGTTGGGCGATTCGACACGAGTCGGCACGACACAGCCGTATCGGTCGTGCACGAGCACGCCAGCGCGTTCGGGGGCGGCTTGCGGCAGATCTGCCACAAGCAGGTGCTTGGTCGGAGCCAACCCGGCCAAACGCGCGCGGACCATGGGCTTGGCGTCATTGAGACCGACGAGAATGTGCGGCGCGTCGTGGGCCAGCGCGATCAACAGCGAGTTGAGCCCATCGGATCTGCTGAGGACATGGTAGCCCCTTGCCCGAGTGAGCTCCGGGTGCTCCACATGAGCCGACATCCCGATGTGGTCCCACATCGTCCACGCAATGCTCTGCGCGGCGATGCCGCAGTTGCGGCGTTGATACAGGGTGAACGCGTCCAGATAGGCGTTCGCGGCCGAGTATCCGCCGACGCCAGCGCCCCCGAAAAATCCGTTGACTGAGGAGAAGGACACGAAGCGGACGCCGGGCCGGCGCAAGGCGATCTGATGCAAGGCGCGGACTCCTGCGACTTTCGCCTTGGCGACATCCGCGAGTTCGGCTTCCGTCGTTGTGGCCATCGGCTGTTCGCGGTACGCGCCGGCCAGATGCCAGACACCGGACAGCTGCGCGCCCCAGTCATGCTCGCTCTCCGTGACCGCGTTCCACACTTGGCCGACATCGCACACGTCAGCGACGTGGTATCGCACTGCCTCATGGCCTGCGGCCTCAGACAGGCGCCGATGGGCTGCGAGCTGTCCGGGGGCCGGATCGCGGCGCCCGATGAGCAGCACCCGAGCGTGAAAGCGTTCTACCAGCAGCCGGGCCAGCTCATAGGCCAGCCCGCCGAGGCCCCCGCTGATCAGGTGCAGCGTGCCAGGCGCGATGTCGGCTGGGGCGCCAGGCTCGTCAGGCAGCCGTTCAAGCCCTTTGACCCAGCGAACCCCGCCCCGGTAGGCGATTTCTCCGTCGTGGGCGGTTTCGCCCAGTTCGCCAGCCACGTGATGGGCTCCGGCGCCCGGATCGTCCGGGTCCAGGTCGATGAAGCGCACCCGCAGCCCAGGCGTCTCGGCCACCGCGCTGCGCAGCAGCGCCGGAATTGTCGCGAGGCCGCTTTCGACCGCGTCCGTGTCGGTGACCGCCTGCGTCCCACAGCCGACGACGTACAGCGCGGGCGGCTGGCTCTCGCCAGCCAAGCCCCGAAGTATCCGCGCGACTTCGAAAACGCTGGCTGGCAACGCCTCCTGCGAACTGTCGGGGTTCGCGTGCCCGGGTTGCTCCGCGATGCAGCACACGACGGCACGGATCGCTGTTTGCCCTGCGCACGAGCCCAAACCTGCGGCGACGTCCTTCGCGTCCGCGCGCGCCACCGGAACGCCGCGCGCGCCCAATTGCTCCGCCAGCTGCGCCCCGAGCGCTCCTGGCTCGCCCGTGATCAGCACACCGCCTTCCACGACGGCGCTGCGCCGAGCCCGCTCGCGCCGATGCCAAACTGGCTGGAAGAACCAGTTCGGCAAGGTGTTCGCTGCGCTTGCGCCCGCTCCTTGGCCTCGGATCGCATGGTCGAATTCGCCAGCGGCGAACCGTTCCCGCAGCAAGGTGCGTTGAATCTTGCCGATATCGGTTTTCGGGATGTTCTCCGGCGCAACGGGAATCAGGAAATCAGGGTTCGGGCCGACTGCCAACACGCGGGCGCGGATATCGGCGAAAGCTTCGTCCTCCGCGGCTTCGGGTTGGGGGCTGAACACGATCGCCAACGCGTCGGTGTCGCTGCCCTCGGGCCGCACCGCGACCGCTGCGGAGTAGGAGCGCATCACGAAGGGGGATTCTTCGACTGCGGATTCGATCTCGTGGCAGGTGTAGTTCACGCCATGGACGATGATGACGTCCTTGGCCCGGCCGGTGAGCGCCAACGCGCCATGCTGGATCCGCCCGAGGTCGCCGGTGTCGAACCAGCCGTCGGCGGTGAACGCTTCCGCGGTGCGCTCCGCGTCGGCGTAATACCCGCGCGTGACCGTGGGGCCGCTGATCTGGACCCGGCCCACCGCGCCGACAGGGACAACCTTGTCGTCCGCGTCGACAATCCGCATCCGAGTCCCTGGGAGCGGTTTCGCCAACTCGGTGCATTGGTCGGCGTCGGTGGTCGTCTCCAGCGAGAACGTTTCCGAGTACAGAACCCCGGAGGAGGTCTCCGACATCCCCCATGACGGCCGCATCGCGGTCCGGGGCAGGCCGAATTGCTCCATCATCCTGAGGAACCGCCGTGCGGTGCGCGGCACGATAGCCTCGCCGCCATTGAGAATGAACCGCAAAGGCGAGAGGTCGAACCGTTCCGGCTCGGCCGTCTCCGCAAGCCGGTCGGCGATGAGTCCGAACGCGAAATTCGGAGCCCACGTTGTGCTCACCCGGTAGCGGTCGGCGACGGCCAGCCAGCGCAACGGGTCCGCGAGCACCCACGATGTGGCGGCGTGGACCTGTTGGCAGCAGACATACACGTCGTGCAAATGGGACATGACGATGCCGCCGACATGCTCCAGCGGCATCCAGTTGAACGAGATATCAGCCGAGCCGAAACCGTTCATCTGCGCGGTCGCCGCCGACCGGGTGAGAATGTTGCGGTGCGTCAGCTGCACGCCTTTCGGCGTGCCGGTGCTGCCCGAGGTGAGCAGCAGCAGCGCGAGCGCGTCAGGATCGGGACGGTGGTGTTCGGCGTCTGGCTCGTGCGCCAACAGATCGCCGATGAGCGCGGTGCGCGCCGCCGGATGCGCGAATTCGCCGATGACCAACGGCTGGCCGAGCGTGTTCCACGCCTCCGCTGTTTTGTCGGCGCCGCCGGCCGAGTTCGCAGCCACCGGCACCGGCACGAAGCCGCCGAGGAAGCATCCCCATATGGCCGCCGTGAAATCGTCGTTGCGAGGCAGGTGGACAATTGCCAGGTCTCCTGGAACCAGCCCCGATGCGCGCAGTCCGCCGAGCACCCGCCGCGCCGCGTCGAGCAGCGCCGCGTAGGTCAGCCTGCGTTCGGCTCCCGATTCGTCAAGAAAGACCAGCTCTGTCGTTGCGGTTTCGTGTGCCGCCCGGACCAGCGCGTCGGGCAGGGAGAGCACTGTCGGGTCGACCGCTGGGCCGCCATCGAGGACAGAGAGCTCGTCACGAGTCGGTTCTGCCGCGTGCGCCGCGAGCTCCGGCGCGCCGTGCGCAGGCGGACCGAGCACCCGGATGCGCGGCGGCTCCGCAATGTCGGGCACAGCCTGCACCCGTGTCGCTTCGGGCAGTTGCGCCGACCATTGCGCGATCAGCTCGTCGTCGATCACTGGCAAGCGCCGCAGCGCGGCGATGTCGAGCGCTCCGGTGCTGGTCACTGGCAAGGCGGCGACCAACACGAACGCGCGCGGTGTCAGCGGCGCGGGCAACGCGGCGCGGGCCAGCTCGGACAACCGGTGCGCGGAGACCGGGGCGCAGGTCGCGACGTAGGCGACGAGCTCGGTGGCTCCCGAATCGGTTCGGCGTGACAGCACCGCGCAGTCGTCGATCAATGGGTTGTTCAGGAGCACTGCTTCGACGGTCGAGAGGTCTGCCCAGCGGTAGCCGTCCCAGGCGATCCCTCGGGGAGCGCGCGCGATCTCGACGCAGGAGTCCCGCCGCACGCGTGCCGGAACCCCGGTGGGGAGCACACCTGTGTCCAGTGGGCCCACACAGAGCTCGCCGAGCACGCCCGGCGGCGCGAATCGGCGGTCTGCGGTCAGCACCGTGCGCGCCACGGGTTCGGGGCGGTCCAGATGGACCCTCCCGGAATGCAGCAATGCCGCGAGCATCTCCGCGAGGCCGCTGTCGAGCTGCCCTGCCGCGGCGTTGGCCGTGAGCGGCGCGGACGTGCCAGCGGCCCGCGCGCCGGCCACGCGGACCTCGTCCACCACGACCGAAGGCGCCCATTCGCACAGTGCGCGCTCCCGGTACGGGGCGGGGTGCGACGGCGGAAGCCACACGACGCGCTGAGCGCCGACCGACACCGCCGCCACCAGCGCGGCCACGAGGTCTGGTCCGCGTTCGAGCGCGAGCGCGACGACCCCGCCGCGCGCCTCCGGCAGCGCCTCAGCCAGCGCCGCCGCAGTCTCGCGCAGCTCGGCGTGGGTGATTTCGCCGCCGCCGCCCGTGACCGCGACGGAACTTCCGGCGTGTTCGAGCAGCGGCGCCAGGTTCTGGACGACAGGCGCCTCCTCCGTGCCCATCGGCAGGCTGCGGATCGGCACATGCGGCGATGCGATCGCCGCATCCAGCAGCGCGAGATAATCGTCGCGGATGTGCTCGACCGTCGCGGCGTCGAACAGCTCGGTGCTGTACACGAACTGCGCCGCGATGTGGTCCTTGCGCGGCCAGAAATGCAGTTCCAGATCGGCGCGAGTGGCCTCGGTCGGCATCCCCACGAAGGATGCGCTCGACCCGGCGAAATCCAGATTGGCAGGTGGTGGGCTTTGCATCGCGAACAACACGGCCACCAGCGGGTTGCGTCCCGGAAGACGCTCCGGGGCCACTTCCTCGACGATCTGTTCGAGCGGCAGTTCCTGGTGCTCGTACGCCCCCAGGGTCACTTCGCGGACACTGGCGAGCAATTCGGCGAACCCGGCGTCGGGGTCGATTCTCGCGCGCAGCGGAATCGTGTTGACGAACAGTCCGATCAGACCCGCGGTCCTGCTGTCCTCCCGATTCGCCATCGGCGCTCCCACCACTTGGTCGTGTGACCCGTTATAGCGGTAGAGCAGCGTGTAGAACACCGCGAGCAGCGTCATGAAGGCAGTGACGTCCATGTCCCGGCCCAATGCGGCCATCGCCGCCATTTGGGCGGACGACACGGTGAAATCCAGGGAGGCGCCTCGGGATGTGCTGTGCGACGGGCGGTCGCGGTCGAACGGCAGCTCGGGAGCCGTCAGCTCCCCGGCCAATTGCGCTTTCCAGTATTCCCGGTGCCGCGCGTACGCGGGACCGGACGCGCGCTCGCGCTCGTCTTCGGCGATGTCGCCCATATGCAGTCGCACGGGGGGCAATGCCGCTGCGACGCCGGTGACTTCGGCTTGGTAGAGGGCGCGAAGCTCTTCGCACAGGACGCCGATCGACCAGCCGTCGACGATGATGTGATGCATCGTCGCGACGAACAGGCTCACCCCGTCCCGCAGATCGAGCAAATGCGCTCGCAGCAACGGTCCTGCGCTCAAGTCGAACGGAGCCGTCACGAGGTCGCGCACGGCCGCCCGCACATCCGCGCGCCGCGTCGGGGCCTGGGGCTGCCCCGGCGTGGGCTCGATCTCTGTCACGGGCACCGGGATCGCCGCGCTCTGGGCCACCGCTTGCATCAGCTCGCCCTCGAACTCGACGAATGTGGTGCGCAGAATCTCGTGCCGAGAAACAATTTCCGCGAGCGCGCGCTGCAACGCGTCGGGACGCACCGCTCCGTCGAACTGGAGGATAATGGGAACGTTGTAGAGGGGGTTGCCGGGGTCGAGCTTGCTCAGGAACCACATCCGCTGCTGGGCGAAGGACGCCCGGAACAGCGTGATCTCTTCCTCGGTCCCGGCCGCAGAGGCCAAGCCTGCAGCGGGCACGTCAACAGATGGCACGTCAACAGTCACGATCGAGCTTCCTCCATCAGGATCGCGCCGTCTGCGGTGCGGCGCGCGGCGCGTCCTCGCCTGGCAGGCGGCGCGGCGTGCGCAAACTCCTCGGGCTCTGCCTCCGTGGCGAACGCGGCGACATTCGCCACGGTGCCAGAACCGACCATTTGGCGCATGTTCACCTCGATCCCGAGCTCGGCGCGCTGTTCCGCCGCGATCTGCATGGCCAACAGCGATTCGCCCCCGAGCTCGAGGAAGTTGTCGTTGACGCCGATCCGGTCATATCCGAAAAAGCGCTGCCAGATCGCCGCAATGCGTTCTTCCAACTCGGTTCGCGGCGCGCAGTACTCCGTCGACAGCGGTGGCCGCTGGTTGAACGAGGACTTCGCGGACGCGGGCTCCGCCGAAGCCGGGGGCCGTTCTGGGCTCACGCGCGGCCCTGCTGCCGTCGGATGGCTCAGCGCCACTGCCGCAACGGCAGGTATGCCGAGCACCTCGCCGAGCCGGTCTGCCGGCGCGGCCGAACGCTCGTACGCCGATGCGTCGACATAGGTCCAGTCGCCACAACCGGCGCGGTGCCGAGCGGTCACTGTGCCCTGGGCGTAGGCGGCGGCCAGCGCGGCTTCGAGGGAGTCGTCGTACGGGCCGGTGAGCAGCGTTCGGCGATCGCACGGCGCGCACGCCGCGATCTCGCGCGCCATGGCGATAGCCCGGTCGAACTCCGGGTCCAGGACGCGCACCGGCGCGCGCCGCTCGGCGATGAGCAACGCGTGGTCGCCCGCCGGACCCGAGTCGTACACGGCCGGGCCGGTGAACCCATTGGCTTCCAGCAGCGCCGCCCATTGTTGCGGAGCCATCAGCGGCGAATCGGTCCGCAGGCCGTCGTTGAAATCGAGCCAGCCGGTCAACAGCGGGTCGATCAGCGCGTCGCATCGCGCCTCGCCCTTGGCTTCCAGCAAGAACAGCGCCCCGCCCGGAGCGGTGAACGCGGCCGTGTTGCCGATGGCGGCGGGCAAGTCCGGCGCGACGTGCACAACGTTGAACGCCAGCACAATGTCGAATCCGCCCAGCGGCAGATTCTGGGTCGCCGGTTCCGCGACGACGTCGAGCGTGGCGAACTGGACGAAATCCAAGCCCGCCGCCTCGGCCTGCCGCTGGGCGGCGACCACAAAGGAACGCCCGACGTCGGTGAAGCAGTACTCGACGGAGCCAGCGGGCGCGCCGCGCAGTGTTTCGAGCACCGGCCAGGTGAGGTACCCGCGGCCGGCACCGATTTCGAGGACCCGCAGCGGCCGCGCCGGTGTGGTGTTCCGCGCGAGCCTGGCCAGCGTCGTTCCGATCAGTTCGCGGTATTTCGCGAAATCGCTGTGCGCGATGCGCTGTTCCGTGACTGCCCGGTACAAGCTGTCGTCCCCGCCCGGCGTGACAACCTCATTGCCGACGACCTCGCCGCGCAGCACGCCGTCGTAGCCGCGCACACACTGCTCCAGCAGCTCGGCCTGCGCCGCCAGCTCGGGGTGCTCCGCGCACCAGCGCCCGAGATCGGGCGCGCTGGGAATCGTTGCGCCGTCCCGCACCCGCGCCCGGCCGTTTTCGCACGACACGATGCCGTCCTCGCGCAGGATGCGCAGAAATGTGCCGATGATCTTGCGGTACTCCGGAACCACTCGCAGCTGGGCGATCAGCTCGTCCTGCGAGAACTCCGCCCCGGGAGCCAGGGGGACTCCGGCGCTGTTCAGGTATGCGCAGACATATTGGGCGCACAGATCGTCCAGATCCTTGGAGGGCTCAGCCGAGCTTCCCTCGTCCAACGCCGCGACCGGCTCCGCGCGCAACGCGTCCCCGGCGCTCGACCACGCCGGAGCCGACCCCTCGACCGGCTCGCTGTCGAGGACCCATCGCCGCCCGTTGCGGTAGGCGAGCGTCCGGTCGCCTCCAGGGGCCGACAGTTCCGCGACCAGCCGCCCGGCGTCGGGCCGGTCCATGTCCACGAGCTCGACGGCGCGTGTCTCGGCGTTGCGGCGCAGCCATTGCGCGGCGCCGACCGCCAACCATTGCGCCACATCGATCGCTTCGGCCCCAGTCACGTCGAAGGCGTTGCGGACAACAATGTGCACCGTCACATCGGAACCGGCGGCTTCGACGGCGCGCGCCAATTCGATGTGACGTTCCCGGTCCAACTGGGCCGCAGGCCCGTCCGCCAGAAAGACGATGTGCTCGTAGTCGGCAGGCGACCCTGCTTGGCCAGGGCCGACGAGGTCGACCGCGCCAGCGCCGGCATCGGCGAGTTCCGCGCCGAACCGCTGAGCGGACGCGTCGTCGCCGACGAGCACCAGCCACCGCCCGGCAGGCAGCGCGGCGGCAGGCGCGGTCGGCGCGCTGCTGCGCCACACGGGGACAGCAGCGCCGGACCGGGCCTGCGTCTGGGGCTGCGCGTTTTCGGGCGCTGTGAGCCAGTACCGCTGCCGCTCGAACGGGTAGTTGGGCAACTCGGCGCGCGAGGCCCGGTGGTTCGCCGACAACACTGCCCAGTCGACGCCGATGCCGTGCTCCCAGGCTTTGCCCACTGCTGTCAGCAGCGCGCGCCGGTCGCTGCGCCGGTCGCTGCGATGGCGCATGGTCGGAAAAACCGCGAACGGAGCTTCGTGCTGCTGCGCGATCCGCGTCAGCGCCATACCGGGGCCGACCTCCAACAAGACGGCGCCGGGCAGGCTGGTCAATGTGTCGAATCCAGCGGCCAATTGCACTGGCTCCCGGCTGTGCCGGACCCAATAGGCGGGGTCGGTCGCCTCTTCCGGGCGGACCCAGGTCCCGGTGACATTCGACAAGTACGGCACTTGTGGCGCACGCAGTGTCACCTCGGCCAAGACATCGGCGAACTCGCCGAGGACGGGGTCCAGCTCGGGGGAGTGCACCGCCATCGACACCCGCACCCGCTGGAACTGCGTGCCGCGCCGTTCCAGCTCCTGTTCCAGAGCCTCGACCTCGGCAGTGGGCCCGGACACTGTGCACGAGGACGCGTCCGTGACGCCGGAAATGACCAGACGGCCGCTGATGAGCTGGGCGACCTCGGCGGCGGCCAGGACAATGCTCGTCGTCGCGCCTTCGGTCCGGGCGAACAGCTCGCCACGTTTGGCCACCAAGGGCAATGCTTGGCCGATGTCCATCACACCGGACAGGCATGCCGCCGCGTACTCGCCCAGGCTGTGGCCCAGCATCGCGCTCGGTCGCAACCCCCACGCCGCGAGCTGGGTTCCGAGCGCGTACTCGACCGCCACCACGGACGCGAAAAGCACATCGAGCCGTTCCTCGTCGAGCCCGCTGTCGCCGTAGAGGTGGGCGAGCAGGTCGATACCGCATGTCCGCGCCAGGATTTCGGCGCACTCGTCAATGCTCGACCGGAACACGTCCTCGGTCTCGTAGAGCCCCTTGCCCATGCCGACGTACTGGGCCCCGCCCCCTGGCAACAGCAGCACCAGCGGCACGGAGCCGTCGCCCGAATGCGTCGCCTGTGCGGGAGCAGCCAGCGCCGTTGCCGCTTGAGCCGTCGAATCGCACACCAATGAACGCCGGTACGGCAGTTCGCGCCGACCGAGTTGCAGGGTGTTGGCCACGTCGGCGAGAGGGATGTCGCTGTGGTTGTGCAGGTGCTCCCCTAATTGCGCGGCGAGCTGGTCGAGCGCGGCGGCGCTCGCGGCCGACACCACCAGCAACGACTCAGCGGGCGCGTCCTGCGGGGCTTCGGCCTCGGCCGGGTCCGGCGCCTGTTCGAGCACCACATGCGCGTTCGTGCCGCCGATGCCGAACGCGCTCACCCCGGCGCGCCTCGGTCCCTCTGCCTCGGGCCAGGGGACAGTGTCTGCCGCGACGCGGAACGGGCTCGTGTCAAGGTCGAGCAGCGGGTTCGGGGTGTTGTAATGCAGATTGGCGGGTATCACACCGTGTTCGACGGACAGGGCGGCTTTGATGAGCCCCGCCACGCCCGCCGCTGCGTCGGTGTGGCCGATGTTGGTCTTGGCGGATCCGATCAGGCAGTACCCGGTCCGATCTGTGGATTCCCGGAACGCCTTGGTGAGCGCCGACACCTCGATGGGGTCGCCGATCGGCGTCGCCGTTCCGTGCGCTTCGACCATGCCGATGGAACTGGCTTCGACTCCCGCGACCGCCTGGGCCGCGACGATGACTTCGCTTTGGCCTTGGACGCTGGGCGCGGTGAAGCCTGTTTTGTGGTTCCCGTCGTTGTTGACGGCGCTCCCTTTGATGACAGCCCGGACGCGATCGCCGTCGGCGATCGCGTCGGACAGGCGTTTGAGCAGAACAACGCCCACGCCGTCGCCGGGGAACATGCCTGCTGCGTCGGCGTCGAAGGTCCGGCAGCGGCCGTCAGGGGACAGGGGGCCGTTCTCGACGTGCTTGTAGCCCTGCCCTGGCTGGGGGTTCACGGTCACGCCACCGGCCAGAGCCAGGTCGCAGCGGTAGTCCAGCAGTTCCTGGCATGCCAGGTGCACCGCGACCAGCGACGTCGAGCACGCCGTGTTCAGCGCGATGCTCGGGCCGGTCAGGTTGAGGTGGTAGGACACCCGGCTCGGGAGCGACGACGGTGTGTTGGCGAATCCAGCGGGCAACGCCTCCGCAGAGCACGGGCTGATGCCGAGATGCGGGAGGACATTGGTGATGAAATAGTTCGATGGGCCTGACCCCGCGTACACGCCGACGAGTCCGGGGTAGCGGTCAGGGTCGTGACCGGCCTGTTCGAAGACGTGGTACGCGCATTCGAGGAACACCCGCTGCTGCGGGTCGATCATCGCGGCCTCAGCTGGCGTGTAACCGAAGAATTTCGCGTCGAACAGGTCGATTCCTTCGACAGCGGCCTCGTTGCGCACCAGGTCCGGTTCCGGGTCGAGGTTGCCCAACGTTCGCGAGCCTTCTCGCTTGTGCGTGAGCAGGGACCAGTACGCGTCGACGTCGTCCGCTCCTGGGAAGCGGCACTGCATGCCGATGATCGCGATGTCGGTCGTTTCCGCCTCGGCGGCGGACAGGTCGGTGTTCTCGCTCATTTAGCGTGTTCCTCCTGTGGCGATCGTGCTGTTGTGGCGGCTTGTGACGAGGTCCACGAGATCGGCGAGGGTGGCGCCTTGGTCCCACAGCTCAGCCACCGAGACCTTGATGTCGCAGCGCTGCCCGATCACGGTGACGATGCGAGCGGCGATCAGCGAGTCGCCCCCCAGGTCGAAGAAATTGTCATGCGGCTCCACACTGTTCACGCCGAGCGCCTCGCACCAGATCTGCTCGACCGCCGCGATCAGCTCGTTTTCCGTGAGATCGACAGGCGCTCCGGCGTCCGCCTCGGGCGACACCGGCTCGGCTGGCGCGGCAGCGGCCTGGGCGGCGGCCTTGCCGACGGCAGAACTCGGCGGAGTCAGCCACAACCGCTCCCGTTCGAACGGGTAGGTGGGCAGGGGCACGCGCCGCAGCGGCTCCCCGAAGTGCTGCCACTCCAGCTCGGCCCCAGCGGCCCACAGATGCCCGGCCGCTGCCATGGCAACGGTCGCAGCGTCACCGGTCCTGTCGCCCAGCATCGAAACAACCTCGGGGCTGCTCGTGTTCGCCGCCGCTATCCCGCGCAGGCTGTGGCCGGGGCCAGCCTCGACAAGGACCGCGTCCGGGTGCTCGGCGCACAATCGCGCGAGACCAGGGGCGAACTGCACCGGCGCGCGCAACTGCTGGCCCCAGTACTCGGGGTCGGCGGCCTGTGCCCCGGTGATCCAGGACCCTGTCACATTCGAGATGAAAGGCACCTGCGGCGCACGCAACCGCATCTGCGCCACAGCGGCCGAGAAACGCTCGACCGCCGGGTCGACGAGCGCGGAATGGAAGCCGCGGTGCACCGCGAGCCGTGTGCAGCGCACACCGGCGTCCGCCGCCGCTCGTTGGAGCGCCTCGACGCCCTCTGCGGCCCCGGAGACAACGATTTGCTCCGGGCCGTTCACCGCCGCGACCGACACTCCCGCCGGAAGCATCGCGGTGACGGTTTCGAGCGACGCGCCGACGGCAGCCATGGCTCCGGGCTCGCACTGCTGGATGAGTTCGCCGCGCAGCGCCGCCAGCTGGATTCCTTCTTCGAGTGTGAAAACCCCGGCGACGCACGCGGCGACCAGCTCGCCGATGCTGTGGCCGAGCATGGCGGCCGGCCGCGCCCCCCAAGCGATGAGGAGTTGCGCGAGCGCGTGGCCCACGGTGAACAGCGCTGGCTGGGTCAGCCGGGTCTGCATGAGCTCGCCGTCCGAGGCGTCATTGCCCGGGGTGTTGAGCATTGTGCGCAAGTCCACGCCGATCAGCGGCGCAAAGCGCTCCGCGCACTCGTCGATGTGCTGGCGGTAGATCGCAGAAGCCGCGTAGAGCTGCGCGCCCATGCCGCTGAACTGGCTGCCCTGGCCGGGGAAGAGGAACGCGACCGGCCGAGGCTTGTCTGTCGCGACGCCCCCTCGGGACGGCGCGCGATCCCCGCCGCGGAGCACTTCCCGCGCCTCTGACGAGTTCGCGACCACAGCGGCAAAGCGATGGCGGAAGGCGCGCCGTCCGAGGCGCAGTGTGGCGGCGACGGCCGCGAGGTCCTGTTCAGGATGCTCCTCCAGGTGGCGTGCCAGGTTTTTCCGCATGGATTCGAGCGCTGGCGCTGTCCGGGCAGAAAGCACGAGCAGCTGCGGACCCTCCTGCGCGGGTCGGGGCCTCTGGGCAAGGGGCGGTTCCTGGAGCACGACATGGGCGTTCGTGCCGCCCATGCTGTAGGCGCTCACTCCCGCGCGGCGGGGCTTGCCGCCGGGCGCGTTCCAGCGCCGCAAACGCGCGCCAACATAGAAGGGGCTTTTCGAGAATTCGATCTGCGGGTTCGGGGTGGTGAAGTTGGCAGCTGGCGGATACATCTGGTTGTGAAACGCCAACAGCACTTTGATGAGCCCGAGGACTCCGGACGCGGGGCCGGTGTGCCCTATGTTGGGCTTGAGGGTGCCCAGACGGCAGGCCTGCGTTCTGGTGTCGCCTCCTCTGCGGAAGACTTCCGTGAGCGCGGCGACCTCGATGGGGTCGCCCATGGGCGTGCCAGTGCCATGTGTTTCCACATAATCAATGGTCTCGGCGGGCGTCTCGGCGACGCCCAACGCCTCCGCGATGACGTCTGCCTGTCCGGCGACGCTCGGAGCCGCGAACCCGGCCTTGTTCCCGCCGTCGTTGTTCACGGCGGTCCCCCTGATGATCCCGAGAATAGGATCGCCGTCTGCCACTGCGCTTGACGCGCGCTTCAACAAGACGACGCCGATGCCGTCGCCGACCAAGGTCCCGTCGGCGGCCGCGTCGAACGCGCGGCATCGGCCGGAGGTGGAAATGGCTCCGCTGTCGGAGGCCACGTATCCGGCGGTTTGCGGGAACGTGATGGAGGCTCCGCCAGCCAACGCCATGTCGGACTCGCCCGACAAAACGCTTTGCACCGCGAGGTGCACCGCCGTCAGCGCTGTCGAGCAACCGGTGCCCAACCCTATGCTGGGGCCGCGCAGATTCAGTTTGTAGGAAACGCGGGCCGGGAGGAAGTCGTTCTCCGTGGCCAGCGCCGCTTGGAGGTATTCGGCGCCGTTCAGGTCCCCGTAGTCCCCCGACCGGTTCGCCCTGTAGTACGTCGAGCCCGCGCCGCCCGCGAACACGCCGACCGAACCTGTGTAGCGTTGCAGGTCGTAACCCGCTGATTCCACAGCCTCCCAGGCGCATTCGAGAAAAAGCCGTTGCTGCGGATCGATCGAGCGCGCCTCGCTCGGGGCGTACCCGAAGAACTTGGCGTCGAAATCGGCCACGTCGGTCAGGATCGGCCGCACCCGGACCAGTCGGGGGTCCTTGAGCTCCGCGGGTTTCAACCCCGCAGACAGCAGTTCTTCATCGGTGAAATACGTGTTCGACTCCATGCCCGCGCAGAGATTCGCCCAGAACTCGGCAAGGGTCTTGGCTCCGGGGACCCGCGCGGCGAGGCCGATCACCGCCACGTCGTCATCGCGGACCTCGTGGTCGGGGTGGGGCGCGGACTCGCTGCCGACCGTCAGCCTGCTGGGGCCGTTGTCGAGCTCCGCGCACCATTGGCGCACGGTTTCGAGCACGGCGTCGCGTTCCGCGGCGAGGTAGAAGTGCCCGCCGGGGAATTTCGCCGTGCGGCAGCCGCCTCGGGTCACCTGCGCCCAGGCTTCCATATCCGCGGGGTCGATGGGCTCGTCGGCGCCGCACAGCACGAGCACCGGCGCTTGCACTGGGGGATTTTGGTCGGTCCGATACTCTTCGACCAGCCGGAAATCGGCCCGCATGCCACTGATGACAAGATCGCGCAACGCCTCGATGTCGAACGCGCTGGCCTCGCCCTTGGCTGCCCCCACCTCGCCCATGGCGGAACGCCCGTACGCGGCGAAGTCCTCGTCGTTCCTGTCCAACAATCCAGCGCTGCGGACGATGTGGGGCGCCGTGTACGAGGAGACGCACAACCGGAGCTGGGGATAGCGGCCCGCTGATTCCAACCGCCGCGCGACCTCGAAGGCCACCAGCGCCCCCATGCTGTGCCCGAACAGGCACAGCGGCCGGTCGGGCAAGCTCAAGAGCGCCTCGGCCGCGCCGTCGGCAAGGTCTCCCAGGCTCGGCGGAAGTTTTTCCGAGATCCGGTCCTCGCGCCCGGGGTACTGCACGATGTTCACCGAGAAATCCGGATTGGCCAACCAGGAGCGGTAGAACGAGGCCCCGCCGCCAGCATGCGGGAAGACCACCAACGCGGGATGCCCGTCGGGGTCGAAGGCCCCGCCCCGCAACCAGGAGCGTTGAAGTGGAAGCTGCTCCGCCGGTGTCGAAGAATGCTGCATGGCTTGATCTACCGCCCTTTTCTTTTTTGCTGTGATAAACGCTGGGCGCGGGCTTCTCGCCCGCGCTCAGCACGATTGCGGGCAGCGCCGAGCCCGCCGTTGCCGCTTGCCCCAGGCCTGACGGCCTGATCGTGGTCGCCGTTCACATGCGCGGCGAGTTCCGCGATGGTCGGATGCGCGTACAAGTCGAGCAGCGACACGGAAAGTCCGAGCTCCCGAGCGAGCAAAGCCTGAACGCGGGCCAGCAACAACGAATGCCCGCCCAAGTCGAAGAAGTTGTCGTTCACGCCGACACGGGGAACGCCGAGCACTCCTGTCCACACCTCCGCCAGGGCTCGTTCCATGGCATAGCGAGGTTCGAGGTAGGGGACTGCTGGGGCGTTCGATTCGACGGGAATGTGCCGCACCGCGACGCGGTCGACCTTTCCCGACGACAATTCCGGCAGCGCGTCGAGAATGGTCCCCGACGACGGCACCATATGTTCGGGCAGCCGCTCGCGCAACCACTCCCGCAGTTGCTGCCAGATGGGCGCGGGCTGCTCGCAGGCGCAGTACGCGACCAATCGGTCGCCGTGCCCCAGCACCACCGCGCGACGCACGGCCGGATGCGCCATGAGCGCTTCCTCGACCTCCTCCGGCGCGATTCTGCGGCCCCGGATCTTCAATTCGTTGTCCACCCGGCCGAGGAACTCGATCGTGCCGTCCGGCAGGAATCGGGCCC
Source organism: Segniliparus rotundus DSM 44985 (assembly GCF_000092825.1). Classification (NCBI taxonomy): domain Bacteria; kingdom Bacillati; phylum Actinomycetota; class Actinomycetes; order Mycobacteriales; family Segniliparaceae; genus Segniliparus; species Segniliparus rotundus. Next base: position 2,468,888 of record NC_014168.1, on the reverse strand, counting down.
GGTCTCCGGTTCGGTAGATCCGGGCTCCGGGCGTGCCGGAAACCGGATCGGCGATAAACCGTTCGGCTGTGCGCGCAGGGTTGTGGACATATCCGCGCGCGAGTTGCGCGCCCCCGATGAACAGTTCCCCGGACACCCCCGGCGGGACTGGCCGCAGCCGGTGGTCGAGGATGAAGATCTGGCAGTTGCCGTTCGGCTTGCCGATGGTCACCCCGGTCCGGCGCTCGCCTGGCTGATAGATTTCGTACGTGCACGCGACGGTCGCCTCGGTGGGCCCGTACCCGTGGAACATGGGGATCGCGCAGCGGGCGTGGAACCGGTCGAGCAATTCTGGGGTCAACGCCTCGCCGCCGGTCCACACCGACCCCAGCGAACGAGTCGCCGCGGCGAATTCGGGCTGGTCCAGGATCAGATCGAGCAACGACGGCACCAGGTCGATGAAGGTGACTTCGTTCTGCTTGATCTGATCGAGCAGATACGCTGGGTCAGCCTCGGCCCCCGCGCGGGTGAGCACCACTTTGCCGCCGCAGATGAGCGGCAAGAGGATTTCGTTGATCCCCATGTCGAAGCCGAGCGGCGATTTGTGCAGAGCGGCGTCTTTTGGTCCGACTCCGAAGTCGTAGGTCTGCCACAGCAGCCGGTTGCAGATCCCGGCATGCGTCACCATCACGCCTTTCGGGGCGCCTGTGGAGCCGGATGTGAAGACGACGTAGGCGAGCTCGTCCATCCGCGTTTCGGGGGCCGGATCGAGCAGGGTCTGATCGCCGGGGGGTTCCTCGTCGAGGTTCAGCACTGGTATGCGCAACTCCGGCAGCCGTGTCGCAGGCTCGCCGTGGGTGAGCACCGCTGCCAGGCGGGCGCTCTCGCACACATCCGCTATCCGGCTCGCTGGCCATCCCGGTTCGAGCGGGACGAACGCCGCCCCTGCTTTCAAGGTCGCCAGCAGCGCCGTCATACGGTCCATGGACCGGTCCATATTGATCCCGACGAGGCTTTCGGCCCCGACTGAGAGCGAGCGCAACGAGGAGGCCAGCGCCGTCGCGCGCTCGTCCAGTTCTTGGTAACTGAGCTGTTCGGTTTCGGCGACGACCGCGACCGCGTGCGGGGTCTTGCGCGCTTGCTGCTCGAAGAGGCGGTGCACGGGGACGTCGCCGGGGTAGCGGCTGTCGGCGGTGGCATTCCAGCCGTGGAGGATGTGCTGCTCTTGCTGCTCGGTGAGCAAGGGCAGATCGCTCACGCGTCGCGCCGGGTCCGCCACACCGTGTGCCAACAACGAGGCAAGGTTCTCCAACACCTGGTCGATGAACTCCGGCGTGTGCTTCGATGTTTGGAAAGTGGCTGCCAGCACCTCGCCGTCGACCAGGTCGACGGCGAGGTCGAACATCGACGTCTCGTCGCGCAACCCGAGGTTGGTCGTCGTCGTCCCGGCCAAACGCAACTCGGTTGCCACTGGCCGAGTCGCCGCGAACATCACCTCGAACAATGGCGAACGGCCCGTTGTCCGTTGCGGAGCCACCCGTTCGATGACCGTCTCGAAGGGGATGTCGCGGTTGTCGTAGGCTTCGAAAAAGGCGGACCGGGTGCTCTGCAGCAGGTCGAGGAACGTCGATTGCCCGTCCACGTTCAGCCGCAGCGCAAGCGTGTTGGTGAAATTGCCCCAGACGTCTTCGATCTCGGGCGCGCTGCGGACCAGCACCGGAATGCCGATGACCAAATCCGTCGCATCGGTGTATCGGTGCAACAGCGCGGCCAATCCGGCGAGCACGACCGTGAATGGCGTGGTCTGATGGGCTCGCGCGAGATCCTGAATGCCGGCGCGGGCGCTCTCCGGCAGGGCGTGTTGGCGCCGTTCGCCTGCTGTGCTGTGCCGCGCGAGGGACCGGGCCGTGCTCGGGAAGCCGACGCTCGGGGGCAGGGGGGTGAACTGGTCAGTCCAGTATTCGAGCTGGGCGTCGAGATCGCCGCGCTGGAGCCGCTCTTGCTCCCACACGGCGTAGTCTGCGTATTCGAGGGCCGGGGGAGCCGGAAGGGAGTCGGCCCGCCCAGTCTTGTGGGCGTACTGCGCAGAGAGGTCCGCGAACAGCAGGTCCCACGTGACCTCGTCTGCCGCGATGTGGTGCAGGACCAGGATCAGCGCGTGCTCGTGCGCCGAGGCGCGCACGAGCACGGCTCGCAGCGGGGGGTCTGCAGCAAGGTCGAACGGCCGGCCGGAGGTTTCCCGCGCGAGCGCTTCGGCCGCTTCTTCAAGGCTCGCCGACGACGTGTCGCCGAGATCGACGACAGGGACCGCGACCTCGTGGCTTTGCTCGATCAGCTGCACCACTTCGCCGCCGGGGCCGCTGTGGTACCGAGTCCGCAGAATCGTGTGCCGGTCGTACAAGCCGGCCACGCTCGCGCGCAGCGCGTCAAGATCGAGGGGGCCGTCGATCCGCAGGCCGACCAGCATGTTGTAGGAGGTGTCCTCGGGAAAAAGGGCTTGGGCGAACCACATGCGCTGTTGTGTTGACGACAGCGGGGTCTGCGCCATGGGCGCACGCGCCTGAACACTCGAAACGCTCGAAGACGAGTTCGAGAGCCCACGTTCTGCGAGCATTGCCCGCAGGAGTTGCTTGCGGTCCGATGTGGTCGAGCTGCCTATCGGAGACGATGTCAAGGGCGATCTCTTTCTTGCCTGGTATAGCCGAGTTATGACACTGTTTGCGCCGAAGCTGCGTGCGGGTCGGACGCGCCGGGCAGATAACTTCGAGTACCATAACATAGCGTAGCCTAACCTGATGTAGGTTACCCTAACTCAGGGGTGGCCTTGCCCGGCTGCGCGCGCTCCGCGCAGCCGAGGGCCTGGCTTGCTCTGAGCGTCGGCCGGGGATCGGCAAGAATATGGAACGCGCGCGGCGCGGGCCTGGCCGTGGCTGGGAGGCGACGCGAGCGCGCCATCGCACCGATGGACTCTGCGAGGAAGGAAGAAGGCGCACTATGGGTCAAGGTTTTCAGGGCGCGTTGTTGCGCGCGCTTGGGGCGCGCGTCCATGTGGCCACAGTGGTCGCGAACGAACGAGTCGCGCCGCACTGCGCGCGCGTCACCATGTCCTCGCCGACGCTGTTCGAGGATCTGCTGCGCGCCCCGGCCGAGTCGCCGCGTTTCTGGTTCCCCGACCCGGAGGGGGGCTCTGGCGAGTTCCCTCGCGCGTACACGCTCGTGCGCGCCGACGCCGAGTCTGGCGAGTTCGCCATTGACGTCCTCTTGCACAAATCCCCTGGTCCCGCGGCCCGGTGGGCAAGCGCCGCGCAGCCGGGCGCGTCCATCGCCGTCACGCCGTTCGGCTCGGCGCGCTTCGAAATCCCGGAAGACCTGCCTGCCGGGTTCCTCCTGATCGGCGACGCCGCGGCCATCCCGGCGATGAACTCCATCCTGGCCGCCCTGCCCCCCGAGGTCCCCGTCGAGGTGTATCTGGAGCGTCAGAGCCCCGATGACGAGCACATCGAACTGCGCGATCATCCATGCCGAAGAGTGCATTGGACGGACCGGGCCGACGAAACATCGCTCGCCGCCGCCATCGAGGACCGCGACTGGTCCGACTGGCGCGCATGGGCTTGCGCGGAAGCCGGATCGCTCACACACCTGCGCAAGCGCCTGCGCGAACAATTCGGCTTCCCCAAGACCGAGTTCCAAGCGCACGCCTCATGGAAGTCCCCCCGAGGGGGAAGGAATCGGAGCGCCAGCGCGCAGCCTGCCTCGAACACCGCTCGGCCCGCGTCGGCCGCGCCGCCCCAGGACTCGGCCGGCGCCCCTGCCCGCGTCGCGCCAAAAGGCCGGTGGCGATCCCAAGGAGTCGGGGAGCTCTTGGCGCCCATCAAGAAACGCATGATCGCGGGCGGTGTCTTGCAGGCAGTCATCACCCTGGTCGAACTGGCGCCGTTCGTGGTGCTCGTGGAGTTGGCGCGCCAACTCCTCGCGGGCGCGGGCGAGGACCGTTTGTCTCGCACCGCGCTCGTGTTCTTGGTGCTCCTTGTCCTCGGAGCGCTGCTCGCAGCGGCGCTCGTCTTTTGGCTGCACGCGGCGATAGACATCCGGTTCAGCGCGGAGATGCGGCGCCGTCTTTTGGAGAAGCTCTCCCATGTCCCCTTGGGGTGGTTCACCCAGCGTGGGTCCGGGTCGGTGAAGAAGCTCATCCAGGACGACACCCTGTCCCTGCACTACCTCATCACCCACGCGATCCCCGACGCTGTCGCGGCCGTGGTCGGGCCCGTGGCCGTGCTCGTCTATCTGTTCCTCGTCGACTGGCGGATGGCGCTCGTGCTCCTCGCGCCCATCCTGGTCTACATCGCGACAGTCGCGTCGATGGTGTACAAAAGCGGCCCGAAGACCGCCGAATTCTCCCGTTGGAGCAACCGGATGAACAGCGAGTCCACCGCCTACCTCGAAGGACAGCCGGTGATCCGGGTGTTCGGCGGCGCGTCCGCCTCCTCGTTCCAGCGCAAACTCGGCGAATACCTCGTGTTCCTCAACGAATGGCAGCGGCCGTTCATCGGGCAAAAAACATTCATGGACCTGGTCACTCGGCCGACGACCTTCCTGTGGCTCATCGCCGCCTCGGGCACATTGCTCATCGTCTTCGGGGATATGCGCCCGACCGCCTTGCTGCCGTTCCTCATCCTCGGCACCACTTTCGGCTCTCGTCTGTTGGGGATCGCATACGGCCTGGGCAGCATCCGCAGCGGTGTGACGGCCGCCCGGCGCATCGCCATCGCCCTCGACGAACCCGAACTGGCCGCGCGCGAACCCGACGCGGCTGCGCGAGCCCCCGAAAGCGGCGTCGGAGGGACTGCCGTGTCATTCGACAACGTGACCTTCGGCTACCGGCCGAACCTCCCCGTGATCCATGGCGTCTCCCTCACGTTGCTGCCAGGGACCATCACCGCCCTTGTGGGTCCCTCCGGCTCCGGGAAGTCGACACTGGCTTCGCTGCTGGCCCGATTCCACGACGTGGACGGCGGGGCGATTCGGATCGACGGCTCCGATATCCGCGCCCTCGCCGCGGACGAGCTGTACACCAAGGTCGGGTTCGTCTTCCAGGATGTGCAGCTGATCGTCGGAACAGTGCGCGAAAACATCGCGTTGGCCCGGCCCGAGGCGACCGAAGCCGAGGTCGTCGCGGCGGCCCGCAGCGCGCACATCCACGAGCGCATCCTGCGGCTCCCGCACGGCTACGACACGGTGCTGGATCACAACGCCCAACTGTCCGGGGGCGAGAAACAGCGGCTCACCATCGCTCGCGCGCTGCTTGCCGACACCCCCGTCCTGATCCTGGACGAGGCAACGGCATTCGCCGACCCTGAATCGGAGTACCTGGTCCAACAAGCGTTGGGAAAGCTCATCCGCAATCGGACCGTTCTGGTCATCGCGCATCGTCTGCACACCATCGCCGACGCCGACCAGATCGTCGTCCTCGACCACGGCCGCATCGTGGAAACCGGAGCCCACGACCAGCTCCTGGCAGCCCGCGGTCGGTACTGGCGGCTCTGGGAGGGCCGCATTGAAGCCACATCGACGGTGCTGACCGGGGAGAACATCTGATGCTGTCCACACTCATCCGCCTGATTCCGCCCAGCCGCCGAGCCCTGCTGCGGTCCTACATCGTGCTCTCGGTGGTCTCGGTCGCGCTCCGCGCGGCGGGCTGCCTTCTGCTGGTGCCCCTGCTCGGCGGGCTCTTCGGCCCGAGACCGTCCGACGCGCTGCGGTGGCTCGGGGCGCTGACAGCAGTCACAGTCGCCGGTTGGGCCGTGGACACCGTCCTGTCGCGCATTGGTTACAACATCGGGTTCGCAGTGCTGAACGACTCACAGAACCGGGTGGCCGACCGGCTCACCCGCATCCCGCTGAGCTGGTTCACCGCCGAACGCGCCGGGATGGCGCGTCAGGCGATCTCCTCCGGCGGGCCGGAACTCGTGGGGTTCGTCGCGAACCTGCTCACACCGCTGCTGGGCGCCATGTTGCTTCCCGCCGCGATCACTGTCGGACTGTTCTTCATCTCGGTCGAACTGGGCGTCGCGGCTGCCGTCACACTGCCGCTGTTGCTCGGCGCGCTGCTCGCGAGCATCCGCATCGTGCGGGCCGCCGAGGAAGCAGACAGCAAAGCGCACGGCGCGCTGACCGAACGAATCCTGGAATTCGCCCGCACCCAGGCCGCGCTGCGCGCAAGCCGCCGCGTCGTCCCCGCGCGCAGTCAAGCCGGCGCGGCGGTGGCGGTGCTGCGCAATGCGACCACGCGGCTCTTGTTCATCCAAATCCCAGGCCAGCTGCTGTTCAGCGTCGTGATTCAAATCGCGCTGATACTCTTCGCCGGCACCACGATCTTTTTGGCGGTCCGCGGCCAGATCGCGGCGCCGGAGGCGGTTGCCCTCATGGTCGTGATGGTGCGATTCCTCGAACCGTTCTCCGTGCTCGCAGGACTGGCCACCGCCGTGGAGAACTCGCGCGGCGTCTTGGAGCGCCTGCGAACGATCCTCACCGCCGAGGTCGGCGACACGCCGGGCGACGCCGTCGCGTCGGCCGGAACACCCGCTCCGCGCATCGAATTCCGGGATGTCAGTTTCCGCTACGACGGCGGCGAGGAACCGGTGCTCAAGGATGTCAACTTCGTCCTGCGGCCAGGCACGACGACTGCGATCGTCGGTCCCTCCGGCTCCGGCAAGAGCACCATATTGGCGCTCATCGCCGGCCTCCAGAAACCTGTCGGCGGCCACATTCTGATCGACGGAACCGACGCGGCGGACCTGGACGCCGGGGCCCGTCGGGCGTTCACCAGCATGGTGTTCCAGCATCCGTACCTGTTCGACGGGCCCATCTGGGACAACGTGCTCGCGGGGCACCCGGCTGCCAGCGAGCAAGAAGTCCGCCGCGCCATGGCTCTCGCGCGCGTCGATGAAATCGTCCAGCGCCTTCCCGAGGCCGAAAAAACACGGGTCGGCGAGGCAGGAGCCGCCCTGTCCGGCGGCGAGCGCCAACGAGTCAGCATCGCCCGGGCCTTGGTGAAGCCCGCGCCGATCCTGCTCATCGACGAAGCCACCAGCGCGCTGGACTCTGAAAACGAAGCCGCGGTCAGCGAAGCGATCGGGAACGACCCGCGCCCGCGCACCCGCGTGATGATCGCGCACCGGCTCGGCGCTCTCCGCAACGCCGACCATGTGCTGTTCGTCGACGAAGGGTCCATCGTGGAGCAAGGCTCCATCGCCGAGCTGACCGCCCGTCGCGGGCACTTCGCCGAATTCTGGCGCCAGCAGGAATCCTCCTCCCGCTGGCGCATCGCTGCTGACACGGCGCGCGCAAGCGCGCCGAGCCACGACGCGCCGTAGCCATGGGCGGAGTCTCCGCCCTTGGCGTCCGCGGGCAGGAACCAGCCAGCTGGTCGGCAGCTCGTCGTCGTTCGGCGAAAAGGAACCCGCAGCGCATCCTCTCTCGGGAATAGGGGTCGTGCGCGAGCGCGGCACGGATTTCTCTTTCCGCCGCGGAGTGCTCTTGCGGCAATGCGCCTGCGGCGCTCACTGTCCGTGCTGTCGTCCTGGGCCAGTCCTTCCTGAGCCGGTCAAGGGAAAACGCCTGTTGGAGACACTTGTGCAGGCGCAAGAAACAGATTGCGGCCAGGTGAGACGCCGAAGGAACGCCTTCGCCGACAACAATGCCCCTCGTGAAAGACGGTCCGCGGCGATCCTTCTGGCTTCGCTCGAAGGCGAAGGGCGCCATGCCGGTCTCCGGCGCCCATGCGTCCTGGTTTTGGTCCGGGTCCTCGGGCCGATCGCTCTCGCTCATCGCTGGCAGAACGGGCACCAGTACCGCACGCGCGGCCCGTCCGGGTCGTATCGGATCGGCGTGCCGCATCGGCGGCAGGGCAACCCCCGTCGCCCGTACACCCAGAGTTCGCGGCCAGGCCGCGAGTCGCCCGTGGTGGTTCTGCGGGCTCGGTCACGGTTGGCGCGGAGCAGGGCGTGGGCGCGGGCGACCAGGCGCGCCGGATCGCCCGCGGCCCCGACCGGCGAAGTGGGGAGCCGTCCGACGAGGAAACACAGCTCATTGCAGTACACGTTGCCGACGCCGGCCATCACGCGCTGGTCCAAAAGCGTTTCGGCGAGCGGCCGGTCGGGTTGCGCGGTCAACCGCTCTGCGGCGGTCTCGGGGTCCCAGTCGGGGCCGAGGAGGTCGGGGCCGAGGTGGGACACGGCCGCCATGTCGCGGGCGCGGTCGAGGACTTCGAGCACGCCGAGGTCGAGGCCGAGCGCGGTCACGTCGGCGGCGGCCAAAACAGCGCGAACCCGGTAGTCGCGCACCGGGGTGCGCGGTTTTTGCGCCACGACCCGCCATTCCCCCTCCATTTTGAGGTGCGAGTGCACGCTCGCCGGTCCGATTCGGATGAACAGGTGCTTGCCTCGGGAGAGGACTTCGTCGACGACGTGCCCGGCGAGGTCGACGGTGGCGTATTTCGGCACCCGGATGTCGCAGCGGACGAGTGTTTTTCCGCTCAACGCGCCACGCAGCGCCGCCGCGGCGCGGAACACGGTGTCTCCTTCGGGCATCTGGTTCCGCTCAGCGCAGCCGCAGCCCGCGCGGGGTTCGGGCGAATCCTGCTTCGAGCAGCGCGCGCGCCGCTCGCTGGGCCGCGGCGGGCAGATCCGCTCCCAATGAGGACGCGCCGTCCACCCGCTCGACGACGAGCCCGGCCAGGCGGCCGGAGCGCACCAGCGCCACCAACGCCTCGGCGGCGGCGCGCTGCGGGCCGTCTTCGGGCGCGAACACGAGCAGGGAACGTCCGCCTCGCTCCAGGTACCAGACGAGTTCGCCTTCGTGGAGCACCACTATGGCTCCGGGCCTGCGTCCGGGCCGGTGCGACGGCGGCGAGTCGTCCGCCGCGCCGCGAGCGGGCCAGGGCAGCGCCGCGCCGAACGGGTTGGCGGGGTCTGTCGCGGCCAAGACGTGCGCAACCCGGGGTTTCTCCCGCGCTGTGGCGAGTTCTTGGTAGGAACGCAACCGGTCCACCGCGGCGGGGCTGGTGAACTGCGCCCCGCCGAGAGACTCGACGAAGTAGCCCCGCTGGCAGAGCCCGGAGTCTTCCAGCGCGGTCAATATTTTGTACACGGCGGCGAAACCGCCGGGCACGCCCTCTGCGCCGACCGCGCCTTTTGTGACCACGCCGTGCCGGGCGAGCAGCTGCTCTGCCCAAAAATGGGCCCGCAAAGTCGAGTTCGGCTCCGGCTGCGGCAACGACGACCACCGGCCGGACACGACAGGATCGGCGGCGCGCGCCGGGCCTCGGCTTGCGCGGAACTGCACCGGCGAGCCTCTGCGGCGCTGGCGGTGCGCCGCAGGCGCGCTTCTGCTCCGGGCTGACCCCGCAAGCAGCGCGCGCACCGGGGCGAAGGTGTCGTTCGTGACTTTGCCCGCCCAGACCAGATCCCACAGGGCTTCTCGCGCCGCTGACTCGGTCGCGCCGTCCACGAGCTGGCGGAAAAAGAAGCCCCCGCCGCCGCGGCCCTCCCCGCCGAGGGCGTCCAAGATGGCCCGGTGGGCTTCGGTGAGCTCTCTTTCCGGGGGAGGGGCCAACGACAACGCCGCGCAATCGGCCAAGTGCAGGGCGACCCAGCCGTCGTTGCCGTGCATCGTGCCAGCGCCGGACCACAACAACTCGCCTGCGGCGAAGAGCTCGTCGAGCATTTCAGGCCGGTAGTCGCGCACCCGTTGGCCGAGCACGAGCGGTTCGAGGGCTGAAGCTGGCACAGCGGCTCCGGCGAGCTGCTCGACCACCGCGAGCACACCGTCCGTGCCGGAGCACGACGGATCGGCCACTCGTTGCCAGGCGGGCAGGTACTGCGCGTAGGCGGCGGCGGTGACGGGTTCGACTTGCGCGCGGGCGGCGGCGAGCGAGCGCCTGCGCAGTATTCGCAGCACGTCGCTGTCGCACCATTGTTGGGCTTCGTCAGCCACGACGAATTCGCCCCGGACCAGCGCGCCCTGCGCGGCGAGCCGACGCAGGGCCTCCTCTGCCGCACGGGGCGCGAGGCCGAACCGATCAGCCGCGTCTGCTGTGGTGAACGGGCCGCGAGTGCGCGCGTACCGCCCCAAAATCTCGCGCAACGGATCGGCGACCGGCTCGGTGAACGCGCCGGGGACGCCCGCCGGGACAGCGGCGCCCACCCCGTCGCGCAGCCTGCCCGCGTCCTCCACGGCGACATGCCAACGCCGTCCAGCGAACGACATGGCCACCGTGCGGCGCGCCGCGGCCAGCTCGGCCGCGGCGGCAGCGACGTCGAGGTCTTCGCTGCGCGCGCGCAGCTCGTCCTCCGTGAGCGGGCCGAGCACCCGCAGCAGGTCGGCAATGCCTTCCGCGTCGCGGGCCCGGCGCCCTGGCGCGAGCCGTTGCAGTTCTTGGAAGGTCTTCTCGAGCACCTGGGGGTCGAGCATCTCGCGCAGGTCGATCCGCCCGAGCAGCTCGGCGAGCAGGTTCATGTCCAAGGACAGCACCGCTGCGCGTCGTTCGGCGAGCGGGACGTCCCCCTCGTACATGAACGCGCCGACGTAGCCGAACATGAGCGCCGCGGCGAACGGCGACGGGGCAGTGGTCTCGACGGTGAGCAGCCGCACCTCGTGGCGCGCGACGCGTGCCATGAGGCGGGTCAGCTGCGGCAGGTCGAACACGTCTTGCAGGCACTCTCGGGCAGTCTCCAGCACGATGGGGAAGTCCTGGTATTTGCGGGCCACGTCGAGCAGTTGGGCGGCGCGTTGGCGCTGCAACCACAGCGGGGCTCGCTTGCCCGGAGCGCGGCGCGGCAGCAGCAGCGCCCGAGCCGCGCACTCGCGAAACCGCGCGGCGAACAGCGCCGAGCCGCTGATCTGCTCGGTCACGACGGGGTCGATGTCGTCGGGCTCGAACACGAACAGCTCCGCGCCGGGCGCGCTCTCCCCGGTGTCGGGCACCCGGACCACGACGCCGTCGTCGAACGCGGTCGCTTGCCCCTCGACCCCGTAGAGCTCGCGCAGCCGCGCCCCCACCGCCAAGGCCAACGGGGCGTGCATCCGCATCCCGTAGGGGGACAGCAGCGCCACCCGCCAGTCGCCGAGCTCGTCGCGGAAGCGCTCCACCATCAGGGTGGTGTCGGTGGGGAGTTTGCCGGTGGCCCGCTGCTGCTCGTCCAAAAGGGCTCGGAGGTTCTCGGTGGCGTTCTGGTCCAGCCCCACCGCGGCGCAGCGCCGTTCGAACTCCTCGGGGCGCGAACGGGACAGCTCAGCGGAGAACCTGCCGAGCGCCTCGCCGAGTTCCGCGGGCCTGCCGGGCCCTTCGCCATGCCAGAACGGCAACTTCGCCGGCTCGCCGAACGCGGGCAGCACCAGCACCCGGTCTGGGCCTATGTCGGTGATCCGCCAGCTGGTGGCTCCGAGGGTGATGAAGTCGCCGGGACGGCACTCGTACACCATCTCCTCGTCCAGCTCGCCCACTCGGGACTGGCGCCCGCCCTCGTCGCCCGCTGCGAGATAGACGGCGAACATGCCTCGGTCCGGGATGGCGCCGCCGGAGGTGACGGCCAGGCGCTGCGCCCCTGGGCGCGCGGCGAGGGTGCCTTCGGCGCGGTCGTACACCAATCGCGGTCGCAGCTCGGCGAACTCCGTCGAAGGGTATTTGCCCGAGAGCAAGTCCAAAGTCGCCTCGTACGCGCTGCGCGGCAGGGTTGTGAACGGGGCGCTGCGCCGCACGGTGTCGAACCACTGCTCGACGTCGAGGTCTTCCATCGCGGCCGCCGCGACAGTGTGTTGCGCCAGCACGTCGAGCGGGTTCGCCAGCGTGCGCAACGGCTCGGTCGCGCCAGCGAGCATCTGCTCGGCGGCGACTGCGCATTGCAGCAGGTCCGTTCGATGTTTCGGGATGACCACCCCGCGGGAGAGCTCTCCGACCTGGTGGCCCGCCCGCCCGACCCGTTGCAGCCCGCTGGCGACCGACGGCGGGGATTCGACTTGGATGACGAGGTCGACGGAGCCCATGTCGATGCCGAGCTCCAAACTCGCGGTGCCGACCACCGCTTTCAGCACGCCGTTTTTCAGGTCGTCCTCGATGAGGGCGCGTTGTTCCTTGCTCACCGAACCGTGGTGCGTGCGGGCCAGCGCGCGCTCCGCGGCTTCGGGTTCGCCGCGCCCTGCCGCGCGTTCGGCGTGCACCTCGTTGATGCGTGTGGTCAGGCGTTCGGAGAGCCTGCGCGAATTCACGAACACAATGGTGGAGCGATGGGACTCGACGAGGTCGACGATCCGCTCCTCAATGGCGGGCCATATCGTGTTGTCCTCGAGGTCGGTCATGTCCGGCACGGGGACGCAGACCGAGACCTCGACCCGTTTGTGCGCGGGCGGGGCCACAACAGTTGTCGGAGCCGAGCCGGACAGGAACCGGGCCACTTCCTCGGGCGGGCGGGCGGTGGCGGACAGCCCGATCCGTTGGGCGGGACGTTCCAGCGCGTTGTCGAGCCGTTCGAGGGAGAGCGCGAGGTGCGCGCCTCGTTTCGTGTTCACCATCGCGTGGATCTCGTCCACGATCACGGTGCGCACGGATCGCAGCGTGTCTTTCGCCGCCGAGGTGAGCATGAGGAACAACGACTCCGGGGTGGTCAACAAGATGTCCGGCGGCAGGCGGCCCAGCTCGCGACGTTGGGCTGGCGTGGTGTCCCCGGTCCGCATGCCCACGGTGACCTTGGGCTCGGGCTCGCCCAGCCGCTGCGCGGCGCGCGCGATGCCGACCAGCGGGGCGCGCAGGTTCCGGTCGACGTCGGCGGTCAAAGATTTCAACGGCGAGACGTACAGGACCCGGGTCCCTTTGCCGGGCTCGCTCAGCAATTGGTCGACGGCCCACAGGAATCCCGCCAAAGTTTTGCCCGACCCGGTCGGCGCGAGCACCAAGGTGTTCGCGCCCGCCGAGATCGACTCCCACGCCATTTCCTGGGCCGGGGTCGCCGAGCCGAACGCGTCGTGCAACCACGCTCGCGTGGGCGGCGAGAAACGCTCCGAGGCGGAGCGCGCGGTCGGCTTATGGGCCATGGGCACAGTATCGCAAACAGCACTGACGCCCACAGGAGCGCGCGCCGCGTGCTCGCGCGCCGCTGTTTCTCCAGGGGCTGCCGGACAGGGGGCGTTCCTTTCAGGAGGAGGGGAAGGCGTAGTACATCGTGGTGGTCCAGGCCGCGTGCAGCGCCATCGAGGGAAAGACGCTGCGGGTGCGCCCGCGTTCAGCCGCGGCGGCAAGGCCCAGCGCCGCCGCGGCGGCGACCAGGGCGGGATTGCCGGTGCCCGCTGTGGCGGCGGTGTAGAGGACAGTGCTGGCGAGCGTCTTGCGCCCCCGCCCCCCGCCCGCTTGGTCGTAGACGGGGCCTCGGAAGAACCGCTCCTCCGCGGCCCCGGCGACGAGCGCGAGGATCACGACGCCGGGGCCGGTGGCGCGACTCCGGTGCGCGAGGACGGCGTCCACCCAGCGCGCGAGCACAGGGAAACGGCGCACGATCGGGGCGACGATGACGAACAGCCCGCCGAGCGCCGCGCCGAAAACCGCCCCGCGCCCCGACCCGCGCGGATTCCAACGCTCGCGGGACACGCCGCCCGCCGCCCGGTCCGCGGCCTCGCCGCTGGCGAACCACACGGCGGCGACCATGGCCGCCCATGTTGTGAACGCCCGGCTCCCCGGCCGGCGGGTCAAGGCGCGACGGACCACGGGCGTTCCCGCCGCCAGCGCGGCGAGAACGGCGGCTTGGGGGGGCGTCGGGGACCAGCGGCCTCGGTCGCGGGCCGGCGCTTGGCTCACCGGGCTGGCCTCGCGAGGTTCTCCAGGATGGACGAGGCCCGCGTGAGCGCCGCGCCCGCGAGGCTTTTTCCTCCTTGCGCCCACTGGGGGTCGTGCGGCAGCGGGCCCAGCGGATCGCGGTCGGCGGGGTCCTCGGCGCGGGCGGGGGCGTTGGCCCGCCGGATGGCCTCATCGGTCTCCACGAGCTGATGCCCGGGCGGCAAAAGGTCCTCGACGAAGTCGTCCTCCCCGCAGACCATGTCGTGTTTGAGGCTTTCCACCAGTGCTTCGACCGTGCCTGTCGGGACGTCGACGAGCCGGGACGCGAGGAAGGAGACGATCTTGGCCGGGGCGAGCGGCACGACGATCTGCGGCCTGGGCTTGCCAGAGACCGCGCAAAACCGGGACAGCAGCTGCGGGTAGGACATCTGCTCTCGGCCGCCGATGTCGTAGTGCCGGGTGCCGACCTCGGCTTCCAAGGCTCCCGCGAGCGCCTGCACGACGTCCACAACTGCGATGGGCTGGACCTGCGAGCGCATCCAGGCCGGGATGGTCAGGGCTGGCATGCGCTCGCAGATTTGTTTGAGCACCTCGAAGCTGGTGGACGCGGAGCCCAGGATGATCGCGGCCCGCAAGGTGATCGTGTCGAAGCCGTTGCTCTGCTCGGAGAGGATGCGCTCGGTCTCCAGCCGCGAGGAGAGGTGCTTGGAGAGCGAATGCTCTGGCTCGTCCGGCACCAGGCCGGAAAGGTACACGACCTTGCGCACCCCGCATTCCGCGGCGGCGCGGGCGGCGTTCTTCGCCGCCGCGCGGTCGGCGGCGAGGAAGTCCCGCCCGCCCAGCCCGTGGATCAGGTAGTACACGCAATCGACCCCGCGCAGCGCCTCGACTGTTTGGCGCAGGTCGAACACGTCCATCCGCACGCGCTCCGTGCGCTGCGCCCACCAGAGCCGCTCCGAGGCGGCGGGCTGGGTGAACGCCGCGCGGACCGAATGCCCGCGCGAGAGCAGCTCGGGCACCAGCCGACCGCCGACGTATCCTCCCGCGCCGGTGACGAGAACCTTCATGGCGACCTCTTTCGATTGTGTGCGATCACACTATTCAACCACCGAGGACCTGCTCACGGGCGAGCGTGCTCCGCTTCGGCCGTGTTGGCGCGATCTGGCGCGGCTGAAACCCTTGACGCGGGGGAGGCGCGGGCGTACGATCACATGTATTAGGTAAGCCTTACCTAATACATACTTCCCGAACGCATATCGCGCGATCACGCAGCCCGTCGCCGGTCTCCTCAGAAAGAAGGAATGCCACGATGAGCCATGAGCCTGGCCGAACAGAAGTTTTCTCCCTCGCCGAATTCGTCAAGGAAGCGTCGTTCGATCAGATCGGCCCGGAGGCGTTGGAGCAGCTGAAGATCCGAGTGCTCGACACCCTGGGGGTCGCGATCGGGGCGCTTGACGCGCAACCGCTGGTGTCGATCCGGGAGTTGTTGTCCGATTTGGACGCAGACCGCCCGCTCGGCGGGACCGCGGTCAGCTTGATCGGCGGCGGGACCGCGTCGCTGGACCGGGCCGCGTTCTACAACGGGGCGCTTTCGCGGTACCTCGACTTCATGGACTCCTACATCGGGGAGGGGGAGACGAACCATCCCTCGGACAATCTTGGGGCGGTGTTGGGCGCGGCGGAGTCCGTCCAAGGCAGCGGCAAGGAGTTCCTGACGGCGCTGGCTGTCGCCTACCAGGTCCATGTGCGGCTCTCGGATGTGGCCCCGGTGCGCGCCAAAGGCTTCGACCACACCACGCAGGGCGCGTACGCGGCGGCCGCCGCGGTGGCGAAGGCGCTGCGGCTGCCTGCCGAGCAGATCGGCAACGCCATCGCCATCTCCGGCACCGCGAACAACGCGTTGCGGGTGACCCGCACCGGCAACCTCTCCCACTGGAAAGGGCTGGCGTACCCGAACACCGCGAAAGAGGGCGCGTTCGCCGCGTTGCTCGCCGCACGGGGCATCACCGGCCCGGAGGAGGTGTTCGAGGGCAACAAGGGGTTCAAGGACTCCATCGCCGGAGCGTTCGAGATCGACTGGGGCTCCGAGGGCCTGGACGCGGTCCTGAAGACCATCGTGAAAAAGCACAACGCCGAGATCCATTCCCAGTCTGCGCTCGACGCCGCGCTCGACATCCGGGCGCAAGACGGCTTCAACGTGCACGCAGTGCAGTCCGTGCGCCTGCGCACCTTCGACGTCGCCTACGCGATCATCGGCGGCGGGGAAGAAGGCTCCAAACACCACATCCGCACCAAGGAAGAAGCGGACCACTCATTGCCGTACATGATCGCGGTCGCGCTCTTGGACGGCTGGGTCACCCCCGAGCAGTACGCCCCCGAGCGGATCGTCGCGGACGACGTCCAAGATCTGCTCGCGAAGGTGTCCGTCGCGCCCGACCCGGAGCTGACCGCCGCCTTCCCGGCGAAGCTGCCAGCCGAGCTCGAAGTGGTGCTGGCGAACGGCACCCGCTTCTCGGCCTCGCGGGACGACTACGAGGGCTTTTTCACCCACCCGTTGACCTGGGAGCGGGCCAGGGCCAAGTTCGACCACCTGGCCGCGCCCTTCGCCTCGGAGGATCTGCGCGAGCGCATCGCGCACACCGTCCACCGTCTTGAAGAGCACGCCGTTTCGGACCTGACCGCGCTCCTGCGCGAGGTCAGCAGGGTCCGAGACCGCGAGCTCGCACACGCGTAATTCCCTGGCGGCCCGGTCTTGCGAGACGCGGGCCGGGTCGCCGACCCCATTGCGGCTCTGCCGCCTTGCAACACAAGAAAGAGCACTGCTATGTCATTCGATTTCATCCCGCGCGCTTCCCGCCCCGCCAAGCCTCGCTCCTTCGGCCTCACCGAGGTCAGGGGGCCGTACTACTCCACATACGGCGTCCGCCATCTCGAAGACGTCCTCGAAGTCGCGGGCGAATGGGTCGACGGCGTGAAATGGGCGGGCGGCTCGTTCGCCCTGCTGCCGAAAGAGCAGGTGCGCGCTTTCTCGGACATCGCGCACAAGCACGGGGCGTACATCTCCTCCGGCGGTTGGATCGAAACGGTGCTCCGCTACGGCGTCCAATACGTCGACCAATACCTCAAAGAGGCCAAAGAGGTCGGCTTCGACGTCATTGAGATCTCCACGGGCTTCATCTCGGTGCCGACCTCCGGGCTCTTGCGCCTGGTGGAGAAGGTCAAAAAGGCGGGATTGAAGGCCAAACCCGAACTCGGCATCCAGTTCGGCTCCGGCGGGGACTCCACCGAGGCCGAGCTTGCCGCCGAAGGCAAGAAGGACGTCGGCGACCTCATCGAACGGGCCAAACGCGCCTTGGACGCCGGGGCGGACATCATCATGATCGAGTCAGAGGGCATCACGGAGAACGTGGCCAACTGGAACACCGGCGCTGTCGCCCAGATCATCAACGGCGTGGGTTTGGAGCATGTGATGTTCGAGTCCGCCGACCCGCTGGTGTTCGAGTGGTACATCAAGAACTACGGCAACGAGGTCAACCTCTTCGTCGACCACTCGCAGATTCTTCAGCTCGAAGGCCTGCGCCAGAACATCTGGGGCAACAAGAGCACCTGGGGCAGGATCGTGAACCCGCAGTTCTGAGCGGCGTCCCGCGCATCGTCGCGGGACGCCGCTGCAAGCCGCCCCGGGGTTGTCGCCTCAGGAATGCTCGTGACTGCTGGGGGCGAGGTTTTGGCTTCCCTGGCCGCTGGTCAGCGGCGCCCAGGCGCCGAGCGCGTACGCCGCCAATCGGCCGACGGCCTCGGGGCCGGTCCGGTCCCGCCACACGACATGCCCGTCAGGACGGACGAGCACGGCTCCGCGCTCGCCGATCTCCAAAAGGCGGAGCATCGCCGGCAACGCCTCGGGGGTCGGCGGGACCAACGCGGCGACCGTGACGCGGATGTGGTCGAGCGATTCGGGCAGGCGCGCGGCCCATTCCGCGGGCGCGGCCGTGAACAGCGTCAGCCCGGACAGTTCGACCAGGTCGTGCAGGGGCGCGCTCCGTCCCTCCTGGTCGAGGACGATGGTGTGCGGCAGGCGCGCGCCGGGGTGCGTGGTCGGCTCGTAGAAGGACACGTCGCAATCGGGGCATGGGCCTTCGGCGGCGTCGATGAGCGGACTTTCATAGGCATAGCCGAATTCCAGGCCGCTCGCCACGAAGTGCTCCAGTTGGCCGGGGATAGTTTCGGCTATGTGCCGCCGCAGGCGCTCGCCGCGCCGGTTTTGCCGGGTGAGCCGCTTGGTCCGTGATGTTTGCGCGCGGGTCAGGCCGTCCGCGACCGCGGCCATGACGGGCTCGGGGATCCACGACAGCCAAGGCTTGGCCATGAATTCGGTGGCCTTGTGCAGCGAGGTGTTGGTGATGCCGAGCGGAGCGGTGACCTCGTCGAGTTTGAAATGGTTGGCGGTGCTTTGCCGTGCGAACCGCGAAACAACCGGACGCCGCTCGATCTCGTAGGTGTCCAGGAGCGAGTCGGGGGCGTCGGAGGTGAGCACGGCGGCGAGCTTCCAGGCAACGTTGTGGGCGTCCTGCACGCCGCTGTTGAGGCCGAACCCCCCGGTGTGCGGGAAGCGGTGGGCGGCGTCGCCGATCAAGAGCAGCGGGCCTCGGCGGAAACTCCGCGCTATTTGCGACGTCATCGTCCATGTCCCGGTCGAGCGGATCTCGTAGTCCAGTGTGCCGATCACGCCGGGCAGCTGCCGGTTCCAGTCGTCGCGGCTGCGTTTGGCGATGGCCTGGCCCTGGTGCAGGTAGGGGGTCATCAGCACATAGTGGTCGTCGCTGTGGGCGATGAGCACGCCGCTGAACCGGGGGTGGTAGATCCAACTGAGCAGCGGGCGGTCCTGGCCGTCGGGGTAGAGGTCCGGCGCGTGGAAGAAGACGCTGCCCATATTCGCCAAGACAGGGCCGTCCATCTCGACGCCGGCCGCTGCGCGCACGGCGCTGTTGGCGCCGTCGGCGGCGATCAGATAGCGCGGCCGCTGCGTGCTCGGCGGCTTTCCAGGCTGCTCCAGGACGAGCGCTTCGTGGACGAGGCCGGCCCGGCATCCTCGGCGGAAGTCGATCAATGGGTCCTCGTCGAGCGCCGCCCACAGCGCCGGCATGAGCAGGTGCTGGCCGATGTGCGAGATCAAAAACGGACTGTGCCCGCGGACTTCGGCGAGCCGTTCCGGTTCGGAGAGCAGGTCGATTTCGCCCAGCGGGGCGGCGCGGACGCCGGTGCACCATCGGATGATGTTGACGGTCTCGATGGGCGGGATGACAGATTCGAGCGAGCGGAGCAGGGCGGGGGAGGCCTGGTGCCAGATCTCCAGGGTGCGGGCGTTGATGACGTGGGCGGCGGGGTGCAGCCGCGTGTCGGCTCGTTGGTCCACGATCGTGCTGGGCACGCCGTGACGGGCCAGCAGCAACGCCAGGGTGGACCCGGCTGCTCCGGCTCCGACGATGACGACCGATTCAACGGACACGGGTCACAGCGTCTTCCATGTGATGGTCCGTTTGCCCGCCCGCGGCTTTGTCCCCGGCCGCACGCCTGCGCAACGAGTCAGCAGATCGGCTTCTCCGGCGCCCGCGCGCAGGCGTTCCAGCAGATAGTCAGGGTCGATGTTGACCCCGATGGGGTTGTCGGCGAACTCCCGGCTCGTGAAATAGTCGGCTGTCGCCTGCGCGGTGGGGAAGTTCTCGACCTGGAATTCCAGCCGAATGCCCTCGGGGTCCTCGTAGTAGAGGCTCGTGGTGGGGCCGTGGTTGATCGACCACACCGGGGTGATCCCGACGCCCTTGAGCCGCTCGTACGTCGCGAGCAACGCCGTCAGCGAGGGGAAGGTGAACGCGAGGTGGTCGATGCCGTACGCCTTGCGCCGCCACCGGGACAGCGGGAAGACGTAGGCCAGGGCGCGGGGGAGCTTGACCAGGGCGAGCCGGTGGCTTTCGTGATCCCACGTCAGGAAGGCGATCCGGGCGTCTTCGTGGGCGACCCGCGCGCCGAAGACATGTGTGTACCAATCGATCATTGCTGCGGCGCGGGCGGTCTTCACGACCCAGTGGGCGATGCAATCGGGCGGCGCGGCGATGCTGGCCGCATCGCGATCAGGCTCTTGCGCGGCGGCGTCCGTCGTCCCCGCCGCTGGCTGGCTGGCGCTCATGCTCGGCCGTCCCGCGTTGGCGCGGCGATGGCAGTCCGTTGCGTCCCGAGGTCCACAGCGCCGCCCGCGTGGCGGATCGAGGCGGTGATCACGTCGCCTGGCCGCAGGTAGGGTTTGTTTTTGTTCCGTTTGATGAAGGCCGCCCAGAGCTTGTCTTCGGGCAGCAGCGCGGTGGCGATCCGCCGCACGATCGGTTTCGGCGAGGTGGCGACACATCCATGCGGGGTGCCGGTCAGCAGCACGTCGCCGGGGCTGAGATTGCAGAACTCGGTGAGCTCGGTCAAGGACTCGGCGGGTTTGTAGAGCATGTTGGCGGTGCTGTCGCGCTGGCGCGGCGAGCCGTTGACGCGCAGCTCCAATTCGAGCGCTTCGAGCAAGGGGAATTCGTCGGGTTCGAGCACGGCCAGCACCGGCCCGGTCGGGCAGAAGCCTCGGTAGCTCTTGCCTTTGAGGAATTGGCCTTGGGGGAGTTGCACGTCCCGGGCGGACAAGTCGTTGGCGATCATCACGCCGAACACATACTCGTGGAGGTTGTCATCGGTGACCGTGGTCGGCTCGTTGACTTCTTTGCGCAGCACCAGGGCCAGTTCGATCTCGTGGTCGAGCAAAGCGACGTGGGCCGGGCGCGTGACTGTCGCGTCAGGGCCGGTGATGGACGCGTCGGTCTTGTCGAAGAACAGGTTGAACGCTCGCGCGTCCGGGTCCATGCCGGATTCGATCGCATGCTGGCGGTAGTTGGCCCCCTGGCACATCACTCGGCACGGCGAGGTGACCGGGGCGAGCGGCTCCACGTTGTCGAAGTCAAGGCTCCCAGGCCTGGCCGCCGCCGCGCGCCAGTCGGCCTCCCCCCGCTCGATCAGGTCGGCCACACGGTCGTACTGGCCATCGAGCGGCGCGATGGCTCCGTTGTTGAGCACGCCCCATGCGACGCGCTGCGCATGCCGGTAGCGCACGAGGTGGACGACCACGCTCTCTCCTTCCGTTCGCCGGCTCTGTGCGGCGTTGAAGAACAGTCAAAGGCAAAGAAGCCCGCCGCATGTTGGTTTCGAGTCCTAAAATCGACACCGCCTCTTGTATTGTGGTGCAATGTCTTCCTGCGTCGCGCTCCTCGCGCGCGAAGGCTGGGCCCCGAGATTGCCGAGGCCGCAGGTGTGCGCCCCAGCCCTCCCCGCCTGCGTGTTCGCCGCGACGGTCAGACTCTGGCCCGAGCCGGCGGAAAGGAAGAGCATGTGGTCACTCTGAAGCGTCCGTGGCTCGCCGAACTCGAACCTGTTGACAGCCGCTCGTTCCCGGCTTCGTCGCTGCTGCGCGAACGCGCCGAGGAACTCGCGTCGCTGCTGGGGCCCGGCCCCGCCGGTTGGGCTGTGGAGCTCGGCGCGACGATGGCCGCCCGCGTCACCTCGGCCATTCCCGAGCTGGCGGTCGACGTGGTCGGGACCGAGGTGGGCAGG
The DNA here is from genome assembly GCF_000092825.1 of Segniliparus rotundus DSM 44985. NCBI lineage: Bacteria > Bacillati > Actinomycetota > Actinomycetes > Mycobacteriales > Segniliparaceae > Segniliparus > Segniliparus rotundus. The sequence continues at coordinate 2,447,452 of NC_014168.1, read as the reverse complement.
GGCTGCGAGGCGGTGGCGCTCGGCGTGCTCGCAGCGCTTGCCCGCGACACAGAGGTGACGTCTGCGACGGCGCCAGAAGTGCTCGCGGGCCCGGTGGAATTGGTCGCCCGCGGCATTGGCGTCGAGCACATGCTGCGCAGCATCCACCTCGCCCACGCCGCTGCTGCCGAAGTGCTGATCGACGCGGTGGGGCGCATCGTCCCCCAAGCGCGGCGTTTTGACGAGACGCGGCGGATCAACGACTTCCTCTTCCACATCGTCGACATCATGAACACGCACATGTCGATGGAGTTCGCGCGAGCGCATGAGGCGTGGTCGACCAGCTCGAACGCGATGCGCATGGAGGTTGTCGAGGACATCCTGCGCGGAGCCGATGTGCCGCTCGGCCGGGCTGTGCGCGTGCTGGGGTACGACCTCTCCCGTTGGCATCTCGCCGTGATCGCGTGGACCGGCGGCCCCGCGCCCGCCGAGCCCAAGCAGCTGCGGGAAGCCGCCGCCGCCGCTCTGGCAGCGGCGGGATGCGCGTCCACCGCGGTGCTCTCCCTCGGCGCCCAGCGGGTCTGGGCGTGGGGCTCGCGCACGGCCCAGCCCCCCATGCCGAACGAGGAGCCGCCCCCGATCTCGCCCGGTGTGCGCCTCGCGACCGGGTTGCCCGGCTTCGGCGTCGACGGGTTTCGGCGCAGCCACGACCAAGCGAGCCGCGCCGCGCGCGTCGGCGTCATGTCGACGGCCCGCGACACGTGGTTCTTTCCTTACGGCGATGTCGATATCGTGGCCATGCTCAGCGCCGACCTGCCGGTCGCAGGCGAGTTCGTCGTCCGCGAACTGGGCGAGCTGGCGGGGCCTGGCGAATCGACAGCGGTGCTGCGCCACACCTTGAAGTGCTATCTCGACCGAGACCGCAGTTTGGCTCGGACCGCCGACTGCCTGCACGTCGCGCGGAACACGGTGGCCTACCGGGTGCGGCGGGCCGAGCAGCTGCGAGGAACTCCCGCTGCGGAACGCCGCTTGCAGTTGCACGCCGCGCTCGCCCTCGCCGACATGCTCGGCGACGGGGTTCTGTCCGTCGGCTGACCGCTCAGCCGCTCACGCGGGCGGGGATGGCCGCCCGGCGCGGGTCTCTCATTTTCGCAGTTCTGGGCGCCGATGTGGCCGATGTGCTAGAGTCCTTGTTATCCAAACCGGGCGAGAGCGGCGGGTGTCAGGCACGAGGTTTTTCCTCGAAGCCGATGCGAGATCCACGCCGACGAAAAGCGAACGACGCGCAGCGTCGGCGTTCTCGATCTTCGCGCCGGGACAACCGCCACTTCTGAAAGCAGTTCTCGTATGTCCGATCCCACCTTTGCCAGCCTGGGCGTGCCCCAGCCCATCGTCAGCGCGCTCGCCAAAGCGGGCGTCACCGCGCCGTTCCCGATCCAAGCCGCCGCCTTGCCGCCTGCCCTGGAGGGCAGGGACGTGCTCGGCCGAGGCCCCACCGGCTCGGGGAAGACATTGACCTTCGGCCTTCCCATGCTCGCCCGCCTCGCCAACGGGGCGAGCAAGCCGCGCAAGCCGCGCGGCTTGGTCCTGGTGCCGACTCGCGAGCTCGCCGCGCAGGTCGCGTCCGCGCTCACGCCGCTCGCCGCGTCGGTCGGCTTGCGCACGGCCAGCGTTGTCGGCGGCCTGTCCATGCAGCGCCAGATCGACGAGCTCGCGCGGGGCGTGGACGTGCTCGTCGCCACCCCGGGCCGTCTCGCCGACCACCTCGCGCAGGGCACGGTGGTCCTGGACGAGGTCTCGGTCACCGCATTGGACGAGGCCGACCAGATGGCGGACATGGGGTTCTTGCCGCAGGTCGTGAAGATCCTCGACCGCACGCCCAAGAAGGGGCAGCGGTTGTTGTTCTCGGCGACGCTGGACGGCCAGGTGGACAAACTCGTGCGGCGCTACCTCGACAACCCTGCGACGTGTTCCACAGCCCCGGCGGCCGCGAGCGTCTCGACGATGGAGCACCACATGCTGTTCGTCGATCAAGAACAGAAGAAGCTGGTCGTCACCGAGATCGCGGCCCGAGAGGGGCGCACCATCCTCTTCGTCCACACCAAACATGGCGCGGACCGGCTCACCAAGCGCCTGCGGGCTGTCGGGGTGAGCGCAGCGGCGATCCACGGCGGGAAAGCGCAGAACAATCGCACTCGCACGCTGGAGGCGTTCAAATCGGGCGACGTCGCGGTTCTGGTTGCCACGAACGTCGCCGCCCGCGGCGTCCATATCGACGGGGTGGACCTCGTCGTGCATGTGGACCCGCCCGCAGACCCGAAGGACTACCTCCATCGCGCGGGCCGCACCGCGCGGGCTGGCGAGTCCGGCGTTGTGATCACGTTGGTGACCCCTGCCGAGCGGCGAGACGCGGAGGCGATGGCGCGGGCGGCGGGCGTGGTCGTCAAGGGCGTGCCTGTTCGCGCTGGCGACGCGGAGCTAGTCCGAGTCAGCGGAGCGCGCCAGCCCTCGGGCGTCGCGCTTGTCGCAGCGGCGGCCCCAGCGCCTTCGACGCCGCGCAAACCCGCCCGGACCCGCTCTGTCCGGCAGGCCGCTGCCGGGTGGGCTCCTCGGCATAAGCGCGGTTCCGCCGCGCCGGTCGGCGGCGCGCAGCCCCCTGCCGCCCGGTCGCGCTCTGGAGCGCGGCGAGCGCCCGGCGGACGCTGAGTCTGGCACTCAGCGCGCGGACGGACATTCGGAACTGGTAGGATTCGAGCGGTTGAAACCCTCAGTGACTTTCGCGGGGATATTTCATCCAGCAGGGCGGTCATGGACTGATCGACAGATCGGCCATCCTCTCTTGATATGCGGTTGCGCTATGGCCGCATGTCTATGAACCCAACAAAAGGAAAAGAAAGAATGCCCCAAGGCACCGTGAAATGGTTCAACGAGGAGAAGGGTTTCGGCTTCATCGCTCCCGATGACGGCGGCAAGGACCTCTTCGTCCACTTCTCCGGGATCGTCAGCGAAGGCGGATTCCGCACGTTGCAGGAGAACCAGCGCGTGAAATTTGAGACTCAGGCCAGCGACCGAGGCCCTCAGGCCGTTTCGGTCACCGTGATCTGACCAAGAGCAAACCGAATCGACGGGGACACAGCCCGTCCCCGCCAGAAGAGCATGTCGGAGCTTCGTGAAGCCCCGACATGCTCTTCTGCTGTTTTATGCCCTGTTTGTTGAAGCGCTGTTGTGGCGGATGTCCTGGTTTCCCAGGGGTCGCCACGGCCTGTGGCCCATCCGCGCGCGTCTTCCCGCGGTCCCTCGCGGATCAGCAGTGCGCTGTCGTCCGCCTTCGCCGCGCTGTGCCCGATCTGTCGTGGGCATGCCAGCGAGGCGTGGGCGCGAACCCCACACCCCCGTTTTCTGTGATCTAACTCAACAATAAACAAAATATAGCCCCTGAAAAGGCTTTTTAAATTATAACGGGGTTCTATAACAATGATAAGTGACTCTCTGTTAGCCTCGTGGTTATGGTTTCACCCGCTGCCGTTCTCGCCGATCTCGTCGCTGAGGGCGATGCGGTCGAGGCGTTGGTCGCCGCCCTAGAGCCGCCTCTGTGGCGCACGCAGACCCCGTCCGCCGGATGGACTGTCGCGCATCAGATCGGGCATTTGCTGTGGACGGACGCCGTCGCCGCTGTCGCCGTCGCCGGCCCCGACCGGTTCGCGCGGCTCGTGCAGGAAAAAGCAGCGCTCGGGGCGGCCATGGTGGACATCGGGGCCCAAGAGCACGCCGCCCGCCCGCCCCATGAGCTCTTCCAGGCGTGGCGGCATGGGCGCCGCGAACTCGCCGAGCAGATAGCGGCATTGCCCGAGGGGGCCGCCGTGCCGTGGTTCGGCCCGCCGATGAGCGCCGCGTCGTTCGCGACCGCCCGGCTCATGGAGACGTGGGCGCACGGGCTCGACATCGCCGACGCGCTCGGGGCTGCGTGGCCCGCGACGAACAGGCTCCAGCACGTCGCGCACATCGGTGTGCGGGCCAGGGACTACGCGTTCCTGGTCAACGGCCTCACCCCGCCCGCCGAGCCGTTCCGCGTCGAGCTCGCCGCCCCGGACGGGCAGACGTGGGCCTGGGGCCCGGAACACGCGGCCCAGCGGGTCGCCGGCAGCGCCCTCGACTTCTGCCACCTCGTCTGCCAACGCCGCCCGCCCAGCACGCTCGGCCTCGTCGCCGACGGGGACGACGCGCGACGCTGGCTCACGGTCGCACAAGCTTTCGCAGGCCCGCCAGGGTCGCGCCGCGAAGATCAAGAAACGACACGGCGAAAGGCGCCAGTATGAGCGCAGAGGCTTTCCGGATCGGCAACGCTTCCGGCTTTTACGGGGATCGGTTCTCCGCAGTGCGCGAGATGCTCGCCGGCGGCGAGCTCGACGTGCTCACCGGCGACTATCTCGCCGAACTCACCATGCTCATCCTGGGCCGCGACCGGCTGAAAGACCCCGGCCTCGGGTACGCGAAAACGTTCCTGCGGCAAATGGAGGAGAGCCTCGGCCTCGCCCTGGACAAAGGGGTGAAAGTCGTCGTCAACGCGGGCGGCCTCAACCCGAAGGGACTCGCGGACAAGCTCGCCGAGCTCGCCGAGCGACTCGGCCTCGCCGCAAAGATCGCGCATGTCCGCGGCGACGACCTCGTCGCGCGCTCCCGCGAACTCGGCTTCGGCTCGCCCGCCGCGGCGAACGCCTACCTCGGCGCGTTCGGGATCGTGGCGGGGCTCAACGCCGGGGCGGATGTCGTGGTCACTGGCCGCATCACCGACGCTTCGCTCGTGGTCGGCCCTGCCGCGTGGCGCTTCGGTTGGCAGCAGAGAGACTACGACCAGCTTGCCGGGGCGGTGGTCGCCGGGCACCTCGTCGAATGCGGCACCCAGGTCACCGGGGGGAATTACGCTTTTTTCCAGGAAATCGCCGACCTGCGCCACGCGGGCTTCCCGATTGTGGAAATCCACGCCGACGGCACAAGCGTCATCACCAAGCACCCCGGCACCGGCGGCGAGGTGAGCGTGGGCACGGTGACCGCGCAACTGCTCTACGAGATCCAAACCGCCCGATACGCCGGACCGGACGTCACGACCCGGCTCGACACGGTGGCGTTGGCCCAGGACGGCCCCGACCGCGTGCACGTCTCCTCCGTCAAGGGCGAGCCGCCCCCGTCCTCGCTCAAAGTCTCGCTCAACACGATCGGCGGGTTCCGCAACGAGATGACGTTCATCCTCAGCGGTCTGCACATCGAGGAGAAAGCCGCGTTGGCGAAGAGCCAGCTCGAATCCCTCTTGGCCAAGCGCCCTGCCGAGGTGGTGTGGAACCTCGCCCGCGTCGACCGCCCCGACGCCCCGACCCAGCAGCAGGCCAGCGCCTTGCTCCAATGCGTCGTCCGCGACCCCGACCCCGAGAAGGTCGGCAGACAGTTCTCCAGCGCCGCCGTGGAGCTCGCGCTCGCGAGCTACCCGGGGTTCGCGCTCACCACCCCGCCCGGCAACGGCTCCCCCTACGGCGTGTTCACGGCGGGGTACGTCGCGCACGGCGAGGTCGCGCACGAGGCGGTGCTGCCCGACGGCGCTGCGGTCTCGATCCCTCCCGCGCCCACGACGCAGGAGCTCGCCGACGTGCCCGAGCCGGCAGTGCCGCGCCCCGGGCTGGGCGGGGAGACCCGCCGTTTGCCGCTCGGCGTGATCGCGGGCGCGCGCAGCGGGGACAAAGGCGGTTCCGCGAACATCGGGCTCTGGGTGAGGACCGCGCAACAGTTCTCCTGGCTTGTCGACGAACTGACCGTCGAGAAATGCAAAGAGCTCCTGCCCGAGGCTTCGGGGCTTGCCGTGCGCCGGCATGTGCTCCCCAACGTGAGAGCTGTCAATTTCGTCATCGAAGGCATCCTTGGCCGCGGCGTCGCCGAACAGGTCCGGTTCGACCCCCAGGCCAAGGGCCTCGGCGAATGGCTGCGCTCGCGCGAGCTCGACATTCCCCAGGAGCTGCTATGAGCGTCGGGCTGGTCCGATGACCATGTGGAAGAGCGAGGAGCGCGTCGCGCTGCGCGCGACAGCGCGGGCCTTCGCCGAGCGCGAGATCCTGCCGCACGCGGCCGAATGGGAGAAAGCCGGGCAGATCCCGCGCGAACTGCACCGCGCAGCGGGAGACGCAGGCCTGTTGGGCGTGGCGTTCCCCGAATCGGCGGGCGGTGGCGGCGGCGATGTGGCCGACAGCGTCGTCGTCTGCGAGGAGCTGCACGAGGCCGGGGTGCCGGGCGGCGTGTTCGCCTCCCTGTTCACCTGCGGGATCGCTGTCCCGCACATCATCGCGTCAGCAGACCCCCGACTCATCGACGAGTTCGTGCGGCCCACGCTCGCCGGGGCGAAAATCGGTTCGCTCGCCATCACCGAACCGGGCGGCGGCTCCGACGTGGGACGCCTGGCCACGACCGCGCGCCGCGACGGAGACCACTACGTCATCAACGGCGCGAAGACCTACATCACCTCCGCCGTGCGCGCCGACTACGTCGTGACGGCCGCGCGCACCGGGGGCGAAGGCTCCGCCGGTGTGTCGCTCATCGTCGTGGAGAAAACCGCGCCGGGCTTCATCGTGAGCCGCGCGCTCGACAAGATGGGCTGGCGCTCCTCCGACACCGCAGAGCTGTCCTACACCGACGTCCGAGTCCCCGCCGCGAACCTCGTCGGCGCGGAGAACACCGGTTTCGCGCAGATCGCCGCCGCGTTCGTCGCCGAACGGGTCGTCCTCGCCGTCCAGGCGTACGCGAGCGCGCAGCGCTGCCTGGACCTCGCCCTGCAATGGTGCCGGGACCGGAGCACGTTCGGGCGCCCGCTCATCTCACGGCAAAGCGTGCAGAACACGCTGGCGGAAATGGCGCGGCGGATCGACGTCGCCAAGGTCTACACCCGCCACGTCGCCGAGCGCGCCGCCTCAGGCGACCAGGACTTGATCGCGCAGGTCTGTTTCGCCAAGAACACCGCCGTCGAGACGGGGGAGTGGGTCGCGAACCAGGCGCTGCAGCTCTTCGGCGGGCTCGGCTACATGGCCGAGAGCGAGATCGAGCGCCAGTACCGGGACATGCGCATTCTTGGGATCGGCGGCGGAACCACCGAAATCCTCACCACATTGGCCGCGAGAAGATTGGGATACACCGCATGAACAGAGCACAACGCAGGACGAGGGGCGCGAGCAGATGACACTCTTGCGCTCCACGCTCGACACCGCGTCGCCCGCGTACCACGAGGCCGCGGAATCGATGCTGGAGAAACTCGCCGAACTCAGAACCGAGCAGGAAAAAGTCCTCGCGGGCGGTGGGGAAGAGAAAATCGCCCGCCACCGCAAACGCGGCAAAATGCTCGTCCGCGAGCGCGTCGAGGCGCTGCTCGACCCGGACACGCCGTTCCTTGAGCTCTGCCCGTACGCGGCCTGGGGGTCGGAGTACACGGTCGGAGCCTCCACTGTCTTCGGCATCGGCTACGTCTCGGGCGTGGAATGCGTCATCAGCGGCAACGACCCCACGGTCAAAGGCGGCACCTCCAACGGCTGGACAATGCGCAAAGTGTTCCGGGCCGCAGAGATCGCCCTGCAGAACCGGATGCCGCTCATCTCGCTCGTCGAATCCGGCGGGGCCGATCTGCCCAGCCAGAAGGACATGTTCATTCCTGGCGGGCGGATGTTCCGCGACCTGACCCGGCTTTCTCAAGCGCGTATCCCCACCATCGCGCTGGTCTTCGGCAACTCCACAGCGGGCGGGGCCTACATCCCCGGTATGAGCGACCACATCGTCATGATTCAGGAGCGCTCCAAAGTCTTCCTCGGCGGCCCGCCGCTGGTGAAGATGGCGACCGGGGAGGAGTCCGGGGAAGAGGAGCTCGGCGGCGCGCAGATGCACGCCCAGATCTCCGGCCTCGCCGACTATTTCGCGCATGACGAACTCGACGCGATCCGCATCGGCAGGCGTATCGTCTCGCGGCTCAACTGGCGCAAACAGGGCCCTGCGCCGCAAGCGGCTCCGGTCCCGCCCCGCTACGACAGCGAGGAACTGCTCGGCGTGGTTCCCGCCGATCTGAAGATCCCGTTCGACCCGCGCGAAGTCATCGCCCGAGTCGTGGACGACTCGGACTTCGACGAGTTCAAACCGGATTACGGGTCGAGCCTGGTCACCGGCTGGTCCCGGATCTTCGGCTACCCCGTCGGGATTCTCGCCAACGCACGAGGCGTGCTGTTCTCCCAGGAGTCGCAGAAGGCCACGCAGTTCATCCAGCTCGCGAACCAGCTCGACACGCCGCTGCTTTTCTTGCACAACACAACCGGCTACATGGTCGGCAAACAATACGAGCAGGCGGGCATCGTCAAGCACGGCTCGATGATGATCAACGCCGTTTCGAACTCCAAAGTCCCGCACATCTCCCTGCTCATAGGGTCCTCGTACGGGGCTGGGCATTACGGGATGTGCGGGCGGTCGTTCGACCCCCGGTTCCTGTTCAGCTGGCCGAACGCGAAATGCGCCGTCATGGGCGGCGCCCAGCTCGCCGGGGTGGTCTCGATCGTCTCGCGCGCCGCCGCCGAGGCCAGGGGACAGGCGGTGGACGAGGCCGCCGACGCGGCGGTCCGCGCCGCCATCGAGGCGCAAATCGAGGCCGAGTCGTTGCCGCTGTTCCTGTCCGGGCGGTTGTTCGACGACGGCATCATCGACCCGCGCGACACGAGGACGGTGTTGGGAATGTCGTTATCAGCTCTGCACGGCGCCCCGGTCAAAGGCGCGGACGGCTTCGGAATCTTCAGGATGTGAACATGGCAATGACGTCTGTATTGGTCGCGAACCGGGGCGAGATCGCCTGCCGGGTTTTCCACACTTGCCGTCGGCTCGGCGTCGCCACGGTGGCGGTGTTCTCCGACGCGGACGCGGCGAGCCCGCACGTCGCGGAGGCGGACTCCGCGGTGCGCCTGCCCGGCAATGCCCCGGCGGACACCTACCTGCGCGGGGATCTCATCATCGACGCTGCGAAGCGCGCCGGGGCGGACGCCGTCCACCCCGGCTACGGCTTTTTGTCCGAGAACGCCGATTTCGCCCGCGCCGTGCGCGAAGCTGGCCTGACCTGGATCGGGCCGAGCCCGGAGTCCATCGAACTCATGGGGTCCAAGATCGCCGCCAAAGAGCGCATGGCCGCGGTCGGCGTCCCCATCTTCACGAACCTCGATCCGGCTTCGGTCGCCGAGGCCGACTTCCCCGTTCTGGTCAAAGCCTCAGCAGGTGGCGGCGGTCGCGGCATGCGGGTGGTGCGCGACGTGGGCGAGCTCGCCGCAGCGGTGGACTCGGCCGCAGCCGAAGCGCTTTCGGCGTTCGGCTCCGGCGCCGTGTTCTGCGAGCCGTATTTGCAGAACGCGCACCATATCGAAGTCCAATTGATGGCCGACCGGCACGGCACGGTGTGGGCAGTGGGGGAGCGCGAGTGCTCTCTGCAACGCCGCCACCAGAAGGTTGTCGAAGAGGCCCCGGCTCCGTTGGTCGAACGAATCGGGCCCGCGTTGCGCGAGCGGCTTTTCGAAGCCGCGCGCAGCGGCGCGAAAGCCATCGGCTACGAGGGGGCGGGCACCTTCGAGTTCTTGGTCTCCGAGAACGGCGATGTGCGTTTTTTGGAGATGAACACCCGCCTGCAAGTCGAGCATCCGGTCACTGAGGCCACCACCGGCCTCGACCTGGTCGAGCTGCAATTGCGCGTCGCGGACGGCGAGGCGCTCGGCCCCGAGCCGCCCAAGACCCGGGGGCACGCCATCGAAGTGCGCCTCTACGCTGAAGACCCCGCGAACGACTACCGGCCGCAGACCGGCGTGTTGCGGCGATTCGAGCTGGAAGGGGCCCAGTTCCAGGGCCCGTCCGGGAGGGGCGGGCTGCGCGTGGACGCGGGTTTCGCATCGGGATCGCACGTGAGCCCGTATTACGACGCGATGCTCGCCAAGGTGATCGCGTACGCCCCGACTCGGGGGGAAGCGGCCCGGATTTTGCGCGGGGCGCTCCTGCGCGCCAAAGTGCACGGACTGGTCACCAACCGCGAGCTGCTGGCCAATATCCTCGCCGAACCGGAATTCCTCGAAGGGAAAACGGACACCGGCTACCTCGACAGGATCGGCCTCGACACGCTCGCCGCGCCGGTCGCCGACGCGCAGGCCATCGCGTTGTCGGCGCTCGCGGCGGCAGTCGCGGACGCGAAAGCCAACCAGGTCGCCAACCCTGTCCTCGCGGCGCTGCCCACCGGGTGGCGCAACCTGCCTTCGCAGCTGGTCCAGAAGGCGTTCATCACCGCGGACGGACAGGAGATCGCCGTTCGGTACCGGTTCGAGCGCGGCCGCCTCCTCGCGCCCGAGCACCCGGACGTCGCACTGCTCGACGTGCGTCTCGGCAGCGGCGCCGCCGCGCACGAAGTCCTTTTCGAAGCAGGCGGCGTGCTCCGGCGTTTTGCGGTGTCCTGCGCGGCGGCGGACGGCGGGCACGACGTTTTCGACGTCGACTCGCCGCTGGGGCCGGTCGCGCTGCGGCGCAAACCGGCATTCACCGACCCCGCCGACCAGATCGTCGCCGGGTCGCTCATCGCGCCCATGCCGGGGTCGGTCATCAAGCTCGGCGCCCAGGTCGGCGAGCGCGTGCGCGCCGGACAGCCCATCCTGTGGCTGGAGGCGATGAAGATGCAGCACGCTGTCAACTCCCCGGCCGACGGGACGCTCGTCGAGCTGGACGTCGCGGTCGGCGACCAGGTCAACCAAGGCGCGATGCTTGCCAGAGTCGAAGAAACAAACCCCGCCGAAGAGGCAGGAACACAGAAAAGGAGCACGCAATGACGTCGGAGACGCGGGAGCGCCAAGAACTCCGGGCAGCGGTGAGCAAATTCGCCGCCGGTTACGGCCCGAAGTACATGGACCAATGTTGGAAAGCCGACGAGTACCCGTGGGATCTGTGGCGGGAGGCGGGCAAGCTCGGCTTCCTCGGCGTGAACATCCCTGAGGAGTTCGGCGGCGGCGGCGCGGGCATGTACGAGCTGTCCTTGGTGGCCGAAGAGCTCAACGCCCAAGGCAGCGGCCTTCTGCTCATGGTCGTCTCGCCAGCGATCTGCGGCAACGTCATCAACAGATTCGGCACCGACGAGCAGCGACAGCAGTGGCTGCCCGGCCTCGGCGACGGCTCGAAGATCCTCGTGTTCGGCATCACCGAGCCCGACGCGGGTTCCAATTCGCACCGGATCACCACCACCGCCACGCGCGACGGTTCGGACTGGTTGCTCACCGGGCGCAAGGTCTACATCTCCGGAGTGGACGTCGCCGACGCCGTGCTCATCGTCGCCCGCACCGAGGACGCGAAAACCGGCAGCCTCAAACCGGCGCTGTTCATCGTGCCCCGCGACACCCCTGGCTTCGAGTACCGCGCCATCGAGATGGCGTTGCGCATCCCTGAGCACCAGTTCGAGCTGGCCTTCGACAACATCCGGCTGCCCGCCGAGTCCCTTGTCGGCGACCCCGACGCGGGCATCATGCAGTTGTTCGCCGGGTTGAACCCTGAACGGATCATGGCGGCGGCCGGCGGCGTGGGCACCGCCCGGTACGCCTTGCGCCGCGCCGTGGACTACGCCAAAACCCGCACGGTGTTCAGAACGCCCATCGGCGCGCACCAGGCGATCGCGCATCCGCTCGCGCAGATCAAAGTCGAGATGGAGCTCGCGAAACTCATGATGCAGAAGGCAGCGACGCTCTATGACGCGGGCGACGACACGGGCGCGGCAGAGGCCGCCAACATGGCGAAGTACGCCGCCGGGGAAGTGGGAGCACGAGCGGTCGACCAAGCGGTGCAGACGCTCGGCGGCAACGGCCTCACCGTCGAATACGACCTCGGCACCCAGCTCGCGAACTCGCGGCTCATGCGGATCGCCCCGGTCAGCCGGGAAATGGCGCTCAACTACATCGCCAGCACCACACTCGGCCTGCCCAAGTCCTACTGAGGCGGCGCGATGACCACATCCGAGCACACCCTCGTGCGCAGCGAGACCGCAGACGGGTTCGCCACCCTGACGCTCGACTCCCCGCACAACCGCAACGCGCTCTCGCCCGCCTTGATCGCACAATTGCGCGCCGGTCTGCAAGCGGCGGGCGAGGACCCGTCGGTCCGCGCTGTCGTGCTGACCCACGCGGGGAAAACCTTTTGCGCCGGGGCGGACCTCGCGTCCGCCTCGGGGGAGCACGCCGATTTCGCCACCCACGGACTCGGCGAGCTGCTGCGCCAGATCCTCGAGTTGCCCAAGCCGGTCATCGCCGCCGTCGACGGGCATGTCCGGGGCGGCGGGATGGGATTGGTCGCCGCCGCGGACATCGCCGTTGCCGGGCCGAACGCCAGTTTCGCCTTGCCCGAGGCGAAGCTCGGCGTGGCGCCCGCCGTCATCTCGCTGACCGTGCTGCCCCGGCTCGATTTTCGTTCGGCCAGCCGGTACTTCCTCACCGGCGAGACGTTCGGCTCCGGCGAGGCGCAGCGCATCGGTCTGATCACCGCTGCCGAGGACAACCACGACGAACAGCTCGCCGCGTTCAAAGCCGCCCTGCTCAAAGCCTCCCCGCAAGGCTTGGCCGAATCCAAGCGCCTGGTCAACGCCCAAGCCGTCGAGCGCTTCCGCGACTTGCCGGACCTGGCTGCCCTTTCCGCCCGGCTCTTCCAGTCCGAGGAGGCGCGCGAGGGCGTCACCGCTTTTCTGCGCAAACGCGAGCCCCGGTGGGCGATGTAGTATCCGTCACATGCTCCGCCACGTGTCTCGATTGGCCATCCGCGCGCCGAGGAGGGTGCTCCTCGCCGCCGCGGTGTGCACCATGGCGGCGGCGGGGTACGGCGCGACCGTGGCCGAGCACCTCAGCGCGGCGGGTTTTCAAGACCCCGGCTCCCAGTCCGTCCGAGGGGCGGAACTTCTCGCTGAGAAATTCGGCCAAGGCGATGCGGATCTGACCTTCGTGGTCCGCTCCCCGGACGGTGTTTTCGCGCCGCAAGCCGCAGCGCAGGCGCGCGAGCTCGTGTCGACGGTGCGACACGCCCCGCATGTCGCGTCGGTCCTGGACCCGTGGGGGCTCGCTCCCGCCGAGGCGAACGCCATGGTGAGCGCAGACGGGAAAGCGGCGTTGATCCTCGCCAGGGTCTCCGGCGGCGAAAGCGAGGCGCAGAAGCACGCGAAGGAAGTGTCCGACAAGGTCGCCGGTGAGCACGGCGCGCTCACCGTGCGGGCGGGCGGCATGTCGATGGTGCTCTCGGAGATCAACGAGCAGTCCGAGCGCGACCTGGTCTCCGCGGAAGCAGTGGCCGTCCCGTTGACCTTCCTCGTGCTCATGTGGGTGTTCGGCGGGTTGTACGCGGCGCTGTTGCCCCTGGTCGTCGGGCTGCTGTCCATCGCGGCGACCCTTGGCGCGCTCCGGCTGTTCACCGTGTTCGCCGATGTGTCCGTGTTCGCGCTCAATCTCACCACCGCGATGGGTTTCGCTCTTGCGATCGACTACACGCTGCTCCTGGTCAGCCGCTACCGTGAAGAGCACGAGAGGACCAAGGACCGCGCCGCGGCGTTGCGGCGGGCGGTCGACACGGCTGGTCGCACGGTCGCCTTCTCCGCGTGCACGGTGTTTCTCGCGGTGGGAGCCCTCGGGGTTTTCCCGATGTACTTCTTGCGCTCGATGGCCTACGCCGGATGCGCCGTCGTCGCCCTCGCGGCGCTGTACGCGGTGGTGGTCGCGCCCGCGATGATAATGCTGCTCGGCGACCGGATCGACGGCTTGGACGTCCGTCGGCTCCTGCGCAGGAAAAGCAGAAACCCGGCCCCTGCCGCGGAGTCCGGCCCGCAGGGCGGCGTCCTGTATCGGACGACGAGGTTCGTGATGCGCCACGCGGCGACGTGCGCCCTTGCCGCCACAGCGGCCTTGCTCCTGCTGGGGTCCGCGTTCACGCGCGCGCAATTCGGCCTCCCCGACGACCGCGTCCTTCCCGCTACCGCGCAGTCCCGCCAGGTCGGCGACGCGTTGCGCGCGGAGTTCCCGCAGAACGCGGCAGTCCCGGTGTCCATCGTGATCCCTGACGCGTCGGGGATCGCCGCGCAGGAGGTTTCTGGGTACGCCGACGAGCTCTCCAAGGTCCCCGGCGTCGCTGTTGTCGACGCGCCGGACGGCTCCCATGTGCGCGGCGGGCTCGCGGGCCCCTCGGGAGCGGCGGCGGGCACGAAGGACGCGAGCGTGTGGTTGACGGCAGTGCTCCGCGCTCCCGCGTTCACCGAACAGTCCAGGGCGGCGCTTGCGGATGTGCGGGCGGTTCCGCGGCCGAAAGGCGTCGAAGTCCTGTTCACGGGCACAGAACAGCTCAATGAGGACACAGTCGCCGCGATCATGCGCCAGTTGCCGTTCGTGTTCGGCTTCGTCGCGGTGACGACGTTCCTCCTGTTGTTCCTCCTCACGGGCAGCATTCTGCTCCCGTTGAAGGCACTGGTGCTCAACACGCTCTCGCTCAGCGCCACCCTCGGGGCGCTGGTGTGGATCTTCCAAGAGGGGCATGTGGGCGGGTTCGGCACGACGACCACGGGCACGTTGGTCTCCGATATGTTGGTGTTCCTCTTCACCGTGGCGTTCGGCCTGTCCATGGACTACGAGGTGTTCCTGCTGTCTCGGATCCGCGAGTTCTGGCTTGCCTCCGCGCGCCGGGCCGAAGACAACGCCGAAGCGGTGGCGCTCGGCGTCTCCCGCGCCGGGCGGGTCGTCACCGCCGCCGCCCTGCTGATGTTCGTCGTTTTCGTCTCGCTCATCACGAGCGAGGTCTCGTTCATGCGGATGTTCGGCCTTGGTCTCGCCGTCGCGGTCGCCGTGGACGCGACATTGGTCCGCATGGTGCTGCTGCCCGCGTTCATGCGGCTCGCGGGCACATGGAACTGGTGGCTCCCCGAGCCGTTGGCGCGGTTGCACCGCCGCGTCGGGCTCAGGGAGGGCTGACCCCCGTCCCGGGGCGCCGCCGAGGGCGTTCGGGCGGGGGCCTGCCCCGTTGTTGCTGGGTTTTTCCGCCCGCTTCCGGCGGGGGAAACCCACCAAAAACATCGTGTGCGATGAAAGTTATCGTCCGGTTTCCTCTCCGAGATCAAATCTTTATACGCGCAGTGCTATCCTCGGCCAAGTCGGATCTGCAGATTTGGCAGTCCGAGCAGCCTCAGCGCTTTCCGCCGTGGCGGCTCATCAGCAAACGTCGACGCAAGGACGGACGCGTCTGGGCATGGATTCGCCCTGATCTTCCGCCGCTGTCTTTGCTTCCCCATCCGCTCCTTGGCATGTGTGCCGTTGAGCCCTGAGTAAGGTCGCGCATGATGAACGAACCAGCCGTTCAGTTTGTAGAATCTGGTGATATCTCGAAGGACATCGATCAGCGTGTGGCGATGATGCGGTATTTCCGCGACATCGGACAGCTGCCCTTCTTCCGGCGCATCGACTCAGTCCACGCGCCCAGAGTCAACGTCGAAGGCAGCGATTGCGTGCTGCTCGGATCGAATTCCTATCTCGGCCTCGCCACCCACCCCGCAGTCATCGCGGCCTCGGTCGAAGCGACCCAGGAATTCGGCGTCGGCACCACCGGCAGCCGCTTGCTCAACGGCACCTACCGGATGCACACCGAGATCGAGCGATCGCTCGCCGATTGGATGGGCAAAGAGGACGCGGTGCTCTTCACCACCGGCTACCAAACCAACGTGGGCGCGCTGCAAGGACTCCTCGGCCCCGATTGCCTCGCCGTGGTCGACTCCTACGCGCACGCCTCGATCCGCGACGGAGTCCGGCTGAGCCGGGCGGTCGAAGCGAAATTCGCGCACAACGACCTCGGCTCGCTCGTCGAAGTCTTGCGCGCCCACGCGGGAACCTCGTTCCGCCGCACGATGGTGATCGTGGACTCGCTCTACTCCATGGAAGGCTCCACGGCGCCGCTCGAACAGATCGGCGCGGTCTGCAAAGAGCACGGCGCGTTGTTTTTCGTCGACGAGGCGCATGGGCTCGGCGTCTTCGGCGAGACCGGGGCCGGACTGGCCGAACACGCCGGAGTCCGCGAAAAAGCCGACATCATCATGGGGTCCTTGTCGAAATCCGCAGGCAGCCTCGGCGGGTTTATCGCAGCTTCACAAGACCTCGTCGACGAGGTGCGCCTTGCCGCGCGGGCGTTCTGGTTCAGCACGTCGGGCACCCCCGGAGCAATCGCCGCCGCCGCCGCTTCGATCGGCCTCATCCGAAGCCAAGAGGGCAAAGAGCGCCGCGAACGGCTCGAACGCAACTCGCGTCTCATGCGCGCGTTGCTCGCGCCGTTGGACGTCGCGCTGCATCGCGCGGACGAGCGCAGCCCGGACTGGTCCCCGATCATCCCGATCCGGTTGCGCGACGAGCTGCGCACCGCTTTGAGCTGGAACCAGCTCAAAGACCAAGGGCTCTTCGTCACCCCGGCCATCTATCCGGCGGTCCCGCTCGGCAAACCAATCCTGCGGGTCTGCATGAACTCCGAGCTCAGCGAGGACGATGTCCGACAATGCGCGGCATTGCTCCACGCCGAGCTTTCTTGGATCTTCGAACCGGCATGAGCGCGAAAAGCAGCGGGGGCCTCCGCCTCGCGCTCACCGGCGCGACAGGCGACTTCGGCCGCGCAGTCCTCTCCTGGGCGCTCTCGAACGACGACATCTCCGAAGTGACCGCGCTCGGCAGACGCGCGACAGGGGTGGCGCACGCCAAACTGCGCGAGGGAGCCCTCGACCTCGGCGGCGCCATCAACCTGGAGCCCGTCCGGGGCTACGACGCCCTCGTGCACCTGGCCTACTGCGTGGAAGAGCCCAGGGACAAACGCCTCGCGCACCGCGTCAACGTCTTGGCGACCAGAGCGCTCATCGAGGAGGCGAACCGGGTGGGCGTGCGCCACTTGGTGCTGACCTCCAGCGCGGACGCCTTGGGCACAGCGGCCTGCGGCACCGGCCACTACGCCACCGAGGCGCACTACCCGGCCGGAGACTCCGACAACGGCCACTACTACTTCCAGCACAAAGCCCTGCTCGAGCACCTCGCCAACTGGTACTGGGCCAACGCGCCAGAAGACGCCGCCAAACTCGCGGTGGTGCGCCCCTGCTACATCGTCGGAGAACACTTCGACAACTCTGGTTTGCGGACCTTCTTGAGCAAAATTGTCGCTTTTCCCGAACCGCGACGCTCCCGCTACCAATTCCTCTGGGACGCCGACCTCGTGGCCGCCTACGCCGTGATCCTCCAACAAGGGCTCACCGGCCTCTACAACGTCGCCCCCCACGACTCCACCAGCGTCGCGGAGATCTGCGCCCAGACCAAGGCATGGCTGCTCCCCGGCCCGCTCGGCCTCTTCAAAGCGGCGGCGGACATCCTTTTCCGGCTTCGGCTCACGCCCTACTCCGGCCATTGGGCCACCCTCGGCGACCCCTTGATCACCGCGGAGAAACTTCGTTCCCAAACCGGATGGCGACCATCGATGAGCTCGGCTGAAGCCTTTTCCCAGTACCGGGCAGCCCGCTGCCGCAGCCCCCGCACCCCTGGCCGCACGGCCGCAATCTGAAGGAGAACCCGATGGAACGCGCACGACTCGCAGCGCAGCTCGACCACCTCG
Source organism: Segniliparus rotundus DSM 44985 (assembly GCF_000092825.1). Classification (NCBI taxonomy): domain Bacteria; kingdom Bacillati; phylum Actinomycetota; class Actinomycetes; order Mycobacteriales; family Segniliparaceae; genus Segniliparus; species Segniliparus rotundus. Next base: position 2,429,809 of record NC_014168.1, on the reverse strand, counting down.
CCGCCGTCCGCCGCCACCTGCCCGAACTGGCGGACGAACTCACCACCCTCGGCCTTCTTGCCGCAGAAGACCCGGCGAACGACGTCATCGGGCGCTGGAAGCAGCACGGCGGCCCCCGATTGACGGCGCCCAAAGAACTCGACGGCCTCGGAGCCACCTGCCTGGAAGCGGTCGAGCTGCAACGCGGCGTCGGCTACCTGAGCCCCTCCCTCGCGGCTGCCACCACCATGCACTACCTCTCCGTCGCGGGGCTCGTCGATTACGCCGTCACCGCGGACGAAGACACCAAGAACCTGGTGAAAATGTTGATCGGCAACGGCACCGTCTTCGCGTCCGGCTTCTCCGAAGGCACCATCGCCGGCAGCGTCTTCCATCCCACAATGCAGGCGGTCAAAGCATCGGGCGGATACACCCTCACCGGGCGCAAAAAACCCTGCAGCCTCGCCAAAAGCATGGACTGCATCATGGCCAGCGCGCAATTGGCCGACACAGGGCAACGCGCGATCGCGCTCATCTGGAACGGCGTCGAAGGGCTTTCGGTCACACCGCTCTGGACCACCAGCCCCCTCGCCGCCGCGCAAACCGACGAAGTGGTCTTCGAAAACGTCTTCGTTCCCGACGACCTGCTCATCATCAGCGAACAAGACGACCCCGAAGAAGTCAGCGAAAAGGCCGGATACGTCCTGTTCGGCCTGCTCATCACCGCGGGTTACATCGGCGCGGCGACCCGGATCGCGCTCAAGCTCGCCGACCGCCCCGGATTCTCAGAGGCCGACTTCGCAGAGCTCCTCTCGCCCGTCGAAGGGGTCTGGCGGGCGCTGCGCATGATCGCCGCCCGCTACGACGGGGGAGACCGCAGCGACGACCTCTTCGCCGACCTCCTGTGGATCCGGTTGGGCCTGCGCGACGCGCTGCAGCCAGCGGTGGCGCGTCTGGTCTCCCGCGTCGGCGGGGTCGCGTTCGCCACCGACCCCGAGGTCGCCTACTTGGCCTCCTGCGTCGCCGCCTACTCGTTCCACCCGCCCACATTGCGCGAATCGGGGCTCTTCCTGGTCGACCATGAGACCGGGAACAAAGTCGAGCTCACCGCGACATAGCCTGCAGCGGGGTTTCGGGCTGACGGCGCTTTGTCGCAGCCGGACGGGCCGCCGTCCGGCAAAGCGCTGCCAGATCAAACCGCCCTGCCCCCGCCCGCCGCGGCCTGTGGATCTCGCGCTCTCTGCGCTACGTGTGCGCCACGAAACAGCCTTCTTCGCGAACAAGAGTAATGGGCGATGCGAAAACATGCCTTCTGCATGAGGTTTTGGCGGAAACGGAGGGATTTGAACCCTCGGCCCGGTTGCCCGGGCAACACATTAGCAGTGTGTCTTTGACCTGCGAGTATGGGTGAGCGTGGTGCAGTCTTTGTGCATTTTCGGGGATGAGCTGCTGGACGTGATTGCAGTCTTTGTGCGTTTCTCCACGACTGTGGGTAGGTCGGGTTGCTCCATTTCCTGCTCCACGGGCCTGTTTTCGCGGCTCTGCTCCACGTTTGCTCCACGCACGCTCCCTGGAATCCAGGGGTTGTCGGTGGCCGGTGTGATGATCGCGGGCATGAAGAACGCCTTTGGTCTCGATCCGCTCTCTGCCGACCGGCTCGCCTTCGAGCGCCTGTGGTTCAAGACCGGCGCGGGGAAGGAATCCGCGATCCGGGCTCGATTCGGGGAGAGCCCGGTGGCCTATTTCCAGGCGCTGAACCGGCTGTTGGACGATCCCGCCGCCTACCGTGCGGATCCGGTGTTGGTGAAGCGGCTGCGGAGGCTCCGCTCGGCTCGTGAGCGCGTCAGGCGGGCGGCTTAGGCGGGAGCCCCTGGCGGGCGGACGCGGGCCCGTTCGTAGGCCGCGCGGACAATCTCGGGCGTGAGCCCGAGCGCGTGGGCGAGGAGTTCGGCCTTATGCTCGGTGAGCCGGGTCTCTGCGCGTTCGAGGTCTTGGAGCGCGGTGGTGCTCATCCCTGCGTCTCGTGCGAGCTGGGGCTGGGTGAGCCCGGCCATCGCGCGAAGGTCCGCGAGGGTGCGCTGCCCCTTGGGCACGGCGATGAAGGCTGCGGGGGTGGTGCGCAGGGCTTTGGCGACGCGGGCGAGCCGGTCGATCTGCGGGCTCTTCGCGCCGGTCTCCCATGACCAGATGGTCTTGGTGGAGACTTCCGCGAGGCGGGCGATGTCTTGGCGGGCCATGCCGAGCTTCTTGCGCCTGGCGGCGAGCGCCTCGGGGTTGAAGCCGCGCAGTTCCCTGCGGCCCATCAGCGGCTCGTGGTGTTGGTGCTGGGACGGGGCTGCATGGTCAGCATCGTCCCAACCCGGAGAGTTTCCGTCTATCAGGCTACGTGTAAGTATCCATATTTAGATTCCGGTATATCGGAGACTAGCCAAGGGCGATTCCGCATGCTATGGTCCCTGTCAATCGCGTTCTCCGGTGACGTTTCACGGGGCGCTTCGGCGCGCCGTGCGGCTCGGGGATCGCGTCAAATTCAGAACGACTGGGACTCCTGCGGGAGAGACGGAGAGGCGGAGCCATATGGCGAGGGAAGCGGAAAGTCGGACGGACACCCACATGTGGAGGGGTTGGCCGGTGGTGATGGCTGGGATAGTCGTCGCGATGGGCGTGGGGATGTTTTGGGAGTCGTGGGCGTTCTATCACGACTTGCTCGACCCGTGGGTGGCGATGTTCTGCTGGGCCTGGGCCTATCTGCTCGCAGCTGTGGCGGCGTGGCTGTTCGTGAGGATGCAGGACGAGGGCAGGGACGAGGTGTTTCCCGAGATCCCGGACTTCTTTTTGGACCGCCCGGCGCTCACGGCGTTCGCGGTCGCGGGCTTGGTCTCCTACCCGTCCGTGATGGTCGCGTGGTTCTGCGGATGAGCGAGGCCAAAGGGCGAAGCGGCGGGCGCTCGGTGTGGGATTCCCCCTGGGTGCCGATAGTGGTGGCCGTGATGCAGGTGTTCATCCTGGCTTTCGATTTCTGGCGGCTCGACCGAGGTGTGGGCAGTCCCGGCGAGGAGGTGGCGCAGTGCGTGCTCGCGTTCTTCGCCGTGGTATGGGCGGTCTGGTTGTTGGTGAAGCACCGGGCGCAGTGGCAGCTCGGAGGGGTCGAGCGGCTGCCGGAATTCTTCCTCGGCCGACCGCTGTCCACAGGATTCGCGGCTGGCGGCTTCGCGTTGGTTGTGGCTGCTGGCTTGGCTTGGGCGCTGCGGTGAGCGCGCCGGGCTTGCGCGGTGCTGTGGCGGTGGCTAGAGTGCTCGGAAAGAACGCCGGATCGTCGGGGAGCGGAAACCCTCGCGTCTCGGCCCAAGCATTGGGAGAAGCAAGTATGGCCGCGCGAACAGCAGTATTGCCCGCGCCGCTATTTGGTCTGCCCGCGCCGCCCCCTTCCCTCCCCACGTCGGGGGGCGGCGCGCGGCTCCACAGGCTCCATGCGCCGCCGCCTGCCCCTCGGGGGGCGGCACATGGCTGACCCGACCCCCGCGCCTGCGAACCCGGCCGACGTGTACCTTGACCCGGATCGCGCTCGTGCGCTCGCGCTGGAAGCGCAGGAGGCGGTGAAGAACGCCTCGAAAGACTCTCACGAGGCGCGGGAGCGCCGCCCGGAGCTGGGCGGAGCGTCCGACGAGGCCAGCGTCGCGGTGAAGGAGGCTCTGCTCGCTCTGTTGGAGGGGTCGCGGGGTCGGGACGAGGCGGCTTCTGAGAAGGCCGACGACACTTTGGCGTCCACGTTCTCGGGCATCGACCTCACCACGGGCACGGACACCGCCTCGGGGGACGACATCGGGAAGGTCATGAGATGACCGATGGCGTGTGGCAGGGGCTCGCGAACGAATACATGGTCCGCAAGCGGCCCGACGACTGGTACGAGGGCCGCGACGAGAGCGAGGTCAAGCTCGCGGAGGCCGGGGACAGGCTCGCCGCCGAGTTCGACCAGCATGAGAATTTCATCGCGGGCGGCGGGGTGTCGTTCCAGGCGCCCGCCTTCACCGGGGCCGTCGATATCGGGGGCGCTCCCAAGCGCGGCACCTCCCACGACCCCGGCTTCGGGCTGCTGCGGTTGACGGTGGGCGGGTGCGAGTTCGTCATCGCGGCCTACGAGGGGGCGATGTGGCTGGCGCGGCGCTGCGTCGCGCACGCGACCGCGTTCCTCGAACCGGGCGTCCCCGCGCCGGAAGCGGGGGAATCGCCGTACCTGCCCGCAGGCGCGCGGGTGAGCGACCAGGTGGAGGGCGCGGTCGAGGATTTCAAACTCCTCTTGGAGCGCGCGAGCGCGAGGCGCGGGAAGGGCGATTTGGACGACCTCGCGGCGCACCGCGACCGCAAAAAGACGTATCGGTTCACGCTGCACACCACGCCTGCGGTGGGGGATGTGATGGTCGAGGTCGACGGGCGGGGCCTGGTGCGCGAGGTGTTCTTGCAGCGCGAGCCCGAGCTGGGGCGCAAACTCGGGTGGGCGTTGCGCAAGGCTGGGATCGAGGCGCAAGCCTGGTGCGTCGAGGTCGTCGCGCCGCTGCTCGCGCGAGTGCCCTCTGTCGGGGATATTGTGCCGGGGTTCGGGGAGGAACTGGGGCTGGATTTGACCTACGGGGTCGCTGATTGGCCGGTCGTGAACGATCCTGAGTACATGCGCGAGCGCGACGAGGAGTTCTTACCGGAGGTCCGATTGTTCCGGTTCGCGCCGGGGGACGCGGAGAAGAACCAGGTCGAGCGCGCGCTCGCGGCGCAGGCCGAGCGCAGGGCGGCGGGCGAGCTGTGAGCGCCGGGTACCCGCGCCCGACCGGGGAGATAGAAGCACAGGTCGTCGACGGCTTGTGGGTCGAGCTGAGCGAACTCCTCGTCCAGGCATGGGCCGACCGCTTCGCCGACGTGCGCGACTGCCAGCTCGGCTGCTCGCAAGCCCTCGACGGCAAGGCGAGGCTGCTTGCCGAGGTGTTCACCGGGGACGGCGGGCACGCCGCCCGCGACGCGCTCGAGCGCCGGGCGAAAGACTACGAGGACAACAGCGACGCCTCCGAGCAGGACCGCGCGCACGCGCAGAAGCTCGCCGACGACATCCGCACCACGAAAGTCAAGATGGCCCAGGTCGCCAGCACTGTGAAGTCCCGTGTGGACGCGATCCGGTTCCGGGCCAAGCTGCAGAACAAACCCGGCAACCTCGTCGACGCGGAGATCGCCGACCAGATCGCCCAAGGCCGCAAAGCCTGCCAAGAACTCGCAGACCAGCTCCGCGACTCCGCGAAGACCATCGCGTCCAACAGCGGCGGCGACTCCGAAGACGACAGCGACGCGGCTTCCCGGCGCGGAGGAGGCGTCGCGACCGCCTCGGAGCAGCACGAGGCCAAGAGCCGGGTCATGGGAGAGGCACCGAAGGCCGCAGAGGACGCACCCGTGCATCGTGACGGCGCGCCCGACAGATCCGAAGCAGACCTCCACAGGGGCGCAGGCTGGTGGGACGCAAACGCCCGCGAGCCGCCCCTCGCCTGAGCGGCAGGCGCAAGAGGACCGTTCGGACGAGCGCCACCACGCGGGAGCGCAGCTGGACCCTGGCGCGACGACGACCGCGATGGGCGCTGCCGCGCTCGCGCCGCCGCCGATGTCCACGGACCACACGCCTTGGTCGGCGGCTGATCCGAACCGGGTCGCCCCGTCCGGGCATTTCCTCGGGGCCAGTGGCACAGGGGCAGCCGGGGTCCGCGACGGGTATCTCCTCGCGGGGGCGGACCCGGACCAAGGGCTGTTGGACGAGGCGGTCGCGCGCGCTTCGGCTTTGGCGGGGAGCTTGGACGCGGCGAGGGCGGTGTGGGGGCTGCCGCCGACCGGGTCGGCTGTCGCGGTGTTCAAAGACGAGGGCGGGCACGCGTACTACCGGGCGTTCTTCGAGGAGGGGTTGAACTGGGCGCCGCCGGGCGTTGTGGTGCCCTACGGGGTCGCGGCGGGCTCGGGGGCCGCTCCTGCCGAGGTCTCGGGGTGGCCCGAGGCGGCGGCGGACGCCTGGGCGTGGGCGAGTTGGCATGTCGGGGAGCGGGGAGGCCAGGCGGCGTTGGTGGCGGTCGCGGTTAGCGCGCAGGTCTCGGAGGATCTGGCCGGGGCGATCCGATGGGTCAACGCCAGAAATCCCACCGATGAGCTGCGCAGGGAGGCCGTCACACTTGTCGCGGCCCCGGGCTGGGGCTCAGGCGGCGCGAGCCGTTTGCAGGCAGTCGATCCGGGGGTGTCGGCGTTTTTGGGGGCGTTGCCCCCTGCCGCTGTGGTGCCGGTCGCGAAGGAGCTGGCGGTCTCGTGCGTCGAGGACAGCTACGCCGAGGACAGCCCGGCCTTGTTGGAGGCGGTGGGGGTGCTGCGCCGTTCGGAGCCGTTCGGCGCGGAGCTGGCCGGGCGTGTTCGGGACGTGGTGCGTCAGGCCGCGTGGGAGCTGGGCGAATGGCGGGAGTCGGTCGCCCAGCTGGGGCTCGAGGAACGGGCGGGCGCGGTCCAGGCGTGCTTCGAGCCGTTCTCGATGCTTGTGGCGGGGGTCTCCGTGCTGATCGCGAGCGCCACAGCGGGCGCGCGGAGCGAGGCGCAGGCGCGCATGGCGCTGTCGGATTTGGGCTACGAGCGGCTCGCGGTCGGAGGAGATCTCGACCTGGTGCAAGGATTGGTGGAGCGGGCCAAGCGCCTGGCGTGGAAGGACGCGCGGCGATGAACAATACTAGTGGCAAGCCGCGCACTGCGGCGGGAAGGAGAACGGCATGGGCGGCGACAGTCAGACCGCAACAGGGGTGGTGAAGGTAACCGACCACGGGGTCTCGGCGATCACCGGAGCGCTCGACGCGTTGTCGGTCGCGGTGGACGGCCTCGCGCAGGGCGCGAACACGCTCGTGGAGTGGTCCTCGACCCCTGCGTGCGGGTCGAGCTCGGACGGGCGCGCTGTGGACGGCGCGATCAAAAATATGCTGGAGAACTCCCCGCAAAGCTGGGTGATGACCTTGGGAGGGCTCGCCTCGGCGGTGGACGCGCTCAAAGACATCGCGCACAAAGGCTTCCGCGACCTGACTGAGCAGGACTACGACAACGTCGCCTCGATCATCCACGCCTACGAGGAGTACAAGCCGTGAACGCACGCCGCGCCCTCGCGCTCCTCGTCGTACCGCTCGCGGCAGCCGGATGCTCCCGCGCAGCCGCGCCGCAACAGGCCGCGACCACATCGAGCCCTGCTGCGCCCGCATCGTCGGCGAAGTCCGGGCGCGAGTCCGCGATGGAGGCCGCGAGCGCGGTGTGCGAAGTGTTCGACAAGACCGCCCACGAGATTGCGAAGGCAGAGAAGCAGTTCACCAAGGAGGTGCCCGAGAGCGTCCCGCTTTCGGACCCCCAGGCCGCTCCGAAGGCGGACGCCCTCGCCAAGGAGTTCCGCGACGGCGCGGCGAAGATCGAGGCCGCGATCACGCCGCAGCTCGCCGACAGCCTCGCGGAGAACCTGCGTTCCTACGTGAAGATCGTCCGCAGCTTCGCCGACGTCCTGGAGCGGCATGGCTCGAACTCGGAGTTCGACGAGCACGCGGACGCAATGAGCGGCGCGGCGAACGACGTGAACCCCGCGTGCGGGATCAAGAAGTAGGGGGTCGCGATGGGCAGGCGCGAGGACTACACGAGCCAGCGGTTCGACACGCTCCAGGGGGTGGTCAAATCGATCAACCCGCTCGCCATAGCGAACATCGCGGACGCGATGGCCGGGCACGGCGGCAAGCTCGAAGAGGCGTTCGGCGACGCCGTCAAAGCGTGCTCCGCCGTCGACCACAACGACTTCGACGGACAGTTCCGTGAGATGTTCCTCGAAGCCTTGTGGAAGATCGCCTGGTGCGCGTACGCGAACGCGGACGCCATGAAGAACGCCGGGGCGAAACTGCGCCCGTTCGCGGACCAGGCGGCGAGCGCGGTGAAGGCGACCGGTGAGCTGGTCAACACCAGCCCGCCCAACCCCGGCGCCGCGCGCCTCGCCGCGCGAGCCATCGGCGAACAGCTCAACGCCCTCTACGACACAGACCCCACGCCGTTCGGCGAGCTCCAGCAGCCTCAGAGCCCCGGAGACCCGAACGCCTCGTCCGGTGTGACCCGTGAGGGGGCCTCCTCGCCATCGGGCGGCGCGCCATCACCGGAGGCGCTCCAAGCCCTCGCCGATCAGGCGAAACGGGAGTCGCAGCACGCCCCGAGCGCGGGACACGAGGCCGCAGCGCCCGCGACCGGGGCGGACCCGTCCCAAGCGGCGAAAGGTCTCACTGACGCGCTCGGACAAGCAGGGCAGGCCGCCGGGCAGGCCGCGCAGAGCGCGGGCCAGGCTGGGAAGGGCATGGACCCCTCCCAGCTCGCCTCGGGGCTCGCGGACGCGCTCAAAACCAAAGGCGACGGGCTTGGCGCGGGGGCGGGCGAGGCGCTGGACGTGAGCGACGCGGAGACCGGCCTGCCGGGCTCCACGGCTGGGTTCGCGGCCCCGGTCGGCGGGCTCGGCTCAGGCGGTGGGGGCGTCGCGGAGTCCGTGCGCCCGCTCTCGGCCGCGACTGGGCACGGCGGGCCCACGCAACAGTCGCAACCCGCCTCACAGCCGTCCTCTCCCGCGCAGCAGGTCCAGCGCCCCGCTGCGGGCGATGGCGGCGGGATGGGGTCGATGCCGATGGGCGGGATGCCGCACGGGCAGCAAGGCGCGGGCGGGAGGGAGAGGCGTGTCCCCGACTATTTGAAAGACCAGGCGTTGCTCTCTGACAACCCTGCGGACCAGGCGGTCGACGCGGTGATCGGCGAGCTGAGCGCGCAAGAGGTCGAGCAGCGGGAGCAGCAGTCGCTCGAACTCGCCGACTCCGAGCAGTCCGGGGCGGCGAGGGCATGACCGATCCGGGCGGCAAGCGGCAGGAGAACGACTCGTGGGAGCCGGGGATCGCCGCCATGCTCGAAGGGATGGGCGACGCGGTCAAGAAGATTGTGCAGACCACGGGTCGGGGCACCTCGCGCGACGGGAACGTGGTCGTGGTGCTGAACGCGAACGGGACGGTGAAGGAGGCTCGGGTGGTCGATCCGAAGATGCCCGAGCAGCAACGCCGCGTGCTGGAGAGGGACGTCAAGGAGGCGGTCGACTCTGCGGTGGGGGTGCTGCGCGCCCAGCAGCAGGCGATCAAGGACGAGATCGCCGGGCCCCTGGAGGGCGGGCGCCAGCCGGTGGACTATCTGCGGATGGTCGACCCGGGCGCTGCGGACGAGGCGGAGAAGTTCCTCCAGCAGGTCCGCGAGGGCCAAGTCCCACCGGCCACGCCGCGGCCGGGCGAGGCGGAGGCGGCGCCCGAGGAGCCGGAAGACTCCGCAGGCTGGCTGCGCCGGAACAAGTAGACCAACGACGACGGATAGGAGCAGAGTGGCGATGGGCGATCTGGAAGCGGATTTCGGCAAGATTCAGGCGATAGCGGAGCGGGTGAAGGGCCGCGCCGGGGAGTACCAGGCCGGGCACGATGGCGCGAAGCGCGCCCGCGACGGCGAGGGCGAGTGGTGGGGGCACGGCGAGGAGGGCGAGCAGTTCGCCAACGGCGCCGACGGTTACAAGACCGGGCTCGTGAGCGGCGACGAGTCCGGCCCGCAGATCGCGGAGGCGGGCAAGACGTTCGGCGCGGACCTCGCCGACAGCGCGCGTCTGCTAGAGGAGCAGGAGCGCGCGAACCAGCAGGGCCTCACCGCGCAGGCGTGAGCGGAAGAACCAGGTAACAGGCTATGGCTGGCGGGCGGCAGATCCCAGGGTGGGTGCAGTGGGTGCTCACCTTCCTCGGCGGCGCGCCGTGGCCGGAGGCCGACGAGGAAGCCGCGCGCCGGGTCGCGGGCTACCACAGCCAGGACCAGGAAGCAGCAGAGGCGTTCGTCCAAGAGCTAGAGCGCGAGCTCGACGCGCTCGCCGACGCGATCTCGGGAAAAGCGCACGACGCGATAGCCGAGAGCCTGAGAAACCTGATCGACGCGGCCCGTCAACAGGGCGATTTCCAGGGCAAGCTCGCCGCAGCGACCGGCGACTTCGCCACCAACGTCGAATACACCAAAGAGATGATCATCGGGTCGCTCATCGCGCTCGCGGTCCAGCTTGGCGCGGAACTCGCGTTGGAGTGGTGCTCGCTCGGGACGTCCAGCATCGCCGCGGCCGGGTCGATAGCGATCACCCGCGCCGCGATCATGGGGTTCTTCCGCGAACTCGTCACCAAGGCCGGGATGAAAGCGCTCGGCAAGCTCATGCTCCAAGGCTTGAAGATCGGCTTCAAAGAAGGCATGATCGCCGGTGGCATCGGCGCTGGCCTCGACCTCGGCATCCAACTGCAGCAGACAGCAGAGGGGCACCGCCACGGCGTGGACCTCGGGCAGGCCGGAAAAACGTTCGCAGGGGGCTTCGCGGGCGGCAGTGTTGGCGGACTCGCTGGGCGCGGAGCGGGCCACGGGATCGCCGCAGCGCTAGGAGAGCACGCCGGGACCACGAGCGGGAAGATCGCGGCCGGAGCGATCTCCGGCCTCGCTGGCGGCGTGGCCGGAGCGGGGGCCGGGGCAGCAGCACAAGGCGGCGACCTCTCCGACATGCACACCTGGGCCAGCGGCGTCGGGCTCGGCGCGGGGATGGGCGCGGCGGCGGGATTCCGAGGCCGACCCCACATCGATACCCCTGGCAGCGGCGGTATCGAGGGCAGTCCGCCGAAGCCGCTCGGTGAGGCAGCTGTGAACGGGAAGCAGCTGGAGCATGACGGCGCGAGCCATGCCGAGCCGAAGCCGGAACTCGCCGCGACCACAGGCGGACACGAGCCAGCTACAGGCCAACAAGAGCATGGGCACCAGCCCGCAGCCACACCAACGCGCGACGCGCAGTCGCAACACGAACAGCGAGCAGTCCCAGTCACTGAGGCCAGGCAAACCGCGCCAGAGGCGAAGCCCGCTCCCGAACAGCAGCGAGCCGCCCCGAGCAGCGAGCCCTCACGCAGCGGCCCCCCCAGCGTGGAACGCCAACCGGCAGGCCGCGACCAACCTGGGTCGAACACAAGCGGCGTTGAAAGCCCCACAGCCGCGTCAAGCCAACGAACGCCGGAGCAGCCCGCCGCAAGCCTCAGTAGCACTGCTGGTGATAAACCGCACACGGGCGCAGCCGCTGGCATGCGCGAATTCCCGCCCGTCAAAGCCACTGAGCCCGTTGTCGCGAAACCGGGCGAACAGCTCAGAGCCACAGCCGGGCAATCTGAGGCGAGGCTAGCCGTTGAGCACGGCGCGGGAGAAGCCAAGGCGTTCGCCGGGCGTGAGAGCGGGCTCCCCGAGGCCGCCGTGTCGAAGCTTAGCGAGGCGCATATCGTGGATGCCGCGCGCCCTGCAGGCTTGGCCGGACACGTCGGCGAGGGCCTTCTAGATCCCGCGCCGTCGACCGCCGCCGACACCGTGGTCGGAGAGCGCGGGGGCGACCTGCCTCCGCGCGAGCACGCCACGGAGACAGCTCTTCGACTGCAGGATGTGCTGGAGGGCGGCGAGCCGTTGTTCTCTGGCGACGAGCACACTCCTGCCGACCGTCAAGCGCTCCGCGACATGTGGGACTACGCGAGCCCCCAGGAGCGCGTCGAGTTGTTCAAGCAGCATCCGATGTTCGGCGAGCACGCGGAGCTACCCGTTCGCGAGGCGGACTACCACGCCCGGCAGGCGGCGGAGTCCCTCCGCGACGAGCTGCGGGCCAAACAGGAGGGCGAGGGCCTAACACGCGACGAGCGGAACCGCCTTCACACGCTCGACGACATCCTCGAATCCGTCAAACAGCGCCCTAAACAGCCACCGAGGTTCCTCCTCGGCTTCGAGCACGATGGGCGGAGCATCACCAGCATCGGCGACCCGGACAAAGCCACCCACACCCTCGTCTTCGCGCCGGGCACCTTCACCGGCCACGAGAAGCTCAACCCGAGGCTTGAGCCACGCGGCCTGAAGAACTGGTTCGGGCTCGGGGAGCGAGCGGAGCGGCCAGGCTACATGGAAGTCAGCCGACGAATGTGGCACTCGATAGCGGATGAGTTAGACCACGGCAACATCTCTGTGATCGACTACCAGAACTACCACGCGCCGCAGAGCCTCGTCCCCGGCGCCGCGAGGTCGCGGTACGCGCGGGAGGGCGCGCAGGCGCTGCGGGATCACTGCGACCGGCTCCAAAGAACCAACGAGGTCGAGGGCAACAAGCTCATGGTCGCAGGGCACTCCTACGGCACCGTGCTCGTCGGCGAAGCCGCGAAAGGCGGGCACGGGCTCAACGCGGACGGCGTCCTCAACCTCGGCAGCCCCGGCCTGCGTGTCTCCGACGTGACCGGCGTGAAGCTCAAAGGCCAAAGCCTCACGTTCGACGACGGGCGCGCGCACACCATGACCCGCCCCGACGACCCGATCCGAGTCGTCGACCTCGCGCGCAAGCTGCACCTCGACCGGTTCGGGATCGGGCACGGGCTCATGCCGCATCACGACGAGTTCGGCGGCACGGTCCATTCGACAGGCTTCGACCCCACAGGCCCGAAGCATCGCGACCCCCACAGCGCGTATTTCGACGAGCGCGGCGTCGAGATGAAGAACATCGGGAAGATCGCAGCCAGGCTCGACCATCTCCCCGAGCCGCTATCCGAACAGGGGGCGCACAGCGCCCCGGACACCGAGCCCCCGCATCCCTCGCCCGACGAGTCCTACGAGGCGAGCGACACAGCGAGAGAAGCCGCGCGCTCGATCTACGAGCGAGCTGCCATGGCGGAGCCAGCGATCTCAAAATCTGTCGTGGAAGCGGTCAGCTCCGTGGACGGACACATGGAGCGGTTCGATTCCCGGTTGAAGACAGAGCACTCCTTGGCGCGCAAGCTCGACGGCGAGCTGGAGTTCGTGGACCCTTCCGACCACGAGAAGATCGCCAAGGTGCAGGCGGGCATCAAGGACTCCGTGCGCTACACGGCAGTTGTGCCAGACGAGGGGTATTGGTCGAGCGGCTACGCCGTCGCTACCGCGTTGTCCGACCGGGGCTACGCGCTACAGAAGTCCCCGCCAGGGTGGGCGCGCGACGGGTACAAAGGCCGGAACATGACCTTCAAGGGCCCCGATGACGTGGAGTTCGAGGTGCAGGTCCACACGCGGGCGAGCCTGGACGCGGCTGAGCAGGCCCACCGGCTCTACGAGGTCGAGCGGCTCCCTTCGACACCTTTGGAGGAGAAGCGGCGGCTGAGGCAGATAATGCGAGCTATATTCGACCAAGTGCCGGTTCCGCCCGGCACGCCTTGGAAGGACTGACGGATGGCGACGAAGTACTACGCGAAGCTCATCGGCGAGGACGAGCCTTTGGCCGTGGCGCGGATACACGACGACGAGTCCACCGAGGTCTACAGCTCCCGGCAGGAGGGCTGGCAGCCCGGTCGCGACAGTTTGTACTCGGAGATCGTGTTCAAGGGCGACTGGGACTCCCTCGCGGAGCAGCGCGCCCTGGACTTGGTGAGCCGTCTCGACGAGGAGCGCCGCCGTCGCGCATCGGGCGAGGCCGCAGTCCCCGCGTACCAGCACTGGCTCTCGGTGCCGGAGAAGGAAGACGAGCCGCGAGTGCTGCTCCGGTCGGCGGACGGGAAGACCCTAGAGGGCTACGCGGTCTCATCCACGGCGTGGGAGCGGCTGCCGTACCCGGCGACCCCAGCGCTCGACGACCCCCGGCTGTGGCAGAAGGTCGCAGAGTCTGAGGTGCCGGATGTGCTCGGCGGTCTCCACGCCGCCTGGGCCGAGCATCTGCGCGAGGAGTTCGACGCGACAGCCCCCGAGCTGGTGGACACGGAGCTGACCGAGGCGGCAGTTCGCCAGGGCGTGGTCTTCTACATCGTCGAAATACTCAAGGTCGTCCCGAAACTGCTCGGCTACGACCTCACGGTCGGATTCAAAGCGCCAAGAGGCGGTGCCACAGGCGGCGCGGGCAGCGGCGCGGTCGGCCCGAAAGGAGCCTGGAACTTCCAGGTTAATTATAAAATTTGGGGATTCCCTGAGGGCGCGCAACCCCAGGTCTTCGAAGCGTTCAAGCGGATGTTCGACGAGTGGGGCTGGTCGTACCGCTATGACGAGGATGGGCCCGCCGAGCGGGACATCAACGCCCGCACAAGTCCCGGCGGCGTGAAGACTAAGACCTCCTACCACGTCACGGTCTCTCAGCGCCCGCATGGAGGTATGACGATGGTTTGGACCTCGCCGTACTACCCGGCTGAGCACGCGGACGAATACCTGGACATGCCTTCGGCGATCACCAAGGACGGCCCGCAGTCATACGCCGACCCTTACGCGGAGTAGGTCCGTCGCCTGGCGTGCGGAGTGATCGGAAGCTCTCCCTCCGCGCTTGATTTCGAACAATTGTTCTGCTAATTTGATGAGCGAGTCCCGGCATGGGGCAGACCGGACGGATGAAGCTGGCGGGGATGCCACTTCGGCCCGCGAGCCGTGCGAGCGGCTGCGGGGCGAAGCCCCGGCCCGTGAGGGCGAGGCAGTTCCGGGCAGACGAACTGGTCGCGAGGCAACGCCATCTCGCAGGCGCGCGACCGGCTGCCCGAGCAACGTCACGGAGCCCAGCCGGGCAGCAACTCTCATGGTTGCGCGCTCCCCGCGCGACGGGGATTCCAACAACGGGAAGGAGGAAAGGATCATGGATGTGATGGACGGGGCTTTGGGGCGTTTGGAGGCGCTGTTGGCCGAGCGGCTCGACGCCCGCGCCGAGTTGAAGGAGCGGGTGGAGTTCATCGCGGTCGACGACGATGTGCTGGAGGCGTTGAGCGTGTTCCGGGTCGACCCGCGTTGCGACGATCCCGAGGCTGTGGACCCCGTGTTCCAGCTCTACTACGACGCGGGCGTGTGGCGGGTCGCTGGCCCGGACGAGCGCGGCTGGGGCTTCGGGGAGGACGTCGGGGCCGTGTGCCCGGATGTGGAGTCGGCGTTCGCCGCGGCCGAGGGGCTGGGCTTGTTGTGGGCCGGGGTCGACCCCGGCTGAGCGCGGCCCCGCAAAATAAGGAAGGGCGCTCCGACCGTCATGGTCGGGGCGCCCTGTTTTTTGTTGAGCTATGGTGGGTGCGCGCGGCCCGCGCTGTGCTCGATTATTTCCTGGCAGAAGTAGTCCTTGTTCTCCGGCGCGGGCCGCGCTCCTTAGCTTCTATGCCGCCATCGGCGCTTGCGCGTGCTCCTCTTGGTCGAGGGCGCCTTGGAGGCGTTGCGCGGCGGTGCGGGCGATGTCGGGGGAGTGCTCGCACCCGAGGAAGCGCCTGCCTTGCGCGAGGGCTGCGATCCCGGTGGCGCCCGACCCGGCGAAGGGGTCGACGACGAGCCCGTTTTCGGGTGCGATCTGCACGAGGTGCTCCATGACTTCGGGGGGCTTCTGGTTGACATGCACCCGTTTGTTCGGCGCGGGCGCGCTGGCGTGGACGAACCCGGCGAGGGGGGTGCAGTGCCCGATCTGGTCGTGGGGGCCGTTGGTGCCCCACACGGCGTACTCGCAGCCGTGCCGGAAGGAGCGGGCGTTGATGGGGCGGGCGTTCTTCTTGGCCCAGGGGATCACGCCCCTATAGACCCATCCGGCGGTCTGGAGGGCGATGACGGCGGTGTGGATCTGCCGCCAGTCGGTGAACACCACGCACGCCCCCGCGGCCCTGGTGGCGCGCAGGGCTTCGGCGAGGAAGAGGTGCTGGAAGACGAGGTGGCTGTATTGGTCTTTGTTGTCCCCGGCGAAGCCGGGCAGCGCCTGGCCGCTGTGCCCGCTTTGCGGGTACTTCTGGTTCGGGGCCTTGTTGCGCTCGGCCTGGGTGCCGCCCCCCGAGCTGTACGGGGGGTCGGTGACGACGGCGTCGGCGCTCCCGTCCGGCAGGGAGCGCAGCAGGGCGATCGCGTCCCCGCGCACCAGCGCCGCCCGATGGTCGGCGAGGATCGGCTCCAAGCCTCGCGCCGCCGCCGCTTTCGCGAGCAGGACGGGGGAATTGGGTTGTTCTAGCAAAACGTGCTCCTGATTCTGAGTGCTCAATATTTTTCGGGGCGATCCCGCGCGAGTCGGGTTTTGTCCGTCTTTCCCGTGGGATGTTGGCTGTGCGGTTGTTGTGCGGTTGTTGTGCGGTTGTTGTGTGATTGGAAGCTCTGCGGGAAAGGCTTCTCCGGGCTGGACTCCGGTGAAAGCCCCAAGCTATGTTCGAGCCCGCCAGGAGAAATCAACGACCTATATGGAATTAGAGCAGGAGAAGCGATGAGAACAAGCGACATGCCCAATGTGAAAAGGATGCGGCTGAAAAAGGAGTGCGCCGAGCGTTTGGAGTTCTTCCTGCGCGTCGAGGCGGGCCGTTATTACCGCATGAGCGGCACGAGCGTGGAGTTTGTGGTCGAGCACGACGCGGAGATGATGTTCCTCGCCGTGTGGCGCGCAGAGCCCGCGCCCGAGGGCTGGCGGAGGTACCCGGCGTTCGGGCTCATGTTCAACCCCTACATGGGGTGGTGGACGGTCTACGAGTGGAGCGAGAACGCCCAGTGGTGGGACGACGCGGAACTGGAGTGCGACTACAGGAGCCTCGAAGGCGCCTACGAAGCCGCCCGCAGGCACGACCTGGTGTGGGCGCGCCCGGAATGGAAAAGCAAGGAGGCACGGGCATGAGCTGCGTGAGAGACGCCGAGGACTCAGGCGTCGAGACGCTGCGGCGCGCGGCGTTGCAAGCGCGAGCCCGAATGCGCGGCTGGGAATTGCTCTCAGAGGAATAATGCCCCGCGGCGAAGAAAAAGAAGAAGAAACCCCGCCGTCCTGGGCGCAGGGAAAAAGCGGATTCCCCGCAGTGATGCGTATCGCTGCGGGGAATTGTTTTCCGGCTGGACTTGCGCGAGAGCCGCAAGCTATGTTGTTCGCGCTCGGCCCGCCCGCGGAGCAGCGGCCGTGCGATGCCGGGAGCTGCTCCGCGTGACCGTCACTCCCCCGGCTCGGGCTTGCCCTGCGCGGGCGGGACGTGGACGATGGCGAGGGTGGCCCCGGCCGCCCCGGCGAGGCCGAGGACGGCGAGGACGAGCTGGTCCCACAGGCTCGGGTCGCCGGGGACGGCTATGCCGAGGGCGGGGAGCAGGAGGAAGAGCGCGCGCAGGATCTGGTAGACCCGCACGCGGGCGTCGGGGGCGATAGATGCGAGGCGCATAGTCATCATCAGGTGTTCTCCTTGGTGGTTCAGGCGGCTTGTCGTGGTTCGGCGAGGACGTCGCGGCAGCCGGGCACGCCCTGTTTCTGCCCGATCGCCGCGACAGCGTCGAGGAGGGTGCGGTTGCCGGTTTGGGGCCAGGGGCCGTGCTGGGCGAGGATCTGGTCGAGCTTGGCGTCGATGTTGTCGAATCGTCTGTTGAGCTCGTTGTCGGTCATGGCTGGCACGGGGGCCTCCTTGGTTGTGGGGATCCCGAGCGTGTCGAGCAGCTCGGGCAGGGGGACGAGGGATTGGTTGAGGTCGCACGCCCCGAACGGGGCGCACTGCCCCGAGCTGGTGTGCTGGTGCGCGATGGCTTCGGAGCGGTAGGGCTCGGGCACCTCTGAGAGGTCGCCGGGCCGCTGGTTGTAGCGGGGGATCACCAGGCGCAAGCCTTCGGGGCGCGAGGGCCAGAGGCCGGGGTCGGCGGTCGGGTTCCAGTAGCCGATGACGCGGCGCGGGTCGCCGTGCCACTGGCGTAGCCGCGCGACCTCGTCGTTCACCTCTAGGGACTGGTCCCCGCGCACCCTGCCTCCGTCGCCCTCCACGTCGACCATCGTCACCAAGCGCGCATCGCCCCACAACCCGGCGTCCTCCAGGATGGTTCTATGCAGGTCGCAGTTCGCCGCCCCAGGCCGGAAGAAGTATTAGGCGATCACGCAGCGCAGGCGCCCGGCGTCGAGCATCGCCTTGGCGGCGCGCGCGTTCGCGATTGCTTTCAGGTCACGGTGGCCGCCGTCGTTGGTGCGGAAGCAGAAGACGGGGTGCGGGCAGGAGTCGTCCAGGGCCGCGCCCTGCCATTCGGACACGTCCGCCCACACAGCGGGCGGCCCGTCGTCGGACGGGGCCGGGCCGTGTTCGGCGGCGCGTGCCGCGCGCCAGACGGCCTCGTCCACCAAACCTGTGACCGGCTGTCCCGTCGCGGCTTGCGCCTCCTCGGCCGCGCGGAGGGTGGCGGGGTCGTAGACCCCGGTCTCGGGGCCTCCGGCCGCGCGTTGGAATTCGCGCAGCGCGCCCGTCCACGCGGCGGGCTCCCCGGCTCGCCCGGAGAGCTGCGTCTCTGTGCCCTCCAGCGGCCCGTACACCACACCTGGCGGCAGCGGCCACGCGCTCGGGTCGTCGAGCACGGGTCCGGGCAAGAACCAGAAGTCCGTGAAAATAGGGTCGTCCCAGCCCCGCGCCCCCGAGTCGAGCAGCACGCCGGGCGTGCCCCGGCTCTCGAAGTCGAACCGGCGCCCGCCGAGGAAGAACGAGCACGCGGTGTGGCTCGCGGCGCCCCCGCCCTCCCCGTGCATGACTCCGACTTTCAGCGGCGCGTCAGCGGGGACCGCGTCCTTGCTCGCGGCGGGGACGAGCCCGCACGGCGCGGGCTGGTTGTTGAGGCGGGCCAGGCGCAGCGTCTCCGTCGAGCCCCAACGCCGGTGCGGGTCCAGGCCCGAGAGGATCGCGGCCGCGCTGAACACCGCCCCCGAGCAGTCCGTGGACGCGCGGGGGTCTTCGGCGAAGCTGCCGCCGTACACGTAGGGGTTGCCGGAGCGCAGGGCGGCGAACACCCACAATCGCAGGAGGCGTTGGCGGGTGACAGGCATGGTCTTCGTTTCTGAAAGCGATTGGTACACAATGGGCGAGGGATGTGTCGGTGAAAGGCGGACGAGCGGATGTCTTCTTGGGTGACACCTGTGGAAGGGCGTATCGCGGGAGACCTGGTCCGGTCCCTCGCCGCCCCGAAGCTATGGCGACGGGTGTTGCGACGCCCTCCGGTTGTTTTCGAGCTGGAGCTTGACGCGGAGAGGCAGTGGGCGGCGCATTTCGCGTATCACACGCTCCCTCAGTACCTTCCTGTGACGGAGGCGGGGCTGCGTGAGATCACTGCGCTGGACTCGCCGGGGCTCGATAGCGGCGAATCGGTTTTGACCCTGCCGAGATGGGCCGAACGGCACAACGGCATTGCAGCGCACCGTCAAAGGATCTTCGCTCTCATCACCTGCAAGAAGGGGACCGCCGTCGACATTTTGGGGTTCGGCGCCGAGGCGTCCCCGCTGCAAGTTCCCGACGGCGTCGTGGTGGAACGGCAGGCAGGAGGCTCGGATCTGAAATTCCGTGCTGTGACCGTCTACCTGGACATCCCCCGCTCGCGTGTTGTCGTTCCCGACTCGTCGGACGAGCGGCGGTTTTCCGACTCCCACTTCCGGCTGAAAGAAGGCGCTTCGGTCCATCTAGACATATGGGCTCGTCCTGAGCGCTACGGGGAGGCCGCTGAGCGAGCGTACGAGTGGGAGTTCATCGTGCGCTACAAAGAGGTTGGAAGCAAGAAGCAAAAAGAGCTGCGGCTTCCCGGCGGCGGGAAGAAGTTCAAGCTGGTGAACGGCGCGGTATTCCCCGAGTTTGTAGACGCCCCTTTCTCGGAAGGCTGGGGCTGGTCTCCAAGGCGCTGGGGCCCTTCCCCCGAATTCTGATCAAGACGCGCGACAGCGTTCCTTGCCTTCTTCTGCGCGAATGCCAGCCGGGGGATATTGGCAGACGATGGGGCTTAGCCCACCCGGCCCACGGTGGACTTTTGCAGGCCGCCGAGGTCGATGAGAAATTCCAACGCCGCTTCGGCAAGCGTGGGCCCGTCTCCGGCCGCGCTCAGCCCGTCGAGGAGGCAGCGCACCATGAACGTCCTTGGCATCAGGCTGTCGTCCGCGCTCTGCGCGACGATGGCCCGCTCAGTTCCGTACGCCTCGAACATCGCGTGCAGCATCGCGTTGACTCGGTCGGCTGCTATAGGGCCTGGGGCTTCGGGCCGCTCGTGGAAGTGGGTCCGAGAGTTCGGCGATCAGCGCGCGTATGGCGTGTCCCCTGTCGGGGGCGGTGATTCTCAGCCGCGTGTTGTCGCAGGCTGTGCCCGCTAGTTGGAGATTTTGGACTTTCGCGGAGGTGTCTGCTGAACTGTCGAAGTCCGCGTCCCAGATTTGCCGGAACCCTGTGACGCGGAAGATCTCGGCGATCGCCTCAAGGACTTTCCGGTGCGGGGGGATCTGAGCGGGCGGGGGCACCGCCACCACTGCGCCTTGTCTCGCCATGCCTTGATGGTATCAAGTATCCGGCCGAACAGTGCTTTCGCGCCGCTGCTCGCCTTCGGTTCAGATGTGGGTGAGCGCTCCCCACACGGCGGCGTTGTGGCTCCAAGTGATATCGGAGAGCTTGATGGTGGCGGGGATGGAGCTTTGGTTCGTGAGTTTGCCGAAGGTTGTTTTGATCGGCGCCCCGGTGCGGGGCTTGACGCCGACTTGCGGGATGCCCGCGAGCTTTCGGGTGGCGCCGAACAGGTTGACCTGCTGCCAGATCCCGATGGCGAGGACGTGGCCGGGGAGCACGTCGAAGTTTTGGCCGAGCCCGATGGCGTACTCTTGGGTGGCGGTGGTGATCACATCTTTCTGGTTGCCGGTGGCCCCGAGGAGTTTCAGGGCGGTGTCGGGCTCGCTGTAGGCGTGCAGGCTCAGGTTGATCGTGCTGACGCCGCCGAGTGACCAGCCGCTGACGGCGGAGATGAGCTTGACCGCGTTGACGGATTGTTTGCGGTCGGAGCGGATCAGGATCAGCACCAGCTCTTTGTCGGCCGGGGCGTACCCCCACGCCTCCGTGCCGATGGCGTGGGGGTACGCCCCGGCCGTGGAGGTGTAGCCGCCGCTGTCATGAGGGCTGCTTGTAGAGCTGGGTGGTGGACAGCGGACCCAGGATTTCGTACACCGCTCGGCGGGGCCGTCACCGCCAATGCGGGGGCATCGTGCGGCGGCCAGCCGAGTCGCACGATCATCTGCGGGTAGTTCCCCGCAGTCACATTCGCGCGGATCCTCCCGCGTGTCTCAGAGGTTTCTAACGCCTCGGTGAAGGAACAGCTGGCGAGCCCGTGCCGGGTCGCGCAAAGCAGCACCGCGCTGGTGGCCTCACCCGCGCGCAACTGTGACAACCGGTCGTCCGCGACGGTGCTCAGCACAATAAGCTCGGCTTCGGAGCCATCGACGCTGATCGGGAATTCCTGCCAGAGCCCGGGCGAGGAGAAATGCCGTCCCGGCACGCCGCCGAGAACGGCGGTCGGCGGCGGTGTGTTTCTGGACGGGACGCCCTCGGGCGACAGTCGCTTGCCGCTCCACCGCGCGATCTCGCGGCGGTACGCGGGGCTGGCCTCGTGCCGGTAGGCGGCGACAGCGGCGGCTGCTGCCAGCTCATGGCGGGCCGCAGTGTCGACACCTGTGAGCAGCGCCCCTCAAGGAGGTTCTCGGGGATCGGCCGGGGCGACAGTCTGCGGCGGTCAGATCGGCGGGATGAGATCGCTAGGCAAAGTGAAACCTCCTCGGCCGCCGGTTGGCTCCTGTGGAGCGTCACTGCCGCAAGGTGCGCGGGTTCGGCGGGGTTGGGCAGTCGGCGCACCTGCGCGCCCCAGCCTAAGGCGGCGAAGCCCACCCGAAGATGGTGCAGCGCCGCCCCGCAGCTGATGAGTAGATCCCGGCCGGCCGGGTCCGTCTCGACGAGTTGGCGGCGCAGGTCCGCGTACAAGTGCAGGGCGCGTCCGCCGACCCGCCACAACCATGGCTGGGAGTTGTGCACTGACGGCGCCCGCGCGGCCAGCGACACAGCGGCTTCAAGCGCGTGCTGATTGAACCGCACCGGGTTTAGTGCAGAGCGTTTTGCTTGGCGGCGGTCGCCGTCAAGGGTTGTTGTTGAGCGTAATACTTGGCTTCGAATTCGACCGGGGGATGTTCCCGATCTTGGAGTGGATGCGGTGCTCGTTGAACCACCAGACCCAGGAGAGGGTGGCGAGTTCGAGCTCGTCCACCGTGCGGAACGGGCCGTCGTGGCGGACTCATTCGCGCTTGTAGAGGCCGATCTCGGATTCGGCGAGGGCGTTGTCGTAGGAGTCGCCGACCGTCCCGATGGACGCGAGGGCGCCCGCGTCGGCGAGGCGCTCGGCGTAGCGGATCGCAGTGTATTGCGATCCCGCGTCGCTGTGATGGATGAGCCCGTCAAGGCTCTGACCAGCTCTCTCACAGACCCACAGGGCCATCTCCAAAGCGTCCAACGGGAGCTCGACGGGCATGCGCGAGGCCGTTCTCCAACCGCCGACCCGCCGCGAGTAGACGTCGGTGGCGAACGCCGTGAAACCCATGCCCGACCAGGTCGCGACATAGGTGAAGTCCACGACCCACAAACGGTTCGGGGCCTCCGACTTGAACTGGCGCTTGACCAGGTCCGGGGGCCTGGGAGCCGAGTCGTCCCGCCGGGTGGTGCGGACTTTGCCGTCGCCCCGCGACGCGCCTCTCAAGCCCAGCTCGCGCATCAACCGCTCGACCGTGCAGCGGGCGACCTGATGCCCGTCGCGTTTGAGAAGGTGGTAGACCTTCCTGGCCCCCGCGAGGCCCCGGCCTTTGAGCCGGTCCTCGAACACGTCCGTGATCAGAGCCTTGAGCTCCTGGTCGCGGACCGAGCGGGCGGACGCGGGCCTGGACTTGGCGGCCCAGTAGGTGCGCGGGGCGATCTTCACGCCGTGCCCTTTGAGCACCCGGCAGACCGGCTCGACCCCGAACCGCTCCCGGTTCGCGTCCACGAACCGGATCACCTCGGAAGTCGCGGGTCGAGCTCCCGCGCGAAGAAAGACGACGCGGCGAGCAGGATCTCGTTCGCCCGCCGCAGCTCTTTCACCTCGCGCTCGAGCGCTTTGACCCGATCGGACTCCGCCGTCGTGACGCCGGGCCTTCGGCCCGCGTCGACCTCGGCCTGCTTCACCCACGTGCGCAGCGTCTCGTGATGCACTCCCAAACGCTTTCCGATCCGCTGATGGGCCTGGGTCTGCGAGAGCTCCGGGTCTTCCTGGTGCGCCTCGCTCACCAGGCGCACCGCCCGCTCACGCAACTCCGGCGGATACTTCTTCGGCGTCGGCCTCTTCGATACGGACATGATCCCCATCCTTCCGGGAGGAAATGCCCCGCAACAAACCCGGTGCGGTTCAGATCGGGGAACATGCGGCTCTCCTAACTGGCGTGTGGCGGTATCTCGAATCTGCCAGCTGGACAAGGGCTGGTCGAGAGCAGGAAGACCCTGATGCCGATGGCTTTCTGGCCTTGGCGGCCACCCGGCTGGCGCCCAGGATGGATTGTGCCCGCTCTTCAGCGGACCAGAATCTCCAGATAAGGACAAGTACGCAAGATGCCCCAGACTCTGTTGGACACAGCGGCAGTCGCAGCGGTGGCGCACACCCCGTACGCGGATGTTGCCGAGACCCACTCGGGCGTGGTGTTCCTGGTGGGCGATCGCGCGTACAAGCTCAAAAAGCCGATCGCCACCGCCTTCCTGGACTTCCGCCGGACCGAGGACCGCGAACGCGCCTGTATCCGCGAGGTGGAGCTCAACCGGCGCTTCTCGCCCGATGTGTACCTCGGGGTCGCCCACCTGACGGAACCGGGCGGGGGGCCGGACGAGCCGGTCGTCGTGATGCGCCGGATGCCGGAGGAGGCCAGGCTGTCGCTTTTGGCGCTGGGCCAAGCCGATGCGAAGGAAGGCCTGGGCGAGCTCGCCCGCAAGCTCGCGTCCTTCCACCGCCTCGCCAGGCGGAGCGCTCAGATCGACGCGGAAGGGACGGCCTGCGCGACGCGCCGACGCTGGCAGGCGAACCTGACGGAGATCAGGGGATTCGCCGCGGCGGCGGAGCACGGCTGGCTGATCGACCGGGTCGAACGGCTGGCCGCGGATTATCTCCACGGTCGTGAGCCGCTTTTCGCCGACCGGATCGCGCAGCGCAGGATCATCGACGGCCACGGCGATCTGATCGCCGACGACGTCTTCCTCCTCCCCGACGGACCACGGGTCCTCGACTGCCTCGACTTCGACGACCGGCTGCGTTTCGTCGACGGAGCCGACGACGCCGCGTTCCTCGTCATGGACCTGGAACACCTCGGCAGGGCGGACCTCGCCGGGGGCTTCCTCGGCGGCTATCTCGCCGCCGCCGAAGACCCGGCGCCGCGTTCGCTGGTCGACCACTACATCGCGTACCGGGCGCTGGTGCGCGCGAAAGTCGAGTTCCTGCGTTTCGAGCAAGGCTGCGACGAGTCCAGGCGGGAGGCGCGGCAGCACTTGGCGGAGGCATCGGCCCACCTGGAGCGCGGAGCAGTCCGGCTCATGCTGGTCGGCGGCCTGCCAGGCACAGGGAAATCGACACTGGCCAACGCGCTGGCGGAACGAGTCGGCGCACAGGTGATCTCCAGCGACCTGGTGCGGCATGAGCTGAAAACCGCCCGCATGATCGCGGGGGAGCTCGGGCAGTACGCGAGCGGGCTGTACTCGCCAGAACTCTCTTCGATGGTGTACCAAGTGATGTTCGAACGGGCGCGGGACGCGTT
Source organism: Segniliparus rotundus DSM 44985 (assembly GCF_000092825.1). Lineage (NCBI taxonomy): Bacteria > Bacillati > Actinomycetota > Actinomycetes > Mycobacteriales > Segniliparaceae > Segniliparus > Segniliparus rotundus. The sequence goes on along the minus strand of NC_014168.1, from coordinate 2,405,211 downwards.
GTCGCACGGCGAATCAGTGATCCTCGACGCGTCCTGGGGCGCTGCGGGAGAGCGCGAACGAGCCCAGCAGCTCGGCCGCGAGACTGACGCAGCAGTGGTCGCGCTCCGCTGCACCACCCCGCCCGATGTGGCCGAGCGGCGTATCGCGCACCGCCGGGCAGGTTTTTCGGACGCGACGGCGGACATCGCCCGAGCCATGGCGACAGACGCGGGAGCGTGGACACAGGCGACCGATGTCGACACGAGCGCGCCGCTCGAAACATCGGCCGCCGCCGCGCTCGCGGCATGGGAACGAGCAGCGCAGCAGATCTTTGCTCGTGCCGAAAGCCCCCACGGAGATGGACCAAAGCCTCTGCCTCGCAGGCTGTCGTCGACGTAGCGTTGAGGACAGGGCAGACGACAGGCGAAATGACTGTCGCCGGAGCACCTTCTCAGGAAAGTTCAGGAACAAATCATGACGACCGCTCTTCCTCTCATTGTTTTTGCTTTTGTTCTCCTCGGATTGACACTGTTGGTCGCCAGCGTGCGACTGGTGCAGCAGTTCGAGAAAGGCGTGGTGTTCCGGTTCGGCCGGCTGCTGCCCGGGTTACGCGAGCCTGGTCTGCGGGTGATCGTCCCGTTCGCCGACCGGATGGCCAAAGTCTCCCTGCGCACCGTGGTGCTCGGCGTCCCCGCTCAAGGAGCGATCACGAAGGACAACGTCACCGTGACGGTCGACGCCGTGGTCTATTTCCGGGTGGTCGACCCGGTGAAGGCGCTGATCAAAGTCGAGGACTACGAGCGGGCTGTCGGGCAGGTCGCGCAAACCTCGCTTCGGTCGGTGATCGGCGGGTCCGAGCTCGACATCCTGCTCTCGGACCGCCAAAGGATGAACGCCGAGCTCAAAGCCGTCATCGACGCGCCGACCGAAGGGCCTTGGGGGCTTTTGATCGAGCGGGTCGAGATCAAAGACGTCTCGCTGCCCGATGGGATGAAACGCTCGATGTCTCGCCAAGCAGAGGCCGAGCGGGAACGCAGGGCGAGGGTCATCGCCGCCGAGGGCGAGTTCCAGGCGTCCGAGAAGCTGGCCCAGGCGGCGGAGCGGATGGCGGACACCCCCGGCGCGCTGCAATTGCGTCTGTTGCAGACCGTCGTCGATGTCGCGGCGGAAAAGAACAGCACCTTGGTCATGCCCTTCCCGGTGGAGTTGCTCCGCTTCTTCGACGGCCCCAAGGAGAAGAACCAGCAGGCCCCGGGCACCGCCGATCATGTGGGCGGCTACCGCCTTGGCGAATGGCTGACGGCCGTCAATGGGAAAGCGCCCACACTGAGGGCCGGACAACGCCAAGACGAGTCGCGCCAGATCGCGGAGCCGACGGCGTTGTCCCTGCCAGCGCAATAAGCCAATGCCCGCCCCGCTTTGTTCCTGCCGCGTCTTTTCGTGGCAGGAACAAAGCGGGGCGCAATCGGTATCCCAGCAGACGGACGTTCAACCAACCGCTGGCGGCGCAAGCCCCACAGCGGCGAACTGCGAGCTGGCAATGCCGTAGTTGCCGGTCATCGAGCCAGCCCCACGACAGAGATCAGCCGATGGAGGCCAAGAAGAACAACGGACGCCCTCAGGGGCCTCAAGCAATACGCGGCCCTGCTTCCCGCTGACGCGATGAACAGAACATTCGACTGCGTGGACGGTCCGCGCGTGACATTCGAGTTTCTACGCCGCCATCAGGTGGACCTGTCAGCGGAGACAGCTGCGGCGCTCGTGGCAGGCCAACAAGCTGCGCGGCAGATGTGAATGGGAATGCAACCATGCCTCCCGTGACCACGCCTCCCGATGGAAGCTATTCGTCCTCGCTCGGCCTGCCCAGTCCCGCCCGGGTCTGCCTCTTCAAAATAGACGGCATGCTCACACGTAACGAGTCAATGCACGCAGAAGCGTGGCGGGAGATGTTGGACGAATATTTGCGGGCGCGGTCCGTGTGCACGGGCGAGCGTTTCGTTCCCTTCAACCTGGTCGACGGGAACGTCGCCCGCAGCCCCGGACTGCGGGGCAAACCGTCCCCCGACACCTACCTCACCGCCGCGCGCATGCTCGGAGCCCCACCGTCCGCCGCCACCGTGTTCGAAGACACGTTCGCCGGTTTTTCCGCTGGCCGAGAGGGCGGGTTCGCTTTTGTCGTCGGGGTGAACCGTGTCGTCGGGTTTGACCGGTCGGGCCAGGCGAGGCGGTTGCGCGCTTGTGGCGCGGACATCGTCGTCGCAGATTTAGCAGATCTGCTGTGCTCGGCATGATCGAGCACCCGGCGTTCGAGGTCGCGCCATGGCGAGTGCGGGAAACCCAGCTCGATCTGGACGTGTTGGCGCAGACAGAGCCGGTGTTCGCCCTCGCCAACAGGCATATCGGCTGGCGTGGGAACTTCGACGAGGGAGAACCTCATGGTTTGCCCGGCTCCTATCTGGGAGGGGTGTACGAGCTACGGTGGCTGCCCTACGCCGAAGCCGAGTACGGATATCCGGAGTCCGGGCAGACTGTCGTCAACGTCACCAACGGGAAATTGATCCGTCTGCGTGTCGACGACGAGCCGTTCGACGTCCGCTACAGAAAGCTCCCCGGATCTCGCCGGTTCGCGGTGGCGGCAAACCTCGTTCCAGGGCAACGGCTGCGGTTGACGGCGGGTTTCTCACGGTCGGTTTTCATGGCAAGCGCGTCCATGTGGAAGTGCGCGCCGCAGCGGCCACATACTCGCTCCGAGAAGGCGACGCCGTCGACCTGGCGCATCATGGCCAACAAGATTCGCGTCATGGCATGCAGTCCACTCACATGCCCGATTGCGCCAGGTGCGGACAGGATCGCGCCGTGCCAACCGTCGGGGCGCGAACCCTTGGGCCGAAAGGACTGCGCCCGATGACTTTTGGCCCTATAGCGCAGCGGCGTAACAGCGCACGATGGTCTTGTCATCTACAACACGATGTTCTTGTCATCGACAAAGAAAGGCACGAGCATGGTCGACACAAAAACAAGCAGTCACAAGCCTCCACTGCTCCGAATCGTGCGGATCACGCCTGTGGAGCGGTTCAGCTGGTTGATCTGCAGCGCCCTAATGCTGCTCACCGGCGCGGTTTTCCTGCCAGGGGAGATCTCGGTTGGGAAACAAGTACTGCTCTGGGTGCTCGTCGTCGCCGGGATCAAGATGACGGTGATCAGCGCGTTCGGCAGCTATCCCCTGCCGCGCTGGCTCGCTATCCCGCCGAATTAGGCGGACTCGTCCCTGATCGCCATTGCTCGCGCGGCTACGTGCCCTCACGGTAGCGGAGCGGTCCACACCAGCCGCGTGCCCCCCGTCTGAAGCCTCGTGACGGCGAGGCTCCCGCAGCATGCGCTCGCGCGGTCCGCCAGGTTGTGCAGTCCGCTGCGGGCGACGACCTCGGGGACGCCCTTGCCGTTGTCTGCGACGTCGATGACGAAGTCGCCGCCGACCGTGACGGTGATCGACAGCTCGGTGGCCCCGGCGTGCCGCAGCACGTTGGTCACCGCTTCGCGCACCACGGCCTCGGCGTGGACCGCGATCTCCTCGGGCACCACGTCCAGCGGTCCTGCCATTCGCACCGCGACCCGCAGCGCGCTGTCCCCGGTGAGCTCGGCGATGGCTTTGTGCAGCACAACTCGCAACGCGACCCCGTCGCCTGCTGTGTGCAAGTCGAAGATCGCGGTCCGGATCTCCTCGATGACCTCGTGGATTCGGTCGATATGCTCGGTCAGCCGTTCCGCGACAGCTGGGGTTTTCGCGGCGCGGCGGTGGGTGCTCTGCATGCCCAAACCGATGACGAACAGGCGTTGGATGACGTGGTCATGCAGATCGCGGGCGATCCGGTCGCGATCGGCGAGCATCTCTAACTCGTGTTTTGCGGAGCGGATTTCCGCCTGCTCCAACGCGAGCGCGGCCTGTTCGGCGAAGGACGCGCCAATGTCCAGCTGCTCCATGTCGAACCCCGCGCCGCCAGCGTCGCGGATGAGGAGCAGCACCCCCGCCGTCGATTCGCCAGCGCGCAGCGGCAGCGCCAATGCCGGGCCGAGCGTCACAACTTTCCCGTCAGGAAGGCCAAGGGCGAGTTCTGGCACGTTGCGCGGAGTCCGGTCGCAGAACACCGCCCCAGGGACGGAGCGGTCGACGGGGATCGTCATGCCAGTCATCTCGTGCGCGCATGGTCCGATGTGCACGGCGACGGCGAGTTCGGCGGTGTGTGCCGGTTGGGCGGCGCCACGCGGCAACGCGATCAACGCGTGATCGGCGTCCACGAGCTCTGCCGCCCGAGAGGCGATGAGGCGCAGCACCTGGGCAGGGGCGGTTCCGCCGAGCAGCTCGGCGGTGACTTCGGCCGACGCTCGCAGCTGCTGCTGGCGTCTGCGGGCCTCCTCGTAGAGGCGAGCGTTCTCCACCGCGATCCCAGCCGCGACCGCCAGTGCTCGGACGACCACTTCGTCGTCCTTGGTGAACTGCTGGCCGTCCTTCTTCCCGGTCAAGTACAGCCGGCCGAAGACCTCACCGCGAACTTTGACCGGCACACCGAGGAAAGTGCTCATCGACGGATGGTTCGCCGGGAATCCGATAGATGCGGGGTGCGCGGCGATATCCACGAGCCGTTGCGTCTTGGACCCTTCCGCCATCGCGCCGAGCATTCCTCGCCCGGTGGGAAGCGGCCCGATCAGCTTCCGCGCCTCCTCGTCGATCCCCTCGTGCACGAACTCCGTCAGCATCCCGTCGGGTCCGAGCACCCCGAGTGCTCCGTGTTCGGCGCCCACCAGCTTGATCGCGGCTCGCACGATCTGCCGCAGCGTCAGGTCGAACTCGAGTCCGGAGCTCACTGCGACAACAGCCTCGAACAGGCCTTCCATCCGGTTCCGCGTGTTGGCGACGATCTGCTCGATCCGCTCTTGGACTTCGGCGAGCAGCTCGCGCAATTGCAGCTGGCCGAGCCCCTCGGTCACTCAGACCGGCTAGCAGTCGGATTTTGGCGGCCTGTCATCGTTCCATTGTGACAGAAATCTAATCATCAGGTTTGCTGATGGCGCAGGAGCCCTAATCCGTCACAGATGGCTGTGATTCGTCGTGGAGCTTCGTGACCAGCACCGCCGCTTGGGTGCGTCGGTCCAGGCCGAGTTTTGTGAGCAGCCGAGACACGTAGTTTTTAATGGTTTTTTCCGCGAGGAACATCCGCTGGGCGATCTGTCGGTTGGTCAGCCCTTCGCCGATCAGGTCGAGGAGCACGCGCTCCTGTTCGGTGAGCCTGACGAGGGGGGAGTGCTTGTCCGCAGCCGCTCTCAGCCGGTTCACGAGTGCCGTCGTGACCCGGCTGTCGAGCAGGGATCGGCCCGCGCCGACGGAGCGCACCGCTGAGACCAGTTCCATCCCTTTGATGTCTTTGATGGCATAGCCGCTCGCGCCTGCCATGACCGCGTCCAGCATGGCGTGCTCGTCGGTGAAAGAGGTGAACATCAGACAGTGCAGCTCCGGCAGCGTCGAACGCAAGCCCCGGCACAGCTCGACGCCGTTGCCGTCGGGAAGGCGCACGTCGAGCACCGCGACGTCCGGTCGCAACGCGGGTATCCGCGTGAGCGCTTCGGCGACCGTCGAGGCTTGGCCGATCACGGTCAACCCCTCGGTCTCCTCCAGAAGGTCGGCCACGCCGCGACGGATCATCTCGTGGTCGTCGACGAGGAACACGGTTATCACGCGCTGCCTCCTTTCATATGCCACGTCCATTCTCGCACGTCGGGCAGGTCTTCGCCGTGCGCGCGGATCCATGCCCGATGCCGCTGGTGCGCGCCCTGCATGTCCTGCCGCAGCTGCGCAGCTCGTTCGCTCAATTCAGGACTGCGCAGTTCAGGGGCGCGGTCCACGACGTCGATGACGAGCTGGAAGCGGTCGGCCTTGTTGAGCACCAGCATGTCGAAGGGCGTGGTCGTGGTGCCCTCCTCCAAGTATCCGCGCACATGCAGGTTGCTGTGTCCGCCGCGACGGTACGTCAGCCGGTGGATGAGCGCAGGGTAGCCGTGGAAGGCGAAGATCACCGGCTTGTCGGCGGTGAACAGGGCGTCGTACTCTTGGTCGGGCATCCCGTGCGGGTGCTGGTCGGCGGGTTGCAGCCGGAAAAGGTCCACCACGTTCACCACCCGGACTCTCAGATCCGCCAGGCGCTCGCGCAGGATCGAGACGGCGGCGAGCACCTCGACGGTGGGCACGTCGCCCGCGCAGGCCAAGACCACGTCTGGCTCGCCGTCCGCGTCGTTGGAGGCCCATTCGAAGACTCCGGCACCCCGCGCGCAGTGCAACGCGGCTTCTTCGGCGGTCAGCCACACGGGGGCGTCGTTCTTCCCCGCCACGATCACGTTGATGTAGTCGCGGCTGGCCAAACAGTGCGCCGCGACGCACAGCAGCGTGTTCGCGTCCGGCGGGAGGTAGATCCGGGCCACCTCGGCGCGTTTGTTCGCCACATGGTCGATGAAACCCGGGTCCTGATGGGAGAACCCGTTGTGGTCTTGGCGCCAAACGTGCGAGGTGATCAGGTAGTTGAGCGAGGCGATCGGCGCACGCCACGGCAGCTCTTTGGACACTTTCAACCATTTGGCGTGCTGATTGACCATCGAGTCCACGATGTGGGCGAACGCCTCGTAGCAGGAGAGGAGCCCGTGCCTGCCAGTTAGGAGGTAGCCCTCCAACCAGCCTTGGCACAGGTGCTCGGAGAGCACTTCCAGCACCCGACCGTCGTGGGCGAGGTGCTCGTCGGTTGAGACAGTCTGCGCGTTCCACTGCTTGTCGGTGACGGTATACACGTCGTCGAGCCGGTTCGACGCGGTCTCGTCCGGTCCGAACAGCCGGAAGTTCCTCTCGGCGGCGTTGCGCTCCATCACCGCCCGCAAGTATTTGCCCAATTGCCTGGTCGGCTCCGCGCATCTCCCGCCCGGACTGCCGACCGCGACGGAGAACTCCCCCGGCTCGGGGAGTTCGAGCGGGCGCAGGATCCGCCCGCCGTTGGCGTGCCGGTTGGAGCCCATGCGCGCCCCGCCGGAGGGGATTAACGCGACGACGTCCGGCGCAGGGCTGCCACACGCGTCGAACAACTCCTCGGGGCGGTATGAGCGCATCCACGCCTCCAGCTGTCGCAGATGCGCGGCGTTCTCCCGGACCCCGGGCAAGGGGACCTGGTGAGCGCGCCATGTGCCCTCCACCGGGACTCCGCCCACCTGCGCGGGCCCGGTCCAGCCCTTGGCGGTGCGCAGCACGATCATCGGCCACGCCGGGCGGTCGCTCTCGTGCGTCGCCGGCCTGCCGAAGCGCGCGAGGAACTGGAAGGTCTGGATCCTGCCGAGCGCCTCGTCCAGCGCGGCGGCCATCTGCTGGTGCAGCACCGCCGGGTCGGAGCCCTCCACGTGGATCGGGTCGTGGCCGTAGCCGCGCAGCAACGCGTCGAGCTCCCCCTTTGGGATTCGGGCGAGCACTGCGGGGTTCGCGATCTTGTAACCGTTCAGGTGCAGGATCGGCAACACCGCGCCGTCGTGCGCGGGGTCGAGGAACTTGTTCGCGTGCCAGCTCGTGGCGAGCGGTCCGGTCTCCGCCTCCCCGTCGCCGACCACGCAGGCCGTGACCAGGTCCGGATTGTCGAGCACTGCGCCGTAGGCGTGCGCCAAGGAATACCCCAACTCGCCGCCCTCATGAATAGACCCGGGCACCTCTGGAGCCACATGGCTCGGGACCCCGCCTGGGAAGGAGAACTCGTGGAACAGCGTCCGCATGCCTTCTTCGTTCCGGGGGATGTCGGGCCGCACCTCGCTGTAGCTGCCTTCGAGCCAGGTGTTCGCGAACAACGCCGGACCCCCGTGGCCCGGTCCGATCACGTACATCAGGTTCGACCCATGTTCGACGATGGCCCGGTTGAGATGGGCGTAGACGAAGTTCAGGCCCGGGGAGGTGCCCCAATGCCCCAGCAGCCGGGGTTTGATCTGCTCAGGACTCAGGGGCTCGCGCAGCAGCGGATTGCCCATGAGGTAGATCTGGCCCACGGTCAGGTAGTTCGCCGCGCGCCATTGCGCGTCGACTTGCCGCAGCCGCTCCGGGGTGAGCGGCTGCCCCGCAGATCGTTCTGCGGCGGGCGGGTCAACGGCAAGAGTGGTCATGGCCTGTTCCCGTGAGGGGAGGCGCACGGGTGGACGATGAGGACAGGGCAGGCCGCGTGGTGTATCAGCGCGTGGCTCACCGAGCCAAGCAGCACGCTCGCGAATTCGCCCCGGCCCCTACTGCCGACCACGACGAGCTGGGCTTTCTGCGAATGCCGGATCAACGTCTCTTTCGGCGACCAGCTGACGACCTCTCGGCGCACGCGCACGTCGGGGTACTTCTCCTGCCAACCGGCCAGCCGTTCGGCGAGGATCTCCTCGTGCCGGTTCTTGGCGTCGTCCCAGTCTTCGATATATTCGGTCCCGTACGTGTAAATGCTCGGAGAAGGCAGCTCGGCCCAGGCGTGCATCGCGACGAGCTCCGCGTGCCGGAACGAGGCCTCTTCGAAAGCCCATGCGATAGCCTCTTCGCTGGCCGGTGAGCCGTCCACGCCCAACACCACTGGGCCGGCAGCAGACGGGGCATGGTCGCCGCTCGGCTGGGTCAGCGCTCCGCCGCCGACGGGCGGGCGCACGACCACCACGGGACTATGCCCTCGGGCGGCGAGCGCGATGGGCATCGACCCGGCGATCAGCTCGGCGAAACCACCGCTGCCCCTCGCTCCGACCACGGTGAGCAATGCGTGCTTCGATGATTCGACGAGCGCCGTCACCGGGGGTCCGGCCAACTGTTCGACGCTGACCCGCACGTCCGGGGCGACCGAACGGGCCTCCCGTTCGGCTTCCGCCAGGAAGGCCTTGCTGTCGTCCTCCATCGCGTCAAAGAAGCTCTGGGAGAAGGCGAGGTTGAAGCCGGAGGCAATGCCTGCGTAATCCACGGCGTGGGCGAAGTGCAGCGGCGCATTGCGGCGAGCCGCTTCGCTCGCCGCCCACTTGACCGCGAGGGTTGCCGCAACGGATCCGTCGACTCCCACGAGGATCGCTGACTTTTCGGTGGTGCTCATTTCCTGATCTCCTTCGATGTTCTTCGTCCAGGGGGTATTGGTCGTTGGTCTTCAGCGTTCGACGAGGCTCACACTGGTCACACCGGGCACCGACTCGACGAGTCCAGCGACCATGGCTCTCTCTGCCACGTTGTCGAAATCGCCTTCGACCCCGACGACTCCGTCGTGCAGCTCGACGACCCAGCCCTCTACACCGCGGTAAACGGATAATCGCTCGCGGATGTCGCTCATGATCGCCCAATCCGCGCGGGAGAGCGCTTTGAGCAGATCGCGGCGGGTGACGACGCCGATCACCTGAGAGCCTTGCAGGACAGGGACGCTCCGCCTTCCCTCTTCGGCCAGCACCGCCGCGAGCTGCGCTGCGGTGCTGGCCGCGTTCACGCCGGTCGTGCACGGCCGCATCACGGATTCGACGGTCGAGACGACCGGCCGGTCGCGCAGAGACGGCTGTGCGCGCATCAGCTCGTGCTCGCCGACCACGCCGACGAGGTTGCCGTCTTTGTCGACCACCGGCAGCGAGGTGAATCCCCGACCGGCCAACAGCGCCGTCGCCTCATGGACCGGCATGTCCGGGGTCACGACGACGACCGGGCTGCTCATGATGTCTCGAGCCCGCATTGTGCTCTCCTGATCTCGGGTGTCCGTCCGAGTTTCTCGGTGATTTCGACGCTATTGCATTCGGGGCCGCGCGACTACGGCCGAAAGTCACTTGTCGCGGGGACTTGCGCCCTCAGGACCACGAGCTCGGCCTGCCGCGCGATTTCCAGCTCTTCACGAGCGGCGAGCATCAGCACTCGCGGGGAAGCGCCCAAGGGGCTCACGACTCTGTCCCCGGAGGCGCGCAACGCCGCCTGTTCGACATGGATCCCCAACACGCCGAGATCGCTCAGCAGCTCCCCCATCAGGTCCGGCTCGTGCTCTGCAACGCCGCCGGTGAGCACCAGCGCGTCCAGGCGGCCCAGCGAAGCCGCCGCCGCAGCGATCTCGCGGCGAAGCCGGTGCAGGTACACATCGACCGCCAACGTCGCGTCCGGGTCAGCAGCTGCTCGCAAGGCGAGCACCTTGCGCAGGTCGCCGCTGGTGCCGGTCATTCCGGCCAGCCCGCTGGAGCGCTCGAGAGTTTCGTTCATCCCAGCCGTGTCCGTGACCCCCGTGCCGAGCAGATGCAGCAGCAGTCCTGGGTCGACGCTGCCGGAGCGAGTGGACATCACCGTCCCCTCCAACGGCGTGAAGCCCATCGACGTGTCGACGCTGCGCCTGTCCTTGATAGCGGTCACCGAGACTCCCGCGCCGATATGGCAGCACACCAGCTGCAACTCTTCTGAAGCCGCGGCGAGCAGGTCGGCTGTCCTGCGCTGCGCGTACGCGCAGGACAGCCCGTGGAACCCGTAGCGGCGCAGCCCGTACTCTTTCGTCCAGGCTCTCGGGAGGGCGTAGCGCGCGGCCGCCTCGGGGAGTTGGGCGTGAAACGCGGTGTCGAAGCACGCCACGACGGGAAGCTGGAACGTCCGAGCCGCGAGGTCCGCGAGCGCGAGCGACAACGGCTGGTGCAGCGGAGCCATCCATGTGAGTTCCGCCAACCTGCTGCGCTCCTGCTCGTCGAGCAGGAGCGGCTCTCGACACCTCCCGCCGTGCACGAATCGCACCCCCACCGCGTCAAGGCGCCATTGGGCGGCCAACCCCTTGAGCGGGCCTTCCACAGCCTCAGCCGATGGGTCGCACGTGACGTTCTGGAGGGTGCGCTCTCCTTCTTCTACGACGGCGAGTTTCACACTCGAGGAGCCGGGGTTCACAGCAATCACACGCATAGCCGAATGATCCTCCCATGAGCGTTCACAGGATAGAGTCGAACGGGGCTCCTCCCGGGGACTTTCGCCCCATAGTGCCCGGCGACCCAAGCCACCCGGCACATCCGAGTTCGACAGCCATGACGGCGGAAACCACGATCCACGCGACGGAAACTCTCGAGCCGTAGTTGCCGGGTTGCGGGCCTTGCCGATCGGTTGCGGGGCCGAAGGCGCCGTGCCTTCGGCCCCGCAACCGCAGAGTTAGTCTGTCGCGATCTTGATCTGTTTCGCTTGGTCTTCTTGCCGTTGCTGAACGGGCACAGTGACTTCCAGAATCCCGTCCGTGTACTTCGCGGACACGTCCGACGTGTCGGCTCCTACTGGCAGGTTCACCGAGCGGCTGAACGATCCGTAGTGGAATTCGCTGTGCCGGGAGTCCTTGTGAGACGCTTCGCGTTCTGCAGTGACGGTGAGCACCTTGCCGTGCACGGTGACGTGCACATGTTTCTCCGGATCGACCCCGGGCAGCTCCGCGCGCACGACGTACTTGTTCTTGTGGTCGCACTCTTCGATGCGGAGGAGATTGTTCCCGCCGAACGACCTCGCGTGGTCGAACCAGTCGGCCACGTTCGGGAACAATACCTGGGGGCGCGGCAATAGCGATGTCATGATCGTCTCTTCCTGTTGGCCGGTGCCCAGCTCGTGCTGGGCTTGCTGGCCACACCAGTGAACCCGGCCACGCGAAGCGCCCACAATAGGCGAACTACCCGAACCCGAGAGGCTAAAGGCCTCGCCGTCCGCGCGGGCATTGGCAGTGACGCTGCGGATCTCGCGTTCGTAGAACAGCTCTCGCGCGTAGTTCAGCGAGGGCACCTCGCAGAGGTAGATGCCTGCGATCGGCAGGACGCCGTCTCGGTCGAGGGCTCGCATCGCGACCGGCACGAGATCGCCGACAGGGGCGAACAAGCTGGCGCTGCCCGATGGTTTCGATGGGCTCAGTAGGCGCCTGTCGCCAACGCGGCGCGAGTTCTGCGGCGGCGTAGCCAGCTGGCAGGCGGTCGGCGAAGGCTGCTGGCACCGTGGGGTATTCGGCGTAACCGCCATCGCTGTCCCAGGGCCAGACAGCGACCCCGGCCCTGGGGGCCGGGGTCGCGCGTCCTTCGCGGGCAAGATCAGGAGATCTGCACCACGATCTGGTCATGCACGCCGCTGACATGAGAAGACGCCCATGCCGCACGCTCGGCTTCCTGTTTCTCCGCCCAGGACCGTACGGTTCCGGTGAGGGTGACCTGGTTGTCAGACACGGCGACGTTGATGGTGTTCGCGTCAAGTTGGGCGTTGCGGGTGATCGCGTTCCGGATGCGCTCTTTGGTGTCCGACACCGATACCCGAGGGGTCAGGGCGATCAGGTTGTTCACAAAATGCACACCGGTGAGGTGCTGCACAGCGCGCTGAGCGGCCTGGCGCTGGAAGTCCCACGTCACCTGGCCGGTCAGGATCACGTCGTGGCCTCGGATCTCGGCCTTGACCGCGTCTGGGACGTTGCCCGCCCACCTCAGCGCGTATTCGACTTCTTTGGCGATATCGGTCTCGGTGAGCGATGAACTCGAACTCGGATGCACGCTCACGTTGTCGACGATGGCCGTGACGCCGCGGACGCGCAGGGCGGCGCGCTTGGCGGCGATCCGGGCGGAGTAGTTGTCGACCTCGCCGGACAGCGAGACGACCCCGTCGCCGACCGCCACTCCGACTCCGGCGGCGTCCAGCTCAGGAGTCCACTCGAGTTCGTCTTGGACCTCAGTCTTAATGTCATGGTCGCTGCGGGTGGGGGTTGCGATGCTCATGTCTTCGTCCTTTCATGAGTATGCCTGTCTGGCACGCTCTTATCCAATCGTCGTTCGGAGGCCATGTTTCGCATAGCGCCTTTGGTCCTCCGTCGCGTGCCATTGGTCCCACATCCGTACGGACTCGTTTCTGAACCGCCCCGGGTTTAGTGCAGGGCGTGACCTGAACCGGGTTTGATTCCGGTTGCTCGTGGGAATCAGGAGGCGGGTTGGAGCTCGATGGGGGAATGTCGCCGATTCTGGAGTGGATGCGGTGTTCGCTGAACCACCAGACCCAGGAGAGTGTGGCGAGCTCGAGTTCGTCCACCGTGCGGAACGGGCCATCGTGTCGGACGCATTCGCGCTTTTAGAGGCCGATGCAGGACTCGGCGAGGGCGTTGTCGTAGGAGTCGCCGACCGTCCCGATGGACGCGAGGGCGCCCGTGTCGGCGAGGCGCTCGGCGTAGCGGATGGCGGTGTATTGCGACCCTGCGTCGCTGTGATGCACGAGCCCTTCCGTGCTCTCGCCCGCGCGTTCGCGGACCCACAGGGCCATCTCCAACGCGTCCAACGGGAGTTCGACGGGCATCCGGGAGGCGACACGCCACCCGACGATCCTGCGCGAGTAGACGTCGGTGACGAACGCGGCGAACCCCATGCCCGACCAGGTCGGGACGTAGGTGAAGTCCACCACCCACAACTGGTTCGGCCGGTCCGCGTGGAACTCGCGGTTCAACAGGTCTGGCGGCCTGGGAGCAGAATCGTCTCGTCTCGTCGTGTGGTGCGGACCGGCTCGCCCCGCATCGCCCCTTTCAGTCCGAGCTCGCGCATCAAACGCTCGACCGTGCAGCTGGCGACCCGATGGCCGTTTCGTTTGAGCAAATGCCAGACCTTGCGGGCGCCGGCCAGGCCCCTGCCTTTCAAGCGTTCGTGGAAGACCTCGCCGATCACAGCTTTCAGCTCCTCGTCTCGCGCCGCGCGGGCAGAGGGCGGTCGCTTCTTCGCCGCGTAATACCCGGACGGGGCGATCTTCACCCGTGCTCCTTGACACGTGACGACTCCGCCGTCGTCACACTAGTCCTCACCCCTGTGTAGACCTCCGCACGCGTCGCCCAGTCCCTGAGCGTGTCCGGATGCACCCCCACGAGCTTGGCGATCCGGCGCGATGCCGACCCGAACGACAAGACACCGACTCGACCGACAAATCGGGCTCCTGCTCCCGCGCCTCGCGCACCAGCCGCACAGCCCGCTCGCGCAACTCCGGCGGATACTTCCTCGGCGTCGGCCTCTTTGATGTTGTTGACATGACTCCCATCCTTCCGGGGAGATCAAGCCTGCACTAAACCCGGGGCGGTTCAGTGGGCCATCACGAACGGCACGCCAGCCTCGCGCAGCGCCAGGGCCGCCGCTGTGGAGTCCTTGCTCCCGGAGAACGCCAAATGTGTCGGTCGTCCCTCCGCGGCGAGGCGCTCGCGCACCGCTGTGGAGGGCTCGCGCCCGTCGATCACGACCGGCATCGCGCCCCCTCCCGCACGCCCCAGTCTTGCCTGTTCCTGCTCATCGAGGCACTCTACCTCTGCGCAAAAAGGTTCTCCAAGCTGGGAAAACAGTGGCGCGAGAGCTTAAGGTCACGTTTCGGGCGGCTTCGGAATTCCGAGGCCCAGACCCGTACTCGACCGGAGCGCCTTCGAGCCCTCCGACGAGGCTTCGAGGGGGGAGGGGAGCCCCCCAGGGCGCCCCAGCGCCCCCAACCCGCCCCAGGTCGGCAAAGATCGCCAGAAACCCAGGAAAACGCCGCACGGGCCGTTTGGGGGCGAGAAATTCAGCGCAGCCCCGGATGCCCCGCGAACCCGAGCCGCTTGGCCCGGTACGCCCGCAGCCGCCCGCGCAGCGCCTCAGCCTGCGATTTCACGCGGTGACACTCAGTGCAGGCGGCGCGCAGGTTGCTGTCATGGTCCGAGCCGCCCTCCGCGACCGGTGTGACATGGTCGACCTCCGTAGCGTGAACGAGGCAGCCTGGGTGGCGCAACTGGCAGCGGTGCGAATCACGCTCCAACACGCGGCGCGCTGTTTGTGCGGCAACGGGCGGCGCTGCACACGCCGGGCCGACCAGGGCATACGTGGCCTCCATGAGCCGATTCGCGTGCGCCGCGCGACATGGCGCTCTTGCATGGTTTCTATGTGATGCGGGCGTAGCATCTACGCATGCAGTGGGTGATGCAACCCTTTGAGGATTCCGCCTCTCTTCGTGCGCAGCGGGAGGCTGAGATCGCGGCGCTTTCCATCAATAGATGGATGGCCGTGCCCAAGGACGTCGACCTCCGTGTTCTGGGCAATCCCCTGCTGAAGTACCGGTCGATGGGCAAAGTCTTGAGCTACGTCGACCATGTTGGAATCGACGTGCACGAAGTGTCGTCGAGCAAAGGGTCCACCTCTGTCAATGCGAAAGTTGTAGTCAAAGGGCGAGAGCAGCAGTCGCAGCCCGCGCCGTTGAAAGACCGGCCCTTGGTGTTGCTGCAACGTTTCACGGATCGCCTTCAAGAGCGCGGATGGATTCGCGAACCAAACAAAGCTAGGAGCGACGACTACGTCAAAGTCCGGGTGCGCGCGGTCTGCGGTGGGATGTCTTCGAAGGTCGGTCAAACCGATCACTGGGACAACCGCAGAGTGGTCTGGTGGGCGGGGCAGGCTCCGGGCATTTCGGTGTACCTCGCCGGTAATGTGGAGAACCTGATCGTTGACCCTGGCGCGCTGCTCGCGGACGGAGGAGCGCCCATCCATTGGGACCCTTCCGGGTACATGGCTTCGGGCGTGGTGGTGGACTATCTCATCCGGTCTGCGCAGGCTGACGCCGATATCGGCTACGAGAGGCTCCCCGAAGAGTGGGCAACTGATTTCGAGACCATCTTCGACCTTTGCGGAAGGAGGTATTACAGGGAAATCGAGGATGGCTGGTACGACATCCTTTTCCGCTGCGACAAAGTGGAGCGCAGCAAGCCAGAGCAGTATCACAGCAACTGGTCCAAAGAGCCGCAAGAGCTCAAAGGGCATGTGTCGATGATCGGCTCCCCGTTCTGGGTAGTCAAAGTCAGAGCACCGCAGTACGGGTGGTATCACATCGGCCCGTGCCACGCCGACTGCGACGCGAAGTCGGAGCGGGCGGATTTTTACGAATCGAGCAATCCCGCTGGCTACTACGCGGAGTGGCATCAGAGCGAATGGACCGGAAATATCGGCCTGTACTGCGGGGAGTATCCAGATTCGCGGCGTGAGCTGCGGGAATTCTGCAAAACCGCTATACCGCCCTCAGCACTGTCCGAATTGAGCGATCCGGACGAGGAACGGGCCAAGTTCAGGTATTGGATCACATGCGGGGAGCAGGAGCGGCGGGGCCAGCAGCGCGATAGGGCCAGCGCGCTTGAGCGCGACTTATGGGACGACGATCCGTACAGCGATGCCTGGGAGCATTCGAACGAGCAGTTTCGGTTGAAGTTCGCGCCTTTGAAACGTCACCTTGTCCCAGCGCCGCCTAGGCGGAAGAATTGGTGGAGCAAGGCGTTGGCGCTGTTTAGCCCAGTCGCGGAGGGGCGTTGGAGCCAGATGTCGACTGAAGGTATCGGAGACGATGGATCTTTTTGACTTGTTCCGCGTCGCGGCGCATTGGGTCTGCGGCGCGTTGGCTGCCACGATCTGGCTCGGGACCGTTTACGCGACACGAGGGTGGTTTGGCGGTGCCAAATACGAGTTGCTGTGGAAACTCGCGCTTTGGGCGCTGGCAGCCTTGGCCCTGTACCGCCTCTACGAACAGGGCATGGGGGCACTCGACCCGTCACCGCCGCCAGTGGAGCACCACATGCCCTGCGACGACCCCTTCGGGCGATGCGCAAAGAGGCGAGTCGCCTGACCCGTTCTCCGGGCGCAGCTGTCCTGCTGACAGGCACGTTACGACCACCACAGCGGGGTCGGCGTGACACGCCCGCGCGAGGCGCGGGTTGTGAACATTCCGGCGTTAGCGGCGCTTTGATCTGCGTTGGTCGCCCCACCAGGGCCGCAGCGGCGGGAGGTCTTTGCGTTCCGGGTCCGGTGGGATTTTGCTCTCTCCGTCGTCGCTGTCAAAGCGCCGCCCGTACTGGTCGGGGATCTCGCCCCATCCCCAGTACGGGGCGGGCGAGAGCGGGGTCGTGGCGAACTCGTCGAGAGGGTCGATCTTCTCGGGGGCGACTTCGCAGAGGTGGGTCCAGCGGTCGCCGAAGTCGAACTCGTACGCGAACCGCTCGCCGAGCGCGAGCCTGGAGAGTTTGACGGCCTCGCCGTCGAGCAGTCCCTCCGCGAACACGTCCGCCTCGGGGACACCGATCCGTGTGCCGTCTTGAAGGTCGAAGGCGTGCAGGTGGCCCCGGTCCCAGCGCGCGAACGCCAGGTCCACGGACTGCGCGAGCTGGAGGAAGGTGTGCGAGCGCGCTGCGGCGAAGACCCGTCCGGGCCGGGGCCAGTAGAACTCGCCGCGCCCCTCCACGAGGGTCACTTGGATCGACAGCCAGGTGCGTGCCATAGCCCCATGATGCCAGCCCCGGTGCCGGGTTGTGTGTCAGCGCCTTGCTGCAGCGAGGTCTTGCAGTCGCTTGACGCGCTCCAAGCGTTGCCTGATCTGTTTGACGAGCTGGTTGAGCATGACGGCCTCTATGAGCGTGCCGATGGCGAGCAGCAGGGCGACGAGCGCGAGTGTGCCGGTTGTGTCCATGACGGGGTCCGTTCAGTGCTGGTCGGTGAATCGCAGGCTGGTGTGTTCGGCGAGGATCGTTAGGGTGAGCCGTGCTGCTTCGCCGGGCCCGGTCGCGATGGTGATATCGGAGTCGGCGGGGACGAGCAGCTCGTGCCCGTCGAGGCGCACTTTCCCGAGCCCGGTCTTGACGTTCAGGCTCAACTCCAGCCGGTGCAGGTTCTTCACGCAGCCCTCTTCTCCGTCTGTTCCACAGCGACCTGAGCCTCGCGCGATCGCTCTGCGAGGAGGTCATAGATCCAGCGCACCAGCACAGCCTCCTCTCTGAGCGCCGTTCCAGATTGTTTGAGTGGCGGAGCTGACGCATAATGTTGGGGTGCCCGCAGATGAGCTGTTGTTCGCGTTAGCGTCGACGTACACGACATGGGGCGGGCGGCCTCGTGGAGTAGTCAGCCTCTACCCGAGCGACCAGCAGAGGTGGGTTCTTGACGAGGACCGCAACATCACGCCGTTGATGGATCTGACCACAGACGAGCTGGGGGTGACCGCTGCGGATTGGATGATCCGCGAGTTCGGGCTGACGCGAGTCACTGAATGGGTCGATCTCGGCGAGGTCAGAGGTTTCCAGCTTTGGCGTTCGATGGTCAGAACGTCAGACAAGTTCGAAACGCTCATGCTCGAAAGCGCGTACATCAGGGAATTCGACGAGCGCGGACACCCTGTCATGCAGTCTTACGAGCCAGAGCTTTTCCCGGAGGACTGGCCTCCCCTAGAAGCTGGCTGACGCTGTTCACCTGTTCGCGCCTGCGTCGGTCGCGGGCGGCTTGGGCGAGGTCGCGCACCCGGTACAGGTACTCGCGCCGCTCGGTCAAGCCCGCTGGCTGGAGTTTGCCCCGCAGCGCCCACGCGCGGACGGTCTGCGCCTGCTTGCCGAAGAACGCCGCGGCCTCGCTGGCAGTGAGGAGCGTGTCCGCGCCGTCGGGCAGTTGGACGGGACGGGGCGGCCGCCGCGCCGCGAGGTCTGGACCCATGATCCCTCTATGTCAGTTGAGTGTCGGATCGGCCGCCTCGCGGACGCAACGGCCCCGCTGGCACGCACACTACGAACGCGCCGGGCGGATCGGTGCGACACGCCAGGCGCGGAGAGGCACGGACAGCGGGGCCGCTATCCCGGACTCGGGAAGAGCACCCTTGGCGCTCTTCTCGCGGCTGCCCGCCCTCCGGCATTGCGGGACAGCAGTGTGCGCGCAGCTGTCCCGCTGACACGCACGTTACGACCGTCCTGGCCCGTTGCGCGTGACACGCGCGAGCAGGCTTGCTCTTGTGAACATTTGGCCAGCAATGCGGGTTTCGCGCTGCTCACGGCGCGATTGAGGTCAGCGAGGAGCGTGCACGGCGGTTGGCTTCGAGGCCGGGGATTTGGGGCTCGCGTCCACGAACACCGGGACGATGCGGATCGCGTCGCCCCGGCTCCGCGCAGCGCAGGTGTCCGCGACGGCTTGTTTGTTCTCATCGGAAAGCTCGTCGTCTGTGTAGCCGACGCAGAGGTAGATCCCGAAGAACGCCTCTTCGCCCTTCATATACGCGGGGAGCTGCGCGTCGGCCCCGTGTTTGATGTTGGCGTTGGACATGAGCTTGACCTCTAGGAGCCCGCGCATCTGGAATCCCTGGGAGAATTTGAAGTCGACCAGGCCGCGCCCGCATTGCGCTTCTCTGCTGACGTCGATGTTGCTGGCGTGGCAGTAGTGCAGCCAGACCGACCTGGCGACGACTTGGACGATGCTCTCCTTGCGGGGGTGGCGCAACTCGTCGTCCCACAAGACTCGCCAGAGGGCGTTCTCCTCCACACAGTGCTTGAAGGCGTCCGCCATGTCGAGCAGCCAGCGCTCGAAATCGGCCTGTGTCTGCGGCGCTGGTGGCGAGGAGGTTCTGGTCGCGGCCTCGTTCCCGCTCTCCTCCCATGTGACGAGCAGGTCGGGGTCGTTCTCGATGTCGTAAGGCGTGGCGCCGTCTGCAGCCTGGCGGACGTAATGGCGAAGGGCTTGGGCGTTTCTGGCGGCGAGCTCTTGCGCCAGTTTCTCCTTCTTCTCTTCGTTTCTCACGAGCGTTTTGCTTAAGTCGTAGTTGAAGTCGTTGCGAAGTTTCGCCCCGATGCTGGACTGCGCCCAGGCCCAGAACTCGGTTTTGCTGACGCAGGGGATGTCGTCGAGAAACCGTTCGGGGACCAGGAGCACGGGATATCGCTTGCCGTTGCGGGTGACAAGAGGAACTGGCGTCTTCGGGTCGAGCCAGGTCTGCAGATCGTTGTCCCACAAGCCTCGTGTGACTGTCACGGTATGCAGTTCCGCGCCGAGCGCGTTCGCGACCCGCTGTGTGTACTGGACGAACCTGGGCTTGAGGATGTTGCAGATCATGTCGCTGATGCCGTCGGGCCCGACGCCTTCGCTGAGGATCGCGAGTTGCCCGATGAAGGTGTCGTCGAGCTTTAGATCAGTGGCTTCTGCGAGAAGATCGGCCATCGTCGCGGCCTGCTTCGGGCCGATTCCCTTCCCGTCAGGCGAGCCCATCGACAACCCGAGCGCGAATTCGTTGGGCTCGGGGAAGCACAGGAGCCCGATGGCCTTGCCCCACGACGCGGACCTGCGGTCGCCGTTGGCTCTTTTCAGCAATTCGAGGACTGTCCTGAAGTATTCCGCCACGTCGTCCTGCGCGCCCTTCCAGCGCGGATCCTCGTCTCTGTAGATAAGGAACGGGTTGACGAAAAGCGGAGTGTCGAACTTGACGTTCGTGTCGAACCATTCCGCCTTGTCTGGCCGATTGATGCTGAAGGCGGTGGAGAAGCGCATGCAACATCATAACGCGGAGGGGTGTCACCCGAGAAGATCGAAATCCACAGGGCATCTGATAGCTGCGCGCAGGATGGGCGGCGGGTCACGCCGCTTCGGGAATCTCGCTCAGCTGCATCGGCTGCCCGCACTTCTCGCAGCGCACGGCCTCGAACCCGACATCTTTGATCCAGAACACCAGATAGTCCCCGCAGGCGGGGTTGGGGCAGGGCTGGGGTATCCAGGTGACGTCCCTGGCGAGCCCGCACGCGACCCTGACCCGTTTGCGGAGCAGGAGCCATTGCGCGACGATCTCGCCCGCGCCGTCCAGCTTGGTGAACTGGTCGAGCTTGGAGTTCACGGCGCGGTGCGCGAGCGCGACCGCGGTCCTCTCGTCCCCAGGCCGCTCGGGCGGGGTCTTGTCCTCAGCCTCCGCGAGCAGGCGTCGGGCGGCGTGGAGCCAGAACGCGATGTCCGCGCAGATCGCGCTCGCCCACGCGGCGGGGTGCCCCCACCCGGTCGGGGTGGCTTTGCGCCCGAGGTCGTCCGGCGCGGGCGGGCGGGGCATCGCGGCTTTGAGCCACTTGTAGTCCGCGACCAAGCCTTCGACGAGCGCGGGGAGGCGCTCGTAGCAGCGGTCGCACATGCCCCGGTCAGTCAAGCGTGGGTTGCCGTTGACGTCTTTGCAGTCGGGGTGCTGGCAGGGCCGGAAGTTCGCCATCAGGCGGCTGCTCCTTTTCTCGGGAGTTGGGCGGGGAGCCCGAGCGAGACTCGGGCTTTGATGCGGTTGAGCGGGCTGGCGAAGCAGATCCCGCCCCACACCCCGTCCCGCTCGTCGTTCGCGACGGCCCAGGCGAGACACTCCCGCTTCACGGGGCACTGTTGGCAGATCTGTCTGGCCTTGGGGGCGCTGTCGCCGGGCTCGGGGAACCACGCGTCGCCGCCGACCTGCGCGCAGAGCGCATGCTCGGTCCACTCCGGCGGAGCTGGCAGCGGCAGCGCCCCAACGGTCCTCTTCAATGCTTCTCGCGGTTCAGGCACAGTCCGCCTCCTGCTCCAACGGTTCGCCCCACCCGGCTTGGCGGGCCAGCGACAACCACCCCGGCAGCTCCATGACCGCCGCCCACACCGGGGCCTTGCCAGGCGACGCGAGCTTGACCACCAGCACCCCCACGTCCGCACGCGCGTTCACCCGCTGCGCCTCCGTGTCCACAAGCCACTGCCGGAGCGAAAGCGTCTTGCGGTCCTTCACTTGCGCGATCACGCCGGGGGCGAGCGAGAGGTCGCCCTTGTCGCGCTGGTCCCCGGCCTTGAGGCGCTCGCACCACGGGAACCCGTTGGCGGCGGCCATGTCCTTGACGGCGCGCTCGGCGCGGTCGCCTTTCGCTTTCATACGGTTCGTCACCGTGATCCTCCTTCTCGTCGTTGCTTCGTCATGGGTTGGTTCAGAACAGCCCGGTCTGGCCGGGGCCCGGCTCCCGCTTCCCGCGCTTCGGCTGCGGCTCGGGGTGGGGCTGCGGGTCGGGCTCGTCGATGGGGCGGGCTCCGAGGATCCGGGCGGGCAGCCGCGCGGGATCGAGGTCAGAGCGGATACCGGCATCCCTCCTCGTCGAGCAACTCCTGCCACCCGGCGCGGTGGTCGGGGTGGCCCTCGTGCGGCTGCAGGAGCGCTTGGAGGAGGTTGGCGTGGTCGAACTGGGACTCGCGCGGGTCCGCGAAGCACGCGACGTCGTGGAGCATGAGTCGTTTCGCCTCGCATTCGGCGAGCACGCGCTCGGGGCCCCAACACCCTGTCGGGCGCGGCTCCTTCGGCGCGGCGAGCGCCAAGCGCTCGTCCTCGCGCAGCCGCTCCCACAAGAACTCCACGGCCTCTACCCACACCGGGGCCAGGCGGCCCAGCGACCGCCGCGAGAGCTCGTCGAAGCCTTCCTCCCGCCAGTCTTGGTCCTCGTTCTGCTCGCTCACAGCGTTTTTCCTTTCATGAGGGGTCCGCTCAGGGGCTGGACCTTTTCCGGCCGGAATGGTCCAGCCGTGTTTCAGGGGAGTCCGCGCAGGTGGCGCGGGGTCTGGTGGGTCGAAGGAGGGGTTCGGCTGGACGTATTCGGCCCGTTTCGGGAAACCCTTTCCCTGCGCACAGGCGCGCACGACTGGCGTTTATGTCCCGGAAAATACGTCCAATACGTCCAAATCCATCCAGAAACAGGCTTTGAGCTGTGGATTTGTTGTGGACGTATTCCCGGCGGAATGCGTCCGGGATAGGTCCAGATAGGTCCAGGGCGCTCATGCGGCCTCCCGCTCGTCGGCCTCGTCGTCGGGGAGCAGGTGCAAGTTGGTGTAGAACCACTTGCCCGAGCGGGTACGACCGATCCCGTGGCGGGTGAGCTCGCGCCCGAAGACGTTCTGGTTCATCTCGCTCTCGCCGCTGCGCCTGCACCATGCGCTGTAGGCGCGGTAGACGCGCCCGGCCTCGATCTTCACCATGTCCCCGCCCCCGATCCGGCAGCGCTCGGCGAGGAATCGCCCGAGCGCGTCCTCCTCCTCGGCGTAGTCGCGGGTGGCGGCGCGGACCTTCTCGGGGTCGGCGAGCCCGTCGCGGCGGGCCTCGAGGGCTCCGCGCACGATCCACGCGAGCACGCCCGGCCCTTCTTCTTGGGCGATGAGCTCGTCGAGGGCGTCGACGCGCTCTGCCTCGGGGACCACGACGGTGAAGGGGATCATCCGCATCCGGCGCCAGAAGCTCACGCCGCCTGCGCGCACTTCGGGCTGGTGGTTGCCCATGAGCCAGACGCAGTGGCTGGGGGCGAAGGTGAAGTGCTGCCCGTACAGGAAGCGGGCGGTGAGCCGGTCGCCCCCGGTGAGGAGCTTGATGCGGGCCTCGTCGAAGCGCGAGTCGCGCTCCACCTCCGAGCAGACGACAAGGCGCATGCCCTTCAGGCGCGCGATCTCGGCCTCGTGGCGGTCCCCGCGCGAGGCGAGCAGGAAGTCCGGGGGCGCGGTGGTGGCGTAGTCGCCCAACACGCGCAGCAGGATGTTGGCGAAGACGGATTTGCCATTCGCCCCGGCTCCGTGGAGGAAGGGCAGGATGGGGGAGGGCAGGCCGATGGCCGCTAATCCGGCGAGGCGGCGCAGGTAGCCGATCAGCTCGGCATCGTCGGCGAGGCTGACGGCGAGGAACGCGTCGAAGATGGGGGTGCGCTGGGCGAAGTCGGGGGCGCAGCCGGCGAGTTTGGTGCACAGGGCCTCGGGGTCGTGCTCGCGCAGGGCCCCGGTGGCGAGGTCGACGACGCCGCCCGGGGTGTTGAGGAGCATGGGGTCGGCGTCGAGCCTCTCGGGGTCCACGCGGATCCTCGGGTCGCGGCGGGCGGTTTTGACCATGGCCTCCAGGCCGCGCAGGTTCAGGGAGCGGCGCTTGTGCTCGCGCTCCTCCTTGGTCTGCTCGGGCAGGGATTTCGCGGTCTTGACGGCGGCTTGGAAGCAGGCGGCGTCGTCGGGTCGGTAAGCCCAGCGGGACTGGTCCCATTCGAGCCACGCGCCGCGCGCGGGGTCGTAGCGCAACCCGTGCCCGTGCTCGGCGACGAGCAGGTCGGCGTTGGCCTCGTCGGTCAGGCGGGGCGCGACCGGGTCGGGGGTGGGGGTGGCGGCGATGAGCCGGTGCCCGCGCGGGTTCTCGACCATGCGGAGGAATTCGTCGACGGCTTGGTGGGGTGTGCGGCTGCCGTCTGCGGTGGTGGCTGCGACGAACGCGCGCCCGAGCTCGTCGAGTGCCTCACGCACCCCCGGGTGGCCCTGCTCGCCCAGGCGCAGCAGGGCGAGGGCCCCTTTGAGCGCGGCGTCGTGGCGCGATCCCGCGCCGGGGTCGCGCACGGTTGCGACGTGCTTGTCGAGCCGCTCGCGCACGGTCTCGCTCATCGCGCCGCCGCGCAGCGAGGCGAGCGCGGCGGCGGGGTCGGACGCTGCGATGGGCGCGGGGGCGGCGATGGGCGCGGGGGCGGCGGCGAGGGCGTCTCGCCAGCGCTCCGGCAGAAGCGGCAGCGAGCCGGGCTCGGGAAGCTCCGCCGGGCCCATGGCCTGGGAGTCGAGCCATCGGTAGGCGCGCCCCTCGGGATGGATGGAGGGCGGGGCCACGAGGTAGCGGTGGTGGCGTTGGACGACCTCGATCCCGCCGAGCCCCAGCTCGGGGAACCCGATCTGCGTCGTCAGCGCCGCGGGCGAGGGGAGGCGGTAGAGGCGGATGCCCGACACGCCGTCCTCCCGGCTGGTCGACATGACGGTGGGGGGCAGCGGCCCCCAGCGGCGCACGGCCTCGGCGAGGGTGTCCCCGCCGCGTTTGCCCGCGTAGTGGTCGATGTCGATCCCGACGACGCCGTCGGGCAGGCGCAGGGCGAGGTTCGACCCCGCGCGCTCCTCCGACCACGCCACAACGTCCGCCCACGAGGGGGCCGGGCCGTCGTGCCCGGTGAACCCGGTGGGGGGCGGGGTCTTCGCGCCGGGCGGCAGGGGCAAGACCCCGCGCCACCCGGCGGCCCAGTACCTCGGGGCGTGCTCGGCGTAGACCGAAGCGGCCATGGTGATCTTCGTCCTCTCGGTTCGGTCAGGCGGCGAGACGTGTGGCCGCAGGCTGCCACTCGGCGCAAGCGGAGCAGTAGGTTCTGCCGGTCGCGGCGACGCGCAGCAGGCTGTTGGGGTGCCCGTGCGCGCATTCGCCGATGGGCCAGTCCCGGCCACGGGTCCGGCGGGCGTTCTCGAAGTTCGTCAGCAGCCGCAGGTGCTCGGGGTTCACGCAGCGGCGGTTCTTGCAGCGGTGGTCGACGGTCATCCCGAGGGGGATCTGCCCGTGGAAGAAGACCCAGGCGGCGCGGTGGGCTGTGGTCATGGCGCGAAAGCCCCGGTCTTGCCAGCCGATCTGCGCGTACCCGTGGCTCGCGGTCGAGTACAGGCTGATCCAGCAGCCCCCGAGCGCGGGCAGGCAGTGCTTCGCAGCCCGCTCTGCGACTCGTGCCGGGATGGGCACGGCGCCCCAGCGATCCGGGGTCCGGTTGTACCCCGGGCGAGGCTCGGGGGACAACCGGACGCTGCTGGCGCTCACCACGGCGGCTGGTCGTCGGACGGCTTCGCCGAGCCGGTGAGGGCTTTGTCGGCGAGTTCGCGGTCGGCGGGGGTGGGGTCGACGAGGATCCAGGGGGCGGGGAAGCCGTTTTTGGACTCGCCCTTGGCGAGGCGCCCGAGGACCGAGCCTTTGCCGATGGCTTTCCGCAATGATTTGACGAGGCGTTTCTTGTCGATCTCCACGTCGTCGTACTGCTCCGCGCGCCCCGCGTCGTCGATGGCGATGACGGTGCAGTCGACGACGTCGCGGTCGCCCCATTGGCTGGGCGCGCCCTCGCGGAACTCGTGCGGGGTGACGAGCAGCAGCTCCCCCTCGTGCTCGCCGTAGCGGAACCAGTCTCCGGCGGAGGGCGGGGTCAGGTATTCGGACATGATTGTTGTTTCCTTCCATGTGTTTGATGAAGAGCGGAAAAGAACTGGTGTTTGATTCCAATGGGCAGACTTCTCCCGTGTTCGGGGAAGGGGGAAGTCGTCGCCCCGGCTTATGCCGGGGAGCTTTTATGCGGCGAACGCCGCTGTGAGGTCGCGCAGCTTGTGCTTGCGCCAGGCCCACACCTTCGCGGCGAGCTGGCAGGCTTCCCAGCCCTCGCGGATGTTCACCCAGATCAGCTCGCAGTGTCCTTCTCCTGCGGGGAGGTGGACGATCAGGGCGCTGCCGAGGTCGACGGGCTCGGGGTCGGGTCGTCGCTCGCCGACAGCGGGATCGTAGGGGACGCTGTGGGCGTACATGGCGAGCTGCATCGCGATCCGCCCGACGTCGTGCTCGACGCTGCCGGTCTTCACGTCCGCGATGTGGAGCTTCCCGCGCCAGCGCACGATCCGGTCTGCGGTGCCCGCGACCTTCAGCTCGTCGTTCACCCGGAACTGCTCGACAGCGGCGACCTGGAGCCCGGACGTCTCGCGCTGGAAGGCGGCGATGTCGGCTCTGTGCGCCTCGGGCACCGGGCCGGTGTCCTGGCCGAGGTCGACGCGCTCGGTCAGCCTGTGCAAGGCGGCGCCGACGGTCGCCGCTCGTTTCGCCCCGGCCGCCTCCGCTGCTTGCTCGCAGATCCGGTCCAACCCCGCCTTGTCTGTCGGGTCGGCGGTCGAGGCGGCGAGGAGCAGGTCCGGGCGTGCCGCGAGCCCGGTCGCGACCTGGCGGCGCTGCCACTGCGACAGCGAGTAGGTGTCCGACAGGGCCGCGACAAACCTCGTGGTCCGCTGGTAGGGGACCGGCTTGCCGCCGCCGGGCGGGGCGATGAGCGGGCGGCCCCAACGGTCGCGCGACACCTCCGCCCGTGTGGTGATGATGGTCATGCCGCGCTCCTTCGCCACCAGTGGCCCGCGCCCAGGCACACCTTCTCCGCGTGCTGCAACCGCGCCACCGCGCGAAGCGCCTGCGCCGCAGCGTCGTCGTCCGCTTCCACGGCGAGCTCGACGAGCGAGGCTTTGGCCTCGCGGATCGCCTGTAGGGCGTGGGTGAAACGGGAGTCGCTGGGCTCTCCCGCCGCGATCATTGTGGTCACTTCTGTTCCCTCCTGTGTGTCATGCTGCGGCGGCGGCGTTGGGGCGTTTGCGGCGGCGCTGGACCGGCGGCTGTGTCAGCCACGCCTCGAGGTCGTCGCGGCGGATCGACCATGTACCGCCCGGCACGGTGCGCCGGTAGCCTTTCAGCTGCCCTGAGCTGAGCGCGGCGCGGACGGTGACGGGGTGGCGGCGGGCGTAGTCTGCGGCCTCCTGGACGGTCAGCCATGGCGACTGGGCGCTCACGCGGCGCTCCTTGGCTCGGGCCCGTAGGCGAAGAGGGTGCCGCGCCGCACGCGCAGGGCCTTCTCGATGCTCTGCGCGACGCGCTCGGTGCAGCCGCCGCGAGCGCCGGAGGCGAGCATGCTGATCATCTGGCGGGAGACGAACGCCTCACGGGCGAGCCCCGCTTGGCTGAGTTTGCGGTGGTTCATGTGCGCCCGTAGCAGGGCCGGGTCGATTGCGCGTACCCTCATAGCCGTGTGTGCCTTTCCTTCGATCCTGTGGCCAGTGGTCGCCAGCCACAGAGAGTGTGGCATACAGGACCGACAGTTGGATAGCGTACTGCTGGTTTCGTGGTTGACATTTTCGGGTTGGCCCTATAGCGTCTCGGGCATGAAACCGCAGATAGGCATGTGGAAACTAGGGGCGTCGCGGCTGTGAACAAACCCGACACGCCGCGCCGCTCGCGGCAGCAGGTTTCTGAGCCCGGCTCTGCCAACGCCTTCACGGCGTTCGTGCGGGCCGAGATGGAGCGCGCCTTCTCCGGCAACCAGAGCGCGCTGGCGGAGGCGTCGGGCCTCTCTCGGGACACCATCAACCGGCTCGTCAACGACACGCGCCCGGCGCTGTCGGTGATGCCGAACAAGAAGACGCTCCAAAGCCTCGCGACGGCGTTCGGCGTGCCTTTCGAGCGCGTGGAGGTCGTCGCGAGGCAGGCGGAGTCCCCCCACGACCCGACGCTCCCGCCTTCCCCCGCCGACCTCACCCGCGCTTACACGGACGACTTGTACTTCGAGATCCAGCGGCGCGAGCGTCAGTTGGAGGCGGAGAACGACCGCAGGGAGGAGATGCGCGAGGAGGTCTTGCAGCTCTGCTACGACATGGACGTCGCCTTCATGACCAAGAAATCCGAGCTCGAGCTCCACCTGGACATGTGGGCCCAGGGCATGCTCGGGGACTCCTGGGAAGAGCCCGTCACGCCAGAGGGGATGAAGATTCCGGCGCTGCGGGCGTTCGCGGAGGGGTTCGGAGGGAACGGGAATTGGACGGAGGACCGTCCGAAAGACGTGTACATCGACTTTACGATGAGCATGTCGCTGCGGAGGGTGCAGAAGGTTTTGCGCACGTCCAGCGAGATGCTCGAGAGGTATCTGGGGCGGTTCGTGGCCGCGGACCGGATCGAGGACGACCCCTTGCCCGTCGAGGAGTGGGAGCAGGACAAGCGGACGCTGCTCGCCACAGCGAAGCTCGCCTTCTCGCTGATGTCCCGCGAGGCCGCCGCCATCGAGCGCGCGCATCCGATACCCGCCGCCTCCAAGCTGGCGGTCAGGGGCATGGTGAAGGACGCGCTGACGCGCCGCCCGGAGGGGCTGCCCGGATGGGTGCAGCACTGGACGGACAGGAGCTACCCAGAATGGATCGACGACTTGTCCAACGAGCCATTTGATGCGGAGACGGATCTAGAGGAGCCGGGCTGGGCCGCTCGGGACTGGCCGGATTGGGCGGAGAAACCCGACCCGGACGAGGATTTCGAAGGGGGAGCGTAATCACACGTTTGTGATTCGTATCCCCTGTTCGTGTCGCATTTTTTGTCGGTGGGCCGCGATACCGTGACAGCGTGTTCGTGATCGACGGGAAATACCATCCTTGGCGGCATCTGGCCGTTAAGTACCCGCATGTGGTCGTCGACTGCAAGCGCCGCCTGCCCGGGCGGCGCGCAGGATTCCGCAAGGGCAACCACATCTGGCTGTGCGACAGCCTCGACCAGGCCGGGCGGCGCAGCGTCCTGGCCCACGAGATCGTCCACCTCGAGCGCGGCGACCCCGAGCACCACCCCAAAGGCAGGGCCGCGGAGGAGCTGGAAGTGATCCGGGCGACAGCCAGGAAGCTGATCCCGACGCGCGATCTCGTCGAAGCCCTCAAAGGCGAGCGGCACACCACCACAGAGAGGCTCGCCGATTGTTTGTGGGTCGACGCCCCGACCCTGGTGGAGAGGCTCGAATCCCTGGATGCTATCGATCTGTCCGACCTAGAGGTCGAACTAGATTTCGACTGGTCGGTGGCAATGCCTGGTCGGCGGGGCCGCGCGCCCGGTCTCGAGCCGCGAAGGAGCTAGCGATGGGCTGGGCGAAGAAGCTGCCCTCCGGCATGTGGAAGGGCGCGTACCGCTACGGCGTGAAGGTGCTCTACGTGCCGGGCACGTACCCGAGCAAGGCAGAGGCGAAACGCCAGGCGGACGCGAAGGAGGTCGAGTCGCGCAAGATCCCCGCCCCCGCGCCCCTAGCGGCGCCAGCCAAGACGCGGTTCGCGGACTTCGAGCCCGAGTGGCAGGCGCTGCGAACCGTCTCCGAGGGCACCAAGAGGCGCAAAGCCTGCTACCTGAACCTGCACGTCATGCCCTACTGGCGGGACTGGTGGATCGAGGACATCAAACGCTCGGACGTGCAGCGCTGGGTCAACCAGCTCGGCGAGCCCGTCGTCGAGGAGCTGCCCGGGGGAAAGCTAAGGACCGTGCGCGACCTCGCGCCCGCGAGCGTCTACCAGTGTTTGAGCATGCTGTCGGGCTATCTGGAGGCCGCGGTGGTCAAGGAGGTGATCGGCGCGAACCCCTGCCGGGGCGTTGCACGGCCCAGGCCCACCCCCGCGCCGAACCGGTATCTGGAGCGCTTCGAGTTCGACGGGATCCAGCGCTTCCACAAGCTCGCGCAGGACGGGTTCCTCTGCGACTTCCTGCACGAGACCGGGATGCGCCTGGGGGAGGCGTACGGCTTCCACATCGAGTCCTACAACCCCCATTTGATGATCGTGGAGGTCGAGCGCAACTGGGACAGCGAGGCGCTGGTGATGAAGACGCCCAAGGACCACCAGCGCCGCGCCGTCCCGGTCAGCAGGCGCCTCGCGGCCAGGATCGACGCGCACATAGCCGAGCGCGGCCTCGGCAAGCCGCCGCAAGTGCGCTACGAGAAGGGGTTGCGCAAACCCACCACCGGGCTGCTGTTCACAGAGGACGGTCGCGGGCCGGTGGACGACCACCGCTTCGAGAACCGCTTCCAGGCCGCCTGCGCCCACGCGCGCCGCGCCGGAGTGCTCATCGGCCACGTCCGCCGCCACGACCTCCGGCACACCTGCGCCTCACGGCTGTTGCGCAAAGGCGTGCCATTGAGCGTGGTGCAGGAGATCCTCGGCCACGCCAGCAGCAAGACCACCGAGATCTACAAGCACCTCGGCAACTCCTACTGGGAAGAGGTGCGGCAAGTGCTCGACGAGTACGACGCCGCCTGAACCCCGCACACGCCCGCTGTGGCCGGGGATTGCTCGCTTGCGCCCCGGCGATCACGTGCAAGAGTCACCCGAAAAAACGCGAGCGTCCGCTCTCTGCTCCACGTTTGCTCCACGAAACAGCGTTCTTAGCAAACAAGGACAGCGGGCAATGCGAAAACATGCCCTCTGACATGGTGTTTGGCGGAAACGGAGGGATTTGAACCCTCGGCCCGGTTGCCCGGGCAACACATTAGCAGTGTGTCCCATTCGGCCGCTCTGGCACGTTTCCATCGCTATAGCGAATGTGGAGCTTACCCGGCGTGGGCAGCCATGTCCATTTTGCTCCGACCTGCGTGGGCGGTGTGGCTTTCCGCAGGGGGGATTCCGTACAGTCAGTGTCGTTGAAGGAGATCCCCGGCGGTGACTCGTTGCTGGGAGAGAGGCTGCTATGGGTGTGCGGTTCAGCCTTGCCGGGAGGCTTCCCGATGGGCGAGGGCGCGCGGGTGTGATCCACACGCCGCACGGTGACATCGAAACTCCGGCGTTCATCCCGGTGGGCACGGCCGCGGCGGTGAAGACTGTGCTGCCGAGCCTGGTGGCGGACCTTGGCGCGCACGCGGTGCTCGCCAACGCCTACCATCTGTATCTGCGCCCCGGCGCGCAGCTGGTGGCGCAAGCGGGCGGCGTCGCCGCGTTCATGGGCTGGCGGGGACCGACGTACACCGATTCGGGGGGCTTCCAAGTGCTGTCTCTTGGCGCGGGGCACCGCAAGATTCTGGCGATGGACACGGCGGGGGTCGGAGCCGATCAGGTGATCGCGAAGCCGGAGGCGCGTTTGGCGAAGGTGGACGAGGACGGGGTCACGTTCACGTCGCATGTCGACGGTTCGAAGCATCGGTTCACACCTGAGGTGTCGATCGCTGTGCAACGCGATATCGGGGCCGATATCATTTTCGCTTTTGACGAGCTGACCACGCTGCTGCACAGCGAGGAATACCAGCGTTCATCGGTGGAGCGGACGTTGCGTTGGGCACGGCGGTGCCTGGCCGAGCACAATCGGACCAAGGGGCTGGCGACGGCGACCGCCGCGCCGCAGTCCTTGTGGGCGGTGGTGCAGGGGGCGCAATACGAGTACCTGCGTCGGCATTGCGCGAGGGAGCTTGTCGGGATGAGCGAGGCGGACGAGGCCGAGGGCGGCGTCGGGTTCGGGGGTTTCGGGATCGGGGGCGCCATCGCGAAGGAGCGGCTCGGGGAGATCATCGGCTGGGTCGCCGAGGAGCTGCCCGAGCACAAGCCCCGGCATGTGCTCGGCGTGGGGGAGCCGGACGACTTGTTCGCCGCAGTGGAGTCGGGCGGCGACACGTTCGACTGCGTCGCGCCGACCCGCCTCGCCCGCAATGGCGTCGTGTTCAGCTGGGACGGGCGCTACCATCTCACGAACGCGAGGTTCCGGCGAGATTTCCGCCCGTTGGACGATGCGTTGGCGAATTCCTCAGCCGAGTTCACCCGCGCGTACATCCACCATCTGTTCAAGATCCGTGAGCCGCTCGCGGGGACATTGGCGAGCGTGCACAATTTGAGCTTCTTGGTGACGCTCATGGCCAGGGTCCGGGCAGCGATTCTCGAAAACCGCTATGAGGAGTACAAAGCCGAGGTGCTGGGGCGGTATTACGCGAAGCGTTGAGCGACTGCGGGCTCGCTAGGTTCGGCCGAAAGCGGCCAAGGCCCGCTCGCGCAGTTCGCCTTCGAGGGTCTCATCGATGAGTTCGCGGAGCTGCTGCTCGCCGCCAGCAGCGACGACGGTCTGGTTGAACCGGGCCATCGCCTTGTCGTCGAGGCGTTCGGCGAGCATGGTGGAGAGTTTTTTGCGGCTCTGCGGCGACACCCTGGTGAGCGCGGAGAAACCGGCCATGATGGTCTCGGCTTCGCCGGTGCCGAAACTATCCACGAGCGGGATGAGCCGTTCTTGCGGCAGCGCGGCGAGCAGTTCTTCTAATTTCTGCGAGTCTGTGGTGTAGGCGAGTGTGCGCGCGATCGCCGCGCGGTCGTCCACCTCGCGCTCCACAGCGATCAGAAGGTCGACGGGGGATTGCTCCACGAGCACCGCTGCCGAGGCGTAGTGGCCGTCGGCGAGCAGGCGGCGCACCGCCGGGGCCCACACGCGCATCGGCACTGCCGCGGTGAGCGCCGGGATGGCCCTTGGGTCCAGGTAGCGCAGGGTTTGGGCGACGAATGGCACCCGCAAGCGGCGCAAGAGGCCGTTGAGCCGGTGGGCGTGGTCTTTGGCGAGGGAGTTCGCGACCGCCGCGGAGACGACTGGCCCGACCACTTTCTCGGCCAGCGTGGCGATCACCGGGTCGGGCACGATGGGCGCGGCTTTGCCGATCATTTGGACCTGCTTCTGCTGCGCGTCGAATTTGAGGTCTGAGATCCGCATGCGCAGTTGGGCCAGGTTCTGGGGGCCGAGGCGTTCGAGATGGCCCACTTTCTCGGGGGGCACGCCGAGCAGGTCTGCGAGCAGGTGAATTTGGGCTGTCGCGACGAAGTCGCTCATCGTGTGTTTCCTTCCGCGTTCGCCGGGTGGTCAGTTGAAGAACAGCGCCCGCACCGGGATGCGGATGAAGAACGGCAAATTGTCGAGCGCGGCCATTGCGGCTTCGTGCAGTTCCTCTTGCTCGCGGCCTTGGGCTTCGAGCACCATGATGCGCAGTTGGCGGGCTTCCTCATCGCTGAGCTGGTCTAGGAAGTCCAAGCCGCCGCCCAATGTCGCACGCAACTGGTCCACGCTCTTTCCCAAAAGCTTCCTGCCGTTCTTCTCGATGGTCCTTCGTCTCCGGCGCGGGCCGCGGACAACGCCGCCGCCCGCCTCGCGCGAGCGCGTTGTGCGCCTCCAGCGGCGCCGAGGCGCCTTCAAAATCTCACATGGGGTGACGTATGTCAAAGCGGCTCGCGTTGCCCAGATCTTCGCCGAAAACTTTCGCCTGGTGCGGGAAGCGGGCATATCGGCCACTGCGGTGGGCAAAAGATTTCACTGCAACGAGGTGGGGCAGGATGGAGGCCATGGCACTCGTCGTACCGTTTGCCCCGATGCTGCCCCCGCCCGCCGCGCGGTCCTGCCGCAAGGGGCAAGCGCGCCCCGGCCGAAACCCGGCAGGCTGTGGTTTTGCGCAGTTGGCGATGCCGGAACGCGACGACGCGCGAGAGATGCGGGCTGCGTGATGGCCAGCAAGCGGGAAGTCGAGGAGATCGAGGCCGACGGGGTCGTCGTGCGCTTGTCGAACCCGGACAAGCGCTACTTCCCCAAGCTCGGGGCCGGAGGGTCGAAGCGGGTTTTGTTCGAGCATTACCGAAAGCTGGCTGTCGGGAACGGTCCGATCATGCGGGCATTGCGCGGGCGGCCGGTCAATTTGCAGCGTTTCCCTGAAGGGATCGAGGGCGAGGCGATCTATCAGAAGCACGCTCCGAAGGGCAAGCCCGACCACGTCGAGACTGCGCGGGTGCTCTTTCCGTCCGGGCGCGGCGCGGACTCTGTGGTGCTCCACCATCCCGCCGACGTGCTTTGGGCGGTGAACCTCGGGACGGTGACCTTCCATCCGTGGCCTTGCCATGCCCCCGACACAGAGCACCCCGACGAGTTGCGTGTGGACCTGGACCCGCAGCCGGGGACGTCGTTCGAGGACGCGCGCCGGGTCGCGCTCGACGTGCCGCGTCCTTTGCTCGACGAGCTCGGGCTCGCCGGGGTGCCCAAGACCTCCGGGGGGCGCGGGTTGCATGTGCTGGTGCCCATCCGGCCGCGGTGGGAATTCGCCGAGGTGCGCCGGGCGGGGATCGCTCTGGCGCAGGAGGTGGTGCGCCGCGCGGACGACAGGGCCACATTCTCGTGGTGGAAGGAGGAGCGAGGCGAGCGGATCTTCATTGACTACAACCAGAACGCCAGGGATCGCACCTTGGCCGCGCCGTACGCTGTCCGCCCCACGGCGAACGCCACCGTCTCGATGCCGTTGACGTGGGCGGAGCTCGAAACGGCGCGGCCTGAGGATTTCACTGTCGCCAACGCCGCCGAACACGCCCTTGGCGCGCCGGACCCTTTCGCGGGCCGCACGCCAGGCTCCCTGGACAAGTTGTTGGAGCAGGACACGCCGCTGTTGCCCTATCCGCCGCAGTACCCCAAGATGCCAGACGAGCCGAAACGGGTCCAACCGAGCAAAGACAAGGGCCGGAAAAGGGGATGAGTCTTCCGAGCGTCCGGCGAAGCTGCGCGCTCACGAGGTGGAGACGTCGAGAAACCTGGTCAAGGATCTCGCCTGTCCCGCTCATGGGGACTCACGGCGCGCCGGCGCGGAAATCGCGGCCCCGCCATCGGCGTCAGTGCGTCTGCGGCCCTGACCAATGCTGCGGCGGGCGCTGCTGCGGTTCGTGCCATTGTTGGGCCGGCGGCTGCGGCTCCCGCCATTGTTGGGGAGGCTGGGGCGGCTGCTGCCATTGCGGCGGCGGAGCCAGGCCGGACTGTGGTGCTGGAGGCTGCTGCGCCGGGGGCTGCCGCGGCTGCGGCGGGAAAGGCTGCTGCGTCTGCTGCGCGGCAAGGGCTTTGTGCACTGCGACGAGTTCGTCCGCGGCCTCGGCGAAATGAACGCCGATCACCCGGAGCCGTCGGGCGAGTTGTTCCACAAGTTCTTCTGCTTCGCTCATGCTAGACAAAGCTAAACCAGCGCCGCGCGGCCCATGCGAGCACCACGGCCCAGACGGCGAGGACCACGACGCAGAACACGTCCACGCGCAGTTGCAGGGCCGCGCCCAGGGCTGACGCGAGCGCTTCGGAGGGAACGAGCTTGAGCAGCCAGCTGTGCCAGCCGGGAGCGCTGGAGAGGGCGATGCCGCAGACCGCGAGCATGAGGAACCACAGCACGTTCGCTCCCGCGAGCACGATCTCGGCCTTCACCGCGCCCCCGAGCAGAAGGCCCCCCGCAGCGAAAGCGGCGGTGCCCAGCGCGAGCGCCGGGCCTGCGATCAGCAGCCCCAACAGCTGAGGCCGCCAGCCGAGCGCCGCCGCGAAGAGGCCGATCACGGCGGACTGCAGCGCGACCACGATCACCACCGCGAGGACTTTGCCCAGGATGAGCGTGCCGCGCGCGAGGCCGCTTGCCGCGTAGCGTTTCAGGCCGCCGTACCGCCTGTCGAAAGCGACCGCGATGGCCTGGCCGGTGAACGCGCTGGACACCACTGCGAGCGCCATGACCACGGGGGCGACACGGTCGATCTTCGCCCAGGGGACCGACCCCAGCGGGAGCACGTCGATCGCGGCGAGGAGCATCACCGGGATGAACAAGTTCAGCAGCAGCTGCTCCCCGTTGCGCATGAACAGTTTCAGTTCGAAGAGGGTCTGCGCGGCCAGGGCCCGGCGGAGCGGGCTCGGTTTCGCGTTGGGCGTGAAAGTGCCCGGTGGGAACACAGTCTTTGTCTCGTTCATGCGGTCTCCGTCAATTCCAAGAACACGTCTTCGAGCCTGCCGCCTTGCACGCGGATCTGGTGGGCGAGGACGTCCCGTTCGGCGAGCCATCCGGCGAGGCGCGCGACGAGTTGCGGCGTGACCTCCTCGTCGATGGCGTATTCGCCGGGGCGCAGCTCGTGCGCCGGGAAGCCCGCCAGGTCGAGCCCTGTGCGCGCGGTGAATCGGAGCTGAGATTTTTGGGCGGACGACACCAGCGTCGCGGGGGGGCCGGACGCGACCTCCTTGCCTTTCGCCACGATCACCACTCGGTCCGCGAGGTGCTCGGCTTCTTCGATCAGGTGCGTTGTGAGCAGGACGGTGACCCCGTCGGCCCGCAGATGCTCCACGAGGTCCCAGACGAGCCTGCGGGCGTGGATGTCCAGCCCCGCCGTCGGTTCGTCGAGGAACACCAGCTCCGGGCGTCCGACGAGCGCGCAGGCGAGCGAGAGCCGCTGCTGCTGGCCGCCGGAGAGCCTGCGGAAGGAGGTGTTTTTCGCGTGCGCGATGCCGAGGACGTCGAGCAGCCAGTCGACGTCGAGGGGCTCGGCGCTTTGCGCCGCGACGACTCGCAGCAGCTCGCCTGCTTTGGCGCCGGGGTAGCCCCCGCCGCCTTGGGGCATGAAGCCGATCCTTGGCCGCAACGACTCCGCGCTCGGATGCTCGCCGAGTATCTCGACCACGCCCTCGTCCGGGGCGGCGAGGCCTTGGCAGAGTTCGATCGTGGTGGTCTTCCCGGCGCCGTTGGGCCCCAAAAGCGCCAGCACTTCCCCTCGTCGCACGACGAGGTCCAGTCCGTCCACCGCGACGGTCTGGCCGAAACGTTTGACCACACCGGCCAGTCGCACTGCGTTGTTCATGATGTCCCTATCCTGCGCTCTCGCCGGTTCCACTGTTCCGACAAGGGTGCGGTCAGCCATTGCCACCCGAACACCAGGGCGCCGAGGGCGATTGCGGCCGCAATGCCGGTGGTTTGGCCGAAGAGCAGGATGAACGGCAGAGAGAAGCCGCCGCTGGGGTAGGCCATGAAGCTCAGCACTGTGATGACGACGACGAGCGCTTTGCGGTGTTCGGGGCGCACAACCGGGCAGTTGTCGGAATTCTCTCGAGGGTCGGTGTTCGGGTGCGGGCCGGGCGGATGGCTTTGGCCGCACCCCACCACCCAGGCCGAGAGCGGCACGAGCGCCCAGAGGGCGTACCAGGTGTGGATGGTGGGCAGCAGAGCGACCACGATGGTGAACGCGACGCCGATCCCGCCGACGGGATGGATGCGCCCTTGCAAGGTTTTGAGCATGAGCCAGCCGACCGCGCAGCCCGCCGCGACAGTGGTCAAGGTCCAGGTGACCGTGATGACGGAGTCGGTGTGGTTGCCGAGGCCGATGAATTCGCCCAGATAGCCGCCGAGCCGGGCGATCACCGTCGGCGGGGAGAGCCAGTTCAATGTCTTCGCTGCCGCGCCGAGCGTGTGCGTCCAGGCAAGCCGGTATCCGCCCGCCCAGCTCAGGAGCAGTGTGACGGCGAGCGAGACGAGGCCCAAGACGGCCCCTGCCGCTCCGACCGCGAGCACGCGCCTGGGCAGGCCGGCCTCTGCCGGGGCCGCTTTCCCCGCGAGTTGGACGCCGACGAAGCCGAGGGCGAGTTCTGCGGGCAGTTTCACCATTGCCGCTGCGGTGACGACCA
Organism: Segniliparus rotundus DSM 44985; assembly: GCF_000092825.1. Lineage (NCBI taxonomy): Bacteria > Bacillati > Actinomycetota > Actinomycetes > Mycobacteriales > Segniliparaceae > Segniliparus > Segniliparus rotundus. Next base: position 2,367,703 of record NC_014168.1, on the reverse strand, counting down.
CGGCGCCGCCGAGCGTTTCGAGGAGGGCGCGGGGCCGCCCAGGCGCGATGCGCCCCTGCGGCCAGTCGCGCACGCCGCGAAGGCTGAGCTCGACGCCGACGAGCATGAGCCCGATCATGAGCGAGTCGTTGTGCGCCCCGGAGACGAGGTGCAGGAAGACGAGCGGGTTGAGCGCGCCGAGCCAGAAGGCTTTGGCCTGGTCCGTCCCGCAACGGCGGGCCAGGCGGGGGAGCGCCCAGAGGATCATGCCGACGCCGGCCAGCGCGACCAGGCGGTGCGCGAGCACCGCTGCCACCACATGGTATTCCGTCGCTGCTGCGATCCATCTGCTGATGACGATGAAGAGCGGGCCGTACGGGCTCGGGGTGTTCTGCCAGATCGTCGGCACGGAACGCACGAACACGTCCGTGTGCCCGAGCGCGTCCGCCGGGCCGTAGCGGTAGGGGTCCAGGCCGCGCCGCGCCGCCATGCCGTGCGCGAGGTAGGAGTACACGTCCTGGCTGAACATCGGGGGCGCGAGGACGAGCGGCGCGGACCAGAGCACGACGATCTTGCGCATCATCGCGACCCGGTCGCCCTCGGCGGCGCCCCGGCAGTTTTGCCGGGGCTCGGCGAGCAGGACCCGGCCGAGCAGGAGCCACGCGAGCACGAGGATCGCCAGTCCGACGAAGACCATGGTCGCCGAGGCGGCGAGGGTGCGCTCGAAGAGGCCGAAGAACCGGGCCCCGCGCACCGGGTCTTGCAGGACAGGCTGCGCGCCGACCCCGAGCCCGCCCAGGGCGATGAGGATCGACCCAGTTGTGCCGAAGCGCCGGATGAGGGCGAATCGGTCGGAACTGGCGGCGAAGGACACGCAAGTAGCCTAACGTGCGTGAATGGGCGTGTGTGCCAGAAGTGTCTTCTGGCACACTGCGCGCTCCGCGCCGCTGTTCTTTTTCGGCAAGTGCGCAGCTCGCACTATCCTGACCACGGAATTAGCATAGCCTTTCCTTGCTGGCGAACTTCCCATAATTGCGACACACTGGTGTTATGAAAACGCTCGGCCTTCCGTCGGCGGCGGAGTCCGCCTCCTCGGGGCTGCCTGCTGCGGGGCCCGCGTCGCAGCACGAGGTCGGCGTGACCCGTCGGGCGATTGTGCGCCTGCTCGCGCAGCACGGGTCGTTGACCGCCCCGGTGATCGCCGAGCATTTGGAGCTCTCCACGGTCGGCGTCCGCCGCCATTTGGTCGAACTGGTCGAATCGGGCGACGCCGTCGTCGTGCAGCGCAAACCGACGAGCGGGCGGGGCAGGCCCCCCAAGGTGTACCAGCTGACCCCGCAAGGCCAAGACCGGCTCGGCAACGCGTACGACGAGCTCGCCAAGCTCGCCTTCGGCGAACTGCAAAGCCTCGGCGGCGACGCGGCCGTCGCGGCGCTCGCGCGCACCAGGGCGCGCGCGATGGTGTCGGCCATCGGCTTGGACGCCCCGGATTTCCGGGCGGCGGACGCGCAGACCAAGGCTGAGCGCCTCGCCCAGGCGCTCACGTCGGCCGGGTACGAGGCTTCGACGACCCGGATCGGCTCCGGTGTGCAGTTGTGCCAGCACCATTGCCCGGTCTTGGGCGTCGCGGCGGATTTCCCGGCGCTGTGCGAGGCGGAGACCGCCGTGTTCAGCGAACTGCTCGGCACGCATGTCCAGCGTTTGGCGACCATCGCCCAGGGCAATTGCGTCTGCACCACGCACATCCCGACCCTCGCGGCCAGCTCCGACGCGCCGCCCGAGCCACTGTCAGCCCGCAACGACCAGAGCAACAGGACGTTGCAGTGAAAGAGGAGGCCTCATGACCCAGGAACTCGCGAAGGAAATCCTGGCTCCGGCAAGCCAAGACGAAGTCATCGCCTCGCTCGGCAACTACGGCTACGGCTGGTCGGACGCCGACACCGCCGGCGCCTCGGCCCGCCGCGGCATCTCCGAGGAAGTCGTCGCCGACATCTCGGCGAAGAAAGGCGAGCCGGAGTGGATGCTCCAGGCCCGGCTGAAGGCGCTGTCCATCTTCAACCGCAAGCCCATGCCCGCATGGGGCGGCGATTTGTCGGGCATCGACTTCGACAACATCAAATACTTTGTGCGCTCCACCGAGAAACAAGCAGCGACGTGGGACGATCTTCCTGAGGACATTAAGAACACCTACGACAAGCTCGGCATCCCCGAGGCGGAGAAGAACCGCCTCGTCGCCGGGGTCGCGGCGCAATACGAGTCCGAGGTCGTCTACCACCAGATCCGCGAGGACCTTGAGCAGCAGGGCGTCGTGTTCCTCGACACCGACACCGCGCTCAAAGAGCATCCGGACGTGTTCCGGGAGCATTTCGGCACCGTGATCCCCGCCGGGGACAACAAATTCTCCGCGCTCAACACCGCCGTCTGGTCCGGCGGCTCGTACATCTACGTCCCCAAGGGCGTGCAGGTGGACATCCCCTTGCAGGCCTACTTCCGGATCAACACCGAGAACATGGGCCAGTTCGAGCGCACCCTCATCATCGTGGACGAAGACGCGTACGTGCATTACGTGGAAGGCTGCACCGCGCCGATCTACAAATCGGACTCGTTGCACTCCGCCGTCGTGGAGATCATCGTCAAACCCGGCGGGCGCTGCCGGTACACGACGATCCAGAACTGGTCGAACAACGTGTACAACCTGGTCACCAAGCGCGCCCGCGCCGAGGCGGGGGCGACGATGGAATGGATCGACGGCAATATCGGCTCCAAGGTGACGATGAAATACCCCGCCGTCTGGCTGACCGGCGAGCACGCCAAAGGCGAGGTGCTCTCGCTCGCGTTCGCCGGACCGGGCCAGCACCAGGACACCGGCTCGAAGATGCTGCACCTCGCGCCGAAGACTTCGTCGAACATCGTGAGCAAGTCCGTGGCGAGGGGCGGCGGGCGCAGCTCGTACCGGGGCCTTGTCGGCGTCCACAAGGGCGCGGCGGGCTCTCGGTCCACCGTGCGCTGCGACGCTTTGCTCGTGGACGAGATCTCCCGGTCGGACACCTACCCGTACGTGGACGTGCGCGAGGACGATGTGACCATGGGGCACGAGGCGACCGTCTCGAAGGTCAGCGAGGAGCAGCTGTTCTACCTCATGAGCCGGGGCCTGACCGAGGACGAGGCGATGGCCATGGTCGTGCGCGGCTTCATCGAGCCGATCGCCAAAGAGCTGCCCATGGAATACGCGCTCGAACTCAACCGGCTGATCGAGCTGCAAATGGAAGGAGCGGTCGGTTGACGGCATTGCTCCTCGCGCGCCGCCGCGCCGAGCCGGACGTGAACAGGCTGCCCGGCGCTCCCGAGCGCGACCCGCAGATCGGACGAGACATGGAAGGAGCGTTCGGCTCATGACGCTGGCCCCCGTTTTGGGCGAACGGTTCGCCTCGCGCGACCCGGAAGACTTCCCCGCGCCTTCGAGCCACGAGGAGAACTGGCGCTTCACCCCGCTCGGCAAGATCCGAGAGTTTTTCACGGCGTTCACCCCGGACGGCGAGTCGAAGTTGGACTTCGGCGCGCCGTTGGAGGGCGTGCGGGTCCAGACCGCGCGGCCCGCCTCGCTCGAGGCTTTCGGCTCGGCGCTCGTCCCCGCCGACAAGGTCTCCGCGCTGGCGATGCGCCACGCCGAGACAGGCGGGCACATCGTCGTGGAAGCGGGCGCGCGCCCGGCGGGCCCGGTCCTGCTGTCGCGCGTCGGGGTGCGCGGGCGCTCCTACGCCCATCACGTCGTCGAGGTCGGCGCGGGGGCCGAGGTGACGATTGTCGCCGAGCATTCCGGCCTCGCGCAGATAGCGGCGAACCTTGAGATCATCCTCGGCGACGGCGCCAACTGCACCTTCGTCGTGGTCAACGACGAGGACCCCGGCTCGACCCGGCTCGCCTCCTACGCGGCGCTGGTCGGCAGGGACGCCTCGTACCGCGCGGTGGAGGTCGCCCTCGGCGGCTCGCTCGTCCGAACCGTCTCCACGGTGCGTTTCGCAGCCCCTGGCGGCCGCGCCGAGCTCTGCGGCGTGGCGCTCTCGGGCGACGGCCAGCATCTGGAGTCGAGGCTGTTCGTGGACCACGACCAGCCGAACTGCACATCCAACGTGCTGTACAAGAACGCCCTGCTCACCCCTGCGGCGCGCACAGTGTGGGTCGGCGATGTGCGGATTCGCCCGGCGGCGACCGGCACCCTCACCTACGAGCTCAACCGCAATCTGCTCCTCGCCAAGGGGGCCCGGGCCGACTCGGTGCCCAACCTTGAAATCGAAACCGGCCAGATCCACGGAGCCGGGCACGCGAGCACCACCGGACGTTTCGACGAGGAGCAGATGTTCTATCTGCGCTCGCGGGGGCTCTCCGAGGACGAGGCGCGCAGACTCGTGGTGCGCGGCTTCTTCGGCGAAGTGGTCGCCAAGATCCCCGACGAGTCGGTCCGCGCGCGCATCGCGGAGCTCGTCGAGGGCAAACTCGCCCAATCGGGTTGGGGGAGCCGCCCACCCGCGGACGACGCAACCTGACCAACCCCTCCCGCCGACGGAGGACGAGAGTTCGAGAAAGAAACAAAGGAAGCCAATGTCTGTTCTGGCAATAAAAGACCTCCATGTCGCGGTCAAGCCCTCCGAAGACGCGGATTTGATCCCGATCTTGCACGGGGTCGACCTCACGATCCGCTCCGGCGAGACGCACGCCGTCATGGGGCCGAACGGGTCGGGGAAGTCGACCCTCTCGTACGCGATCGCGGGCCATCCCCGCTACGAGGTGACCGGCGGTTCGATCACTCTCGACGGCGAAGACATCGTCGCGATGAGCGTGGACGAGCGCGCCCGCGCGGGGCTCTTCCTCGCGATGCAGTACCCGGTGGAGGTGCCTGGGGTGTCCACCGCGAATTTCCTGCGCACCGCCGCCACCTCGGTGCGCGGCGAAGCGCCCGCTTTGCGGCACTGGGTGAAAGAGGTCAAGGGCGCGATGGCCGAGCTGGGCGTCGACCCCTCCTTCAGCGAGCGCAGCGTCAACGAGGGGTTCTCCGGCGGAGAGAAAAAACGGCACGAGATTCTGCAGCTCGCCCTGCTCAAGCCAAAGTTCGCCATCTTGGACGAGACGGACTCCGGCCTCGATGTGGACGCGCTGCGCGTCGTCTCCGAGGGCGTGAACCGCTACCAGGAGCGCGAGCAGGGCGGGGTGCTGCTCATCACGCACTACAACCGCATCCTCAAATACGTCCGCCCGCAGTTCGTGCATGTTTTCGCCAGAGGCCGCATCGTCGCGGCGGGCGGCCCCGAACTCGCCGAAGAGCTGGAGTCGACCGGCTACGAGCGCTTTCTGAAGGAGGAGGTCAGCGCATGAGCGCCGTCGCGGCGGGCAGAGCGCCCGCGGTGCTCGACGTCGAGCGGGTCCGCAAGGACTTTCCGATTCTGGCGCGCACCGTCCGGGACGGCAAACCGCTCGCCTACCTCGACTCCGGGGCCACCTCGCAGCGGCCGCTGCGGGTGCTCGACGCCGAGCGGGAGTTCCTGCTCACGTCGAACGCCGCTGTGCACAGGGGAGCGCATCAGCTCGCCGAGGAGGCCACCGACGCGTACGAGCGGGCGCGCTCGCTCATCGCCGAGTTCGTCGGGGTCCGCGACACAGAGATCGTGTTCACGAAGAACGCGACCGAGTCGCTGAATCTCGTCTCGCACGTCCTGGGCGACGAGCGTTTCTCCGGCTACGCCGTCGGCCCCGGCGACGAGATCGTGGTCACCGAGCTGGAGCACCACGCGAACCTCGTGCCCTGGCAGGAGCTGGCCCGTCGAACCGGCGCCGTGCTGCGCTGGTACGGGTTGACCGAGGACGGCCGCATCGACCTGGGCTCGCTAGTGCTCACGAATCGGACAAAGGTGCTCGCCTTCACCCACCAGTCCAACGTCACCGGCGCGCTCGCCCCGGCCGCCGAGCTTGTGCGGCGGGCTCGGGAGGTCGGCGCGCTCACGGTGCTCGATGCCTGCCAGTCCGTGCCGCACCTGCCGGTGGACCTGCGCGCCCTCGGCGTGGACTACGCGGCTTTCTCCGGCCACAAGATGCTCGGCCCGTCCGGGGTGGGCGTGCTGTACGGCCGCGCGGAACTGCTCAGCGCCATGCCGCCGTTCCTCACCGGCGGTTCGATGATCGAGACTGTCACCATGGAAAAGACCACGTATGCGGCCCCGCCGCAGCGATTCGAGGCCGGGGTGCCCATGACCTCGCAGGTCGTTGGCCTGGGCGCTGCCGTCGAGTACCTGTCGGAGATCGGCATGGACGCTGTCGCCGCGCATGAGCACGCGCTTGTCGAGCACGCGCTCGCCGAACTCGGCGCGCTGACGGGAGTGCGCATCGTCGGCCCGGCCACCGCGCAGGACCGAGGCGCTGCGGTGTCGTTCGTGGTCGACGGCGTGCACGCGCACGACATCGGACAGGTGCTCGACGACGAGGGGGTCGCGGTGAGGGTCGGGCACCACTGCGCGTGGCCGTTGCACCGGCGCTTCGCCGTCGCGGCGACAGCGCGGGCCTCCTTCGCGCTGTACAACACGCACGACGAGGTGGACCGGCTTGTCGCCGGCGTCCGGCGCGCTCAGCAATTCTTCGGAGTGTGAAGCCCTGTGCGACTTGACCAGATGTACCAAGAGGTGATCCTCGACCACTACAAGCACCCGCACCATCGGGGGCTGCGCGAGCCGTACGGCGCCGAAGTGCATCATGTGAACCCGACCTGCGGGGACGAGGTGACGTTGCGGGTCGCGGTCTCCCCGGACGGGCAGCGCGTGGAGGACGTCTCCTACGACGGGCAGGGCTGTTCGATCAGCCAGGCCGCCACCTCCGTCCTCGCGGACCAGGTCATCGGCCGAACTGTCGGCGACGCGCTCAAATCGGTGGCCGCGTTCAGCGAAATGATCTCCTCGCGCGGCGAACTCGAAGGCGACGAGGACCTCATCGGCGACGGGATCGCCTTCGCGGGTGTGTCGAAATACCCGGCCCGGGTGAAATGCGCGCTGCTCGGCTGGATGGCGTTCAAAGACGCGCTGGCGCAGACCGTGGCAGGCCAGGACGAACAGAAGGAGGGTTTGGCATGAGCGAGGTTCCGACCCAGGAGCAGCAACAAGAGGATGTGCTTCTCGGCGAGCTCGAAGAGGCGATGCGCGACGTGGTGGACCCGGAGCTCGGGGTGAACGTCGTGGACTTGGGCCTTGTCTACGGGTTCACCGTGCAGCGCGGGACGGGCGAAGAGGGCGAGGCGAAGACCACGGTGCTCCTGGACATGACCCTCACCTCACCGGCGTGCCCGTTGACCGATGTCATCGAGGACCAGTCTTCGGCGGCTCTGGTGGGCTCCGGCCTGGTGGACGAACTCACCATCAACTGGGTGTGGACGCCGCCGTGGGGGCCGGACAAAATCACCGAAGACGGGCGCGATCAGCTCCGCGCGCTCGGCTTCAACGTCTGAGGGCCGCAACGCTCAAGCTGCTTGCCCGCGCCGGGCGGGCCGCTCAGTCCTCGTCATCGCCGGCTTCGCCCGTGTGCGGCTCGTTCTGGTCGCCGTTCGCGGCGCTGCCCGCGCCGCGCGAGTCCGGGTCGCTGTTGTAACCCGTGTCGCCGAGCGCCCGATTGAGCCGGATCACGCCTTTGCGCACAGCTTCGGGGACCTGGCCGTCGGATTGCCCGTCACCCGATGACGATCCGCCGAGGAGGCCGGACCCCATGACGCCCTGGTTGTCGCCAGAGGCCCCCAACAGCCCGCCGATGGCCTCGCCGACCTTGTCCGCGCCGCCGCTCTGCGCTCCCTGCAACAGGCCGCCGACGGCTTGGGCGATCCCGTCGGCTCCGACTCCTTGCGGGCCTGTCCCGAGGATGTCGCCAATGCTCTGCCCGATCCCGTCGCCCTGCCCGTCGCCGCCGAGGGCACTGTCGAGGGTTTGGCCGATGTCTTGCTGCCCTTCGTCCGAGCTCGGGCCGCCCACATTCGCAAGGGGGCCGCTCACGTACGGGTTTCGGCCTTGGCCGGGGTCTTCGGAGGACAGGTCGTCGTCGGGGCCGTCCGCGTCGTCGTTGCCCTGGAGCTGGGCCGGTTTCATCGGAGCCTGCTCGTGCGGGTCCGCGTGCGCCGCCGCGCTGGACCAGAGCCACGCGGAGGAAACGAGCGCGAACAAGGCCGCGGCCGTCTGCGCAGGCCGGGGTTTCGACGAGGACGTGTTCCGGACGTGCTGGTGCATGGGTCCCGCTCTCTGACGTGTCGCCTTTGACATGTCGGGTCTGTGTGCTCGTGGATTCGCTCCCACTGTAACCGTTGCGGCTGTGCGCCTCCTGGGAGAGCATGTGCGCCCCGCGCGACGCCGCAGATCGCGCCAGCCCTGGGCGCGGATCGCCACTGCGTCGTAGGAGCGGCCCATGCGCGTGCCCTCGATGCTCCAGGATGTGCGCCGAGCGTGAGCCCGAGCGTTCCGTTTGCGGCTCCCGCCAGTAGGCTTGTGGCATGACTTTCGACCATCGGGCCCGCAGGGAAGCATTGCGTGCCGCGCTCCGCGAACGCGGCCTCGACGCCCTGCTCGTCACAGATCTCACCAATGTCCGCTACCTCAGCGGTTTCACCGGGTCCAACGGCGGACTGCTCATCGACGCGCGCGGCGAGGAGCAGTCTCGGATCGCCACCGATGGCAGGTACACGACCCAGGTCGCCGAGCAAGCCCCCGACCTCGTCGTGCTCAACGCGCGCGGCGTCGCGACCGCCCTCGTCGCGCACGCCGCGAAGCACAAGACGCATCGGCTCGGCGTGGAAGGCCACGTCGTGACCCTCCAACAGCATCGCGCGCTCGTCTCGGCCGCGGGCCACGCCGCGGACCAGGCCGCTTTCGTCGCGCCGGATCTCGTCCCCGTCGTGGGCGTGGTGGAGCTTTTGCGCGTGGTGAAAGACCCGCACGAGGTCGAGGCGCTGCGCAAGGCCGCCGAAATCGGCGACAAGGCGCTCGCCGAGCTTTTGGGCAAGGACGGGGTGCGTCCTGGGCGCACCGAGTTGGAAGTCGCCCGAGAGCTCGAATCCCTCATGCTGGACTTCGGCTCCGAAGGCGCGTCCTTCGAGACCATCGTCGCCGCCGGGGCGAACTCCGCGATGCCGCACCATCGCCCCACCGGCGCGGTTTTGGCCGAGGGGGACTTCGTGAAGATCGACTTCGGAGCCACCTGGCTGGGGTATCACTCCGACATGACCCGCACCTACGTCCTCGGCGAGCCCGCCGCCTGGCAGCGCGAGGTGTACGAACTGGTCCTCGCGGCGCAGACCGCGGGCAGGGAAGCCCTCAAGCCCGGCGTCGAGCTGAAATCCGTGGACGCGGCCGCGCGGGACGTCATTGACGCGGCGGGGCACAAAGACCACTTCGACCACGGCCTCGGCCATGCCGTCGGCTTGGACATCCACGAGTCGCCCGCCCTCTCGAAACTCTCCGAGGGGCTTGTGCCGGTCGGCGCGGTGCTCACGGTCGAGCCGGGGGTCTATCTGCCCGGCAAAGGCGGGGTGCGGATCGAGGACACCCTGGTGGTCGGGGAGTCCGAGAACCAGCTTTTGACACGCACCGACAAGGCGCTTACCATCCTCGGGTCGTGACCTGACGAGATCACACCGGCCGCTCGGCGCAGCCCGACCGGCGAAAACAGAAGAAAAGAGACTTCTCACATGGCTTCCACGAGCGATTTCAAAAACGGCCTGGTGCTCTCCCTCGACGGCGAGCTGTGGCAGATCACAGAGTTCCAGCACGTCAAGCCTGGCAAAGGCCCCGCCTTCGTGCGCACCAAGATCAAGCATGTGGTTTCGGGCAAAGTCGTGGACAAGACCTTCAACGCCGGGGTCAAAGTGGACACCGCCACGGTCGACCGCCGCAATATGACCTACTTGTACAAGGAGGGCGAGAACTTCGTCTTCATGGACGGGGAGACTTTCGAGCAGGAGCCGGTCCCCCCGAGCGTGGTCGGCGACGGCGCGAAGTACCTTCTGGAGAACACCGAGGTGCAGATCGCGACGCACAACGGGGTGCCGTTGTTCGTGGAGCTTCCGACCACGGTCGAGCTTGTGGTCTCGCACACCGACCCCGGATTGCAGGGCGACCGCTCCACTGGCGGCACCAAGCCGGCGACTCTGGAGACCGGAGCCGAGATCCAGGTTCCGCTCTTCATCAACACGGGCGACAAGCTCAAGGTGGACTCCAGGGACGGGAGCTACCTCGGGCGCGTGAATGCCTAAGGCCTTGTCGGATCTTTCGAAACGGGCCGGATCGCGCCGCAAGGCGCGCAGACGGGCTGTGGAATTGCTCTTCGAAGCAGAAGCCCGTGACCTCGACCCGGCCGAACTCGCCGCCGAGCGCTCCGCCGAACTGGTCAAAGACCTCTCCGCGCCGCAGCTCACCCCGTACGCGCTGCTCCTCCTCGAAGGCGTGCGCGACAACTTGGACGTGGTGGACCAGACCATCATCGACCATTTGCGCGGCGGCTGGACTTTGCAAAGGTTGCCCGCTGTGGACCGCTCCATCCTGCGCATCGCGGTCTGGGAATTGCTTTTCGCCACAGAAGTGCCCACTGCTGTGGCGGTGGACGAGGCATTGGAACTGGCGAAAGAGCTTTCCACAGACGACTCGCCGAGTTTCATCAACGGGGTGCTTGGCCAACTGGTGGCATTGGCGGATCAGGCCAGGTCATCCGTCGAACCGTAACTCGCGTACGCTTGTCGGCGTACAGACCAGCGACGCGAGAACGAGGAGCCCCGACCATGACAGCTGAGGCACAACCGAGGACCAATGGCGGAGCCGCCTCGGAGCGTCGGCGCAGCGTCACGAGCCCCTCGCGTTCCGCGGGCTCCGCCAGCGCGGTCACCTTAGCGGTGTACGAGCGGGGCGACCCGAAGAACCCCACGGTGCTCTTCGCCCACGGCTGGCCGGACACCCACTGCCTTTGGAACCAGGTGGCCGGTTTGCTCGAAGACAGGTTCCACGTCGTCGCCTACGACTCGCGCGGACACGGCCAGAGCACCAGTCCGAGAAGCTACCGGCAGTGGCGCATGACGGATCTCGCGGACGATATTTTCGCGGTCGCGGAGGCCGTCAGCCCGGACGCCCCGGTCCACCTCGTCGCGCACGACTGGGGTTCGGTCGCGGGCTGGGAAGCGGTGGTGCAGGACCGGGCGAAAGACAGGCTCGCGTCGTTCACGTCGATCTCCGGCCCGAGCACGGACTATCTGGCTGTGAATATTCGTGAGACGCTCGGACGGCTCCGGGTGGGGCGCTTGCCGTGGGCGTTCGGCCAGATCGGATCGTTGCTGTATCAAATCTTCTTCCATATGTCCCCGCTGCCGCAGGCGCTCTTCGCGGTCTCGCTCGGCAAGCCCGCCGTGTGGCGGCGCTTTCTGCGGGCCATCGAGGGGACGCCTGCCAAACAGATCGAACTCGCCCCGACGTTCCGCAAGGACATCGCGAACGGGCTTCGGGTGTACTGGGCGAACTCCGCGCCGACGGCGTTCGGCAAGCCGGACCCCCGCCCCACGGACGTCCCCACCCAGCTCATCGTGAACCGCAACGACGTCGCGATCCGGCCGGGCACCTATGACGAGTACTCCCGGTGGGTTTCCCGGCTGTGGCGGCACGATCTCTCCACCGGCCACTGGGCGGCCTACGCCCGACCCCAGGCCATCGCGACGCTGGTGCGAGATTTCGTGGACGGGCTGGACGGCAAGCCGTCCCGGGTCTTCGAGCGAGCGGCGGTCGGGGCTCGCGGCAAGGGCGAATTCTCGGGCAAGCTCGTCGCGATCACCGGCGCGGGCAGCGGCATCGGCCGCGAGACCGCGCTCGCTTTCGCCCGTGAAGGCGCCGAGCTGGTGCTCAGCGATGTGAACGACGTGTCCGTCAAGGAGACAGTCGGCCTCGTGGAAGAAACCGGCGGGGTCGCGCACCCGTATCGGCTCGACGTCTCGGACCACCAGGCGTACGAGCAGTTCGTCGCCGAGGTCGTCGCCGCGCACGGGGTGCCGGACATTGTTGTCAACAATGCCGGGATCAGCATCGGCGGCCAGATCCTGGACTTCACCGAAGACCAGGTCGAGCGTATTGTCGGGATCAATGTGCGCGGCGTTATCACGGGTTCGCGCCTTTTCGGCAAGCATATGGTCGAGCGGGGCCTCGGCGGTCACATCGTCAACCTGTCCTCGTTGGCCGCCTTCGGCCCGGCGCGCGGCATCGGCGTCTACGCTGCGACGAAGTCCGCCGTCGCGATGTTCTCCGAGTGTTTGCGGGCGGAGCTGCACGGGGCCGGCGTCGGCGTTTCGGCCATCCTGCCGGGCATTGTGGACACGAACATCGTCCGCAACACGCAGATCGCCGGTCTGTCCGAGCACGACCGCCTTGCCCATGTCGCCCGGATCGACAAGTTCTACCAGCGTCGCGGGTTCACCCCCGACAAGGTCGCCAAACGGATACTCTGGGCGGTGCGCAAGAACAAGGCCGTGGTCCCGGTGACGATCGAATCCCAGCTCGGCTACCGCCAGTACCGCTTCGCGCCGTGGCTCTCCCGCCTCATCGCCCGTCTTGAACTCTTCTAAGCCCCTCTGACGGCGGGCGGACCGGTCCTTTCCGGCGGGGATAGTATCGAGTGCTGTATCTCAACAAGTTGGCCCGAGTGATGGAGGACATGCGATGCGAGGCACCATGACGGGCGGACGGTTGGGCGTCGGCGCTATCCTGCGGCACGCCCGCCACGTCTACGGCCAGCGGCGCATCGTGACCAAGACGGAATCCGGGCACAGCACGCGCACGTTCGCCGAGGCGGCGGAGCGGGCCGCTCGGCTCGCCGGGGCGTTGCGCGGGCTGGGGATCACGGGCGACGAACGTGTCGGCACGTTCCAATGGAACAACGCCGAGCACGTCGAAGCGTATTTCGCCATCCCGGCGATGGGCGCGGTCTTGCACACGTTGAACATCCGGCTCGCCCCCGAGCAAGTCGCTCAGATCGCAAACCACGCCCAGGACCAGGTCGTCATCGTCGACGAAAGCCTTGTGCCGCTGTTCGCCAAGGCGTTGCCCCGCATGAGCTCCGTCCGTGAGATCATCGTGAACGGGCCGCTCGCCGAGGACAGCCTCGCGCTGCTGTCGCAGGCCGCCCCGCAGGCCCGTCCGCGCCGCTACGAGGACCTGCTCGCCGCCGCGGAGCCGGTCGCCGAGTGGCCGGACGTGGACGAGGACGCCGCCGCGGCGATGTGCTACACCTCAGGCACCACGGGCGACCCCAAAGGGGTCGTGTACAGCCATCGCTCCGTGTATTTGCATTCCTCGGCGGTGATGTCCGTCAACCTGCTCGGCCTCTCGGGCGCGGACCGCGCCTTGCCGATTGTGCCGATGTTCCACGCCAACGCCTGGGGTCTGGTCCACGCGGCGTTCCTCGCGGGATGCGATCTCATCATGCCGGGCCCGTTCCTCGGCGGCGAAGCCATCGCGCAGCTCATCCACGAGCATCGGGTCACCGTGTCGACCGGCGTTCCCACAGTGTGGGCGGACGTGCTGCGCTACGCCCGCGAGCACAAACACGAACTCGACTTCTCCTCGTTGCGGGGGTTGTACTCCGGCGGCTCCGCAGTGCCCGTCTCGCTGATGAAAGCGTTCCGCGCCGAGTTCGGGGTCGACCTCGTGCAACTGTGGGGCATGACGGAAACGTCGCCCGTCGCGAACACGTCCTCTCCCCGCGACGACCTGGACCCAGCGAGCGACGAGTATTGGCGCTACCGGTCCTATGTGGGCAAACCCGCCCACGGGGTCGAGATCCGGATCGTGGACGAGCAGGGCAGGGCCATCGCGCCGGGCGGCGGCACGGGCGAGATCGAGGCCCGGGGCTTGTGGGTGACCACGAGCTACTACCTGGTCGACGCGGCGGACAAGTTCCGCGACGGCTGGCTGCGCACCGGCGACGTCGGCGAACTGACCTCGGACGGGTATTTGGCGATCTCGGACCGCACGAAAGACGTCATCAAATCTGGCGGCGAATGGATCAGCTCGGTGGATCTGGAGAACCACCTCATGGCGCATCCGTGCGTGCGGGAGGCGGCAGTGGTCGCCGTGCCGTGCGAGATCTGGGGCGAGCGGCCGTTGGCCTGCGTCGTCCTCGCAGAAGCAGAAGGCTCGGCGGCGCCCCCGAAGCAGGCGGGCGGGCCCGTGGACCCAGCGGCCGCGCTCGCCGTCATCGAGCGACTGCGCGCCCACCTCGCCTCGGAATTCCCTCGCTGGCAGGTGCCGGAGCACTGGGCGTTCATCGACCAGGTGCCGCGCACTTCGGTCGGCAAATTCGACAAGAAAGCCCTGCGTCAGGGCAGGGAACGGGGCGATCTCGCCGTGACTTCCGTGCCGGGGCCCAAGCGCGGCTGAGCTGCTCCAGTGTCATGTGCCCGCTGACGGATCTGCTAGGATCTCTCCAGTTCGACGTCCTTTAACAGTCCGTCCAGTGAGGCGGACAAGGAAGTCAGGAGCATGACGCACAACTCGCCTTTTTCCGAGGCCCCCACCGCTGACGGCCAACCCGTGCAACCGGGGGCTCGCCCAGCCGAACGGCTGTTGCTCGACGCCGCCGATCTTTCCCGTTGCGTGGCGCGGATCGCGCACGAGATCATCGAGACCACTTCTCCCGACAGGCCAAGCGCGCTCCCGGTCGTCCTGCTCGGCGTGCCGACGCGGGGCGTGCACCTCGCCCGCAGGCTTGCCGCCGAAGTGGAGCGTTTCTCCGGAGCCAAGGTGCCCTGGGGTTCTTTGGACATCACGCTGTACCGGGACGACTTGCGCGAGCGCCCGAACCGGCCCCTGTCCGCGACAGAGATTCCTTCCCCCGGAGTCGACGGCTCGGTGGTGATCCTGGTGGACGACGTGCTGTTCTCGGGCCGCAGCGTCCGCGCGGCATTGGACGCCCTGCGCGATCTCGGCAGGCCCGCTGTGGTCAAGCTCGCCGTCCTCGTCGACCGCGGCCATCGCGAGTTGCCGATGCGCGCCGATTATGTCGGGCGCAACATTCCGACAGCGCGTTCCGAGGGCGTCGCGGTGCGCCTCGTGGAGCATGACGGCCGAGACGAGGTCGCGCTGATCCGCGCGCTGCCCGCGGCGGGCGGGCCGAGGAGCGGCGCATGAAGCACCTGTTGGCCGTCGACGACCTCGCCAAGGACGAGGCGGTCGCGCTCCTCGACGACGCGGCCCACTTCTCGAGCCTGCTCAGCGGCCGTGTGGTCCGCAAGCTTCCCACCCTGCGCGGACGGACCGTCGTGACGCTTTTCTACGAGAACTCCACCCGCACCAGGGTCTCTTTCGAGATCGCTGGCAAATGGATGAGCGCGGACGTGGTCAATGTCTCGGCTTCCAGCTCGTCGACGGCGAAGGGCGAGTCGTTGCGGGACACGGCCTTGACGCTGCGCGCGGCAGGAGCCGATGTGATCGTGGTGCGCCACCCCGTCTCCGGGGCCGCTCGGCGGATCGCGCAGTGGACCGAAGGGCCAGCGGTCGTCAACGCCGGCGACGGCACCCACGAGCACCCCACACAGGCGCTTTTGGACGCGCTCACCTTGCGGGAGCGCCTGGGGGAACTCGAGGGCAAACGCATCGGCATCGTCGGCGACATCCTGCACAGCAGGGTCGCGCGCTCGGGCGCGCGCCTGTTCGCCCTGTTGGGCATGGAGGTGGTGCTCATCGCCCCGCCGACGCTCATTCCGCCTGGCTTCGCCCTCCCCGCCGGGGCAGAGGAGCGGGCAATCCGGGGGGTCCGGGTCTCGTCCCGGCTGGACGACGAGTTGGGCGGCCTGGACGCGGTGATGGCGCTGCGGCTGCAGGCGGAGCGGATGAACGGCGGCTTCTTCCCCTCGCTGCGGGAGTATTCGACGCTCTACGGCCTGAGCCCCAAACGCCTGGACCAGTTGAAGGAGGACGCCGTGGTGATGCACCCTGGGCCGATGAACCGCGGCGTCGAGATCTCCGACGCCGCCGCGGATTCGGAGCGCTCGACCGTGCTGCAACAAGTGCAGAACGGCGTGCATGTCCGGATGGCGGTCCTGTACAGGTTGTTGGCGGGCTCGCAGGCGCCTGCCGCGAAGGAAGCGGTGCATCAGTGAGCGGATCTGTCCTGATCGAAAACGTCCGCGTGTACGGCGAGGGCGAACCGACCTGCGTGCTGGTCCGGGACGGGCTGATCGCCGAGATCGCCCCCTCGCCGAAGACGAACGGAACGGAGACTGCCGTCAGCGGCGGCGGGAACGTCCTGCTGCCCGGGCTCGTCGATCTGCACGTCCACCTTCGCGAGCCTGGCCGCGAGGACGCGGAGACCATAGCCTCGGGTTCGGCCGCGGCCGCGGCCGGCGGGTTCACCGCCGTCTTCGCGATGCCCAACACCGACCCGGTCGCGGACACGGCCCTGGTCTGCGACCACGTCTGGCGGCGCGGACGGGAAGTCGGCCTTGTCGACGTCCACCCGGTCGGCGCGGTCACGGTCGGGCAAAAGGGGGAGCGGCTCGCCGAAATGGGCATCATGGCCGCGGGCGAGGCGCAGGTGCGGGTTTTCTCCGACGACGGCTTCTGCGTGAGCGACCCGCTGGTGATGCGTCGGGCGCTGGAGTACGCCTCGGGGCTTGGCGCGCTCATCGCCCAGCACGCGGAAGACCCCCGGCTGACCTGTGGCGCGTGCGCGCACGAGGGGCCGACGGCGGCGCGTCTCGGCCTTGCCGGATGGCCGCGCTCCGCGGAAGAGTCGATCATCGCGCGCGACGCGATCCTGGCTCGCGACGCCGACGCCAGGGTGCACATCTGCCATGTGTCCACAGCGGGCAGCGTGTCTGTCCTGCGGTGGGCGAAGGAACAAGGGATCGCGATCACCGCCGAAGTCACCCCGCACCATTTGCTGCTCGATGATTCCAGGCTTGAGGATTACGACCCGGTCTTCAAGGTGAACCCGCCGTTGCGCGAGGAGAGCGACGTCGCGGTCTTGCGCCGGGCGCTCGCGGAAGGAGTGATCGACGCGGTCGCCACCGACCACGCCCCGCACGCCGCGCACGACAAGGACCGCGAGTTCGCCCTCGCCCGGCCGGGCATGCTGGGTTTGGAGACCGCGCTGCCGATCGTGCTCGAAACCATGTGGCGCCCCGGTCTTCTGGATTGGCGCGGCGTGGCGCGGACGATGAGCGAAAATCCGGCGAAGATCGCCGGGCTCGCCGACCAGGGCAGGCCGATCGAGGTGGGCGAACCGGCGAACCTCGTGGTCGTGGACCCGGATTTCGAATGGACTGTGCGCGGCAAAGAACTCACGAGCATCGCGGACAACACGCCCTTTGAGGGGATGCGGTTGCGCGGCAGGGCGGTGGCGACGGTCTTGCGCGGCCGGGTCACCGCTCGGGACGGCAGGGCCGAGTTGTGACCGCGGCCTACTTGGTGCAGATCCTCGTGCTCGCAGCCGTGCTGGCCGTCGCGGTCTGGGCGATGCGCCGGGGCTGGTCGCGTCGGAAGATGGCGCAGCGGGTCCGATTCGGGGCTCTGCCCCCCGTGCCCGCCGCCGCAGACCGGGGCGAAGCGCTCGTCGGCCCGGTGAAAGGCATGTACATCGGCAGCGCGTTCGCGCCGAATTGGCAGGACCGAGTCGCGTGGGGCTCCCTCGGCCTGCGCGCGCGGGCGACGCTCGTCAGCCACATGGAGGGTTTTTTGCTGGACATCCCGTCGCCTGGCCGGGCGGAGGGGCTGTGGATCCCCGCCGCGGCCGTTGTCGCCGTCCGCTCCGAGCGCGCTGCGGCGGGGAAGGTGGCCCGTGAGAACGCGTTCGGCGTCATCCGCTGGACTTTGCCGAACGGAACGCTGCTCGACACAGCGTTCCGCGCCGACGATCCCGCTGCGCAGGCTGCGTGGATAAGCTCCAACGACCAATCAGGAAGGGTCAGATGAACAATACTGCTGTATTGGTCCTTGAGGATGGGACCGTTTTCACCGGCGAGCAGTTCGGCGCGACCGGGCAGACCCTCGGCGAGGCCGTGTTCTGCACAGCGATGACCGGTTACCAGGAGACGTTGACCGACCCGAGCTATCGCCGTCAGATCGTCGTCGCGGCAGCGCCGCAGATCGGCAACACCGGCTGGAACAACGAAGACTCCGAGTCGTACCGTCCCGACGAGGCGCGGGACCGGATTTGGGCGGCCGGTTACGCCATTCGCGACCTCGCCCGGCAGGCTTCGAACTGGCGGGCCGAAGGCGGTCTCGAAGACGAACTGCGCAGCCAGGGCATCGTCGGCGTCAAAGGGGTCGACACCCGGACCCTGGTGCGCAAGTTGCGCGATGTCGGCTCGATGAAGGCGGGGATCTTCTCCGGAGACGCCCTCACCGATCGGGACGAGGCGGTCGGCGTCGTCCGCTCGCAGCCTTCGATGGCGGGGGCGGACCTCGTGGGCGAGGTGACCACGCCGCAGGCGTACGTCGTCGAGCCGGACGGCGCGGCCCGGTTCTCCATCGCTGCGCTCGACCTCGGGATCAAGACCATGACCCCGAAACTGCTCGCCCAACGCGGCGTCCGTGTGCATGTGCTGCCCGCAGGGACGAGCTACGCGCAGATCAAAGAGCTGGGCGTCGACGGGCTCTTCGCCTCCAACGGCCCCGGCGACCCCTCGACGGCGGTCGGCGTGGTCGAAACGCTGCGCGAAGCGCTCGGCGACGGTGTGCCGTTCTTCGGGATTTGCCTGGGCAATCAGCTCCTCGGGCGAGCCTTCGGCCTGTCCACCTACAAGATGAAGTTCGGCCATCGGGGGATCAACATCCCGGTGATCGAGCACGCCACCGGCCGGGCGATCATCACCGCGCAAAATCACGGGTTCGCGCTCGAAGGCGAGGCGGGGCAGCGGTTCGACACCCCGTTCGGCGAAGCCGTCGTGACCCACACCTGCGCGAACGACGGCACGGTCGAGGGCGTCGCGCTCGCGAACGGGCGCGCGTTCTCCGTGCAATACCACCCGGAGGCGGCCGCTGGTCCCCACGACGCTGGGAATCATTTCGACCAGTTCGTGGAACTGTTGGGCAAGTAATCCGATGAGCGCCGCCGTTTTGGCCGTGTGTCTCGCGCTGCTCGCGGCGTTGCTGTTCGCCGCCGCCTCGGCGGCGCAGCAGAGCGTGGCCGAAGGTGTTCCCCACGAGCGCGGCCAGGGCCTGGCTTTTGTCCGCTCGCTCGTCGCCCAGCCCAGGTGGTGGGTCGGCGTGCTCGGCGACGGCGGCGGCTATGCGGCCCAAGCGGCGGCGTTGTCCGTCGGCTCCTTGCTGCTGGTCTCGCCGCTCCTGGTGGCTTCGCTTTTGTTCGCGCTGCCGATCTCGGCCGCGCTCACCCGCCGCCCGCTCACTCGGCGCAATGTTCTGCTCGCCGGGGCGCTCACTGCGGCCTTGGCCGTGTTCTTGCTGGTGGGGCATCCCGACGAGGGATTGGCCTCAGCACCCCTGCGGCGTTGGCTCATCGCGTTGATCCCCGCCGCCGCCGCGGCCGCCGCATGCGCCTGGGCGGCGAATTGCGTCACCGGGCCCCGGCGCGCGTTGCTCCTGGGCACTGCGACGGGGGTCTTGTTCGGGGTGTGCGCACCGTTGACCAAAGCAGTGGCCGCCGTTGCCTCCGACACGATTCTTGATGTTCCCCTCGCCTGGCAGACGTGGGTTTTGGCGGTGGCGGGCGCGGCGGGGTTCTTTCTCCAGCAGCTCGCGTTCCAATCCGGCGACATCAGCACGTCCCTGCCCGCGTTGACCGTCGCGGAGCCTTTGGTCGCGGCGCTGTGCGGGGCGGTGGTGTTCGATGAGCGCCTCCAGGTCTGCGGCGCAGGATGGGCGCTGGTCGCGGCATGTGTGCTCGTCATGGTCGCCGCGACTGCCGGTCTGGCCCGTTCGCAAGCCGCGAACGGCTGAGCGCGAAGGCTTGCGCCCGCGACCGCGAGGCGCCCAAGCAGCGGCTTTCCCTAGGCGAGCGCTTCCTGGGCGAGGGCTTCCTGGGCGACGATCGGCTTCTTCGCTTGGCCGAAGAGCGCGTCCGGAGCGGGAGCGGCCACGCCGTTGCGGCGCTTGATCATGCGGAAGGCGACGAACCCGACCGCCAAGGTGACCGCCAAGAAGATCGGCGCGAAGTAGTGCAAGAACCACGAGCTGCCGTCCGGGTCGTAGACCTCGGCCCGAGGCCAGAGAATGTTGAGGCACAACGCGCCGCCGCCGAGCGCTGCGACCGTGTTGACCGGGATGCCCCATTTTCCGAGGTCGATGACCGGCTTGCCGTAGGTGAGCCGGACGCCCCGAACCCGCAGGTACAGCGCCGGGACGGTCACCATGCAGTACGCGAGGTACACGATCACCACAGAGACGCTGACCAGTGCGTTGAACGCGCCCGCCTGGCCGAGGTTCACGAGCAGCACGGCGATGGACAGCGCGCTCACGGCGAGGCCGGTGGCCATCGGGGTGCCGGTGCGTTGGTTGACCTTGGCGAGAGCCGGTCCGAACGGCAGCCGGTTGTCCCTGGCCATGGAGAACATCACTCTGGCGGCCGAGGCTTGGATGGCGAGGGTCGCTGAGAAGATCGCGACGGCGACCATGGCGAGCAGCGCTTTGCCCAGTCCGGTGTTCAGCTGGCTGGTGATCACCCACGGGATACCGGTGGCCGCGAGGTTGGGGTCGTCGAGCGAGGGAGCCGCCATGAGCGCCGCAAGGATCATCAGACCGCCCCCGACGAACGAGACCAGGAGGGCGTTGATGATCGCCTTCGGGCAGACCTTGCGGGGCTCGGCGGTCTCTTCAGAGAGCTCCGCCGCGCTGTCGAACCCGTACATCACGTACGCGGCCATCACCATCGAGGCCACGAACGCGCCGATATAGCCCGCACCCGTGCCGTGCCCGCCGGTGGAGGCGACCGCCGCGACCGGATTGCGCTGCGCCTTGACGAACATGGCGCCGATGATGAGGACCACGCCGACGATCTCGATGGCCACGCCGACGGTGGTGATCCGGCCCATGAGCTTGACCCCGGCGCTGCTGATGATCGTGCAGACGACGATCGTGAGCGCGCCGAGGATGATGCCGTTGGTCGCGCCGGTCTTCGTGGTGATCGCGGAGTCGCCCGGAATGAGTTGGAAGCCGCGCCAGATGTCCGGCAGCACGCTCTGCATCGCGATGGCGAGCGCTGCCACGCTGACGATGTAGCCGACGAGCATCAACCATCCCGCGAACCAGCCGGTGGTGTTCCCGGCGAGGCGTCGCGACCATTGGTAGATCGCCCCGGCGATCGGGAATTTCCCGGACAGCTCGGCGAAGACCAAGCACACGCTGAACTGGACGACGAACACGATCGGCCAGGTGAAGAAGAACGCGGGTCCGCCGAGCCCGAACCCGACGGCGAACAGAGCGAAAACTGTGGTGAGGATCGACACGAACGAGAAGCCCGAGGCGAACGCGGCGAAGGGGCTGACGCCTCGGTGCAACTCCTGGGCGTACCCCAGTTCGGCGAGCTCGCCAGCGTCTTGAGCTGAGGAGATCCCGGACGCACGGGCCGGTGGATCTATGACGGCGGTCATGGACGACTCCTGACGGTGAGGTTTCGCGGGATGGACGAGCACCAGTGAAACCTCCGTTTTTGCCATGGAAATCTCCATCGTGTTAATAACTCGATTCGAGGGATTGCGGCAGTCGGGTTTTGTTGCTATGTTTCGGAACAAGGCAACCGCCAGCTGCCCGCCGGGGCTCGCGCTGAGGAGTAAGACCTCCCGCTTTCCTGATTGGGACGCGGATGAGGCATCAGGCTCGCGGAGAAATGATCCATCACTGGACAACTTCTCAGGAGCGTGATGCATTTGTCCTCCCATACCTCTTTCGCCACGAGCAGCACCGAAGGCGCCAAGGCCCACGCCCGCGCCCAAGCGGGCGACGTCACCGATTCGATGCCTGTCCTTCCCGCGAGCCGTTGGCCGTGGGCGCCGTCCGACGTCCCTGTCGACAAACTCGTCTGGGCCGAGACTGTCCCCGGCGGCCGTTACACGAACAACGTCTTCGCCCGAGGCACCCGGCTTCGCTTCATCGACGTCGACGGCACGGCGTGCGTGCATCTCTTGCTGCACCGCGCCGATGCGCCGTGGGAACGGCTCAACGTCGCCGACACGCGCAAAGTGCCGTGGCAGGCGTACCTCGGCTCCGGGCATCCCCTGCTCTCCGACCAGGGCCGCGTCCTCGCCACTGTCGTCGCCGACACCTCCGGCCACCACGACACGCTGTGCGGCGCGTCGACGCTCGTGGGCAACACTGAGAAATACGGGGCGGGCGAGGCGCATTCGTCGAGCCCAGCAGCCAGGGAGCTTTTCCTTCTCGCCGCGGCGAAGCACGGGCTCGGCCCGAGGGACCTCCCGCCCTCGCTCTCTTTCTTCCACGGGGTGCGCGCCCTGCCTGGCGGAGAGCTGGTGAGCACCGGTTCCGCCGGGCCTGCGCGGCACGTCGACCTCTTGTTGCACTTGCCGATGGTGGTTTTGGCCGCCAATGCGGCACATCCTCTCGACCCCGCGCCCGAGTACACGGTCGGGGCCGCCCAGCTGCTCGCCTGGGAAGCCGAGGCCGAGCTGGCCGATCTGCCGAACACCGACCCCGAATACCAACGCGCGCTCCTCAACACCGAGGCCTTATGGAACGCGGCGAACACAGAAGGAGCCCGACGATGACCGCCTCCGCGAAAGAGCTCGCCGTCGTCCCCGGCGACGTCGTGCTCGACCAGACCGTCCCAGCCCGAGCCCCGTGGAGCTCCGTCGTCAAGAAGGGGCACGTCCTCACCATCGTCGACCTGCGCGGCAACCAATCCGTGGACACCCTTGTGTACCACGCCCACGACACGAGCGTGCGCTACTCGGCCCCGGTGACCATCGCGAGCCAGAGGCAGCTCTTCTTGACCACCGGCTCGGTGCTCCGCGCCGAGGACGCCAGCGCGCTCATGACCATCGTCGCCGACGAGGTCGGCAACCACGACACCATCGGCGGAGCCTGCTCGCAGGAGTCCAACACCCTGCGCTACGGACACCACACCAAACACCAGCACGCCTGCGTCGAGAACTTCCTGATCGAAGGCGCGAAATGGGGTCTGGGCAAACGCGACCTCGTGCCGAACATCAACTTCTACATGAACGTCCCGGTGGAAGAGGACGGCACGCTCGGCATCGTGGACGGGCTCTCCGCCCCCGGCAAGCGGATCGCGCTCATCGCCGAGACGGACGTGCTGGTCCTCGTCTCGAACTGCCCGCAGATGAACAACCCCTGCAACGGGTTCGACCCGACTCCGGTGCGGATGATCGTCACAGAGCCGTACTCACGGAGCATGAGGTTATGACGGGGACCAGCGCGACAGTGGTGCTTCCCGGCACGCTGACCACGGTGCAGGACTGGCCTGGCCGGACCGGCTACTGGTCGGTCGGCGTGCCGCCGTCCGGACCGATGGACGACTTGTCTTTCCGGCTGGGCAATCGGGCCCTTGGCAATCCCGAGGGCGCGGCGGGGCTCGAGTCGGTGATGGCCGGCCCCTCGCTGCGCTTCTCCCGCGCCACGCATGTCTGCGTGACGGGCGCGGCAGCGCCGGTCGCGGTGGACGGCAAAGAAGCCCCCATGTGGGAGCCGGTGCTCGTGCCCTCGGGCTCCGTCCTGTCGGTGGGGCGTGTGCGAGACACGGGTTTGCGGGTCTACGTGCTCGTCTCGGGCGGGTTCGACGTGCCCGACTACCTCGGCAGCAAAGCGACGTTCACCCTGGGCAAATTCGGCGGCCACGCCGGCCGGGCCTTGTCGGCGGGCGACGAGATACCGCTCGGCGAGCCGACAGGCCGTGCGTTCGTCTACGTCCCCAGGGAGCTCGAACCGGCGATCACGCACCGCTGGGAGCTCGCCGCCGCCATCGGTCCGCACGGCGATGGCGAGTTCTTCACCGAAGCGGACATCGCCACGTTGTACGAGACCGACTACGAAGTGCATTTCAACTCGGACCGCACCGGCGTCCGGCTGATCGGGCCGAAACCGCAATGGGCGAGGCCTGACGGCGGCGAGGCCGGGCTGCACCCGTCGAACATCCACGACAACGCGTATTCCGTCGGCGCGCTCGACTTCACCGGCGACACCCCGATCCTGCTGGGCCCTGATGGGCCAAGTCTGGGCGGGTTCGTCTGCCCGCTGACAGTGGTGTCCGCCGAGCGGTGGAAACTGGGGCAGCTGCGTCCTGGCGACACCGTTCGTTTCGTGCCGGTGCGGGTGTCCCAAGCGGCGCCGCTGGTCTCCCTTGAGGCCGAACGCCGGGGGCAGTGGTCGTTCGTGTCCTCTGCGGGCGGCGACAAGGACGGGGGAGTGATCCTGCGCGCCGACGGCGACCCGCCGGTCACGTACCGGCGCTCCGGCGACGACAACATCCTGGTCGAGTACGGTCCGATGGCGCTCGAGCTCGAGCTTCGGGCAAGGGCGCATGCGCTGACAGAACGGCTCCTCGAACTGCGGCCGAACGGGCTTGTGGACGTCACTCCGGGCGTTCGGTCGGTGCAGGCGCATGTCGATCCCGCCGTGCTGCCCGCGAGCCGCCTTTTGGGCCTCTTGCGCGAAGTGGAGGCGGAGCTGCCGAAGACGGAGGACCTCGTGGTCCCCTCCAACCGGGTCGAGTTGCCGCTCTCCTGGGACGACCCCGCCACTCGGGAGGCCACGCGCCGTTACAGCAACGGCGTCCGAGCGGACGCGCCGTGGCTGCCGTGGAACATCGAATTCATTCGCCGAATGAACGGCCTCGGCAGCGTCGAGGACGTCCGCAGGACTGTCTTCGAGGCCTCCTACCTTGTCCTCGGGCTCGGCGACGTGTACCTCGGGGCTCCGGTCGCGACGCCGGTCGATCCCCGCCACCGGCTCGTCACGACGAAGTACAACCCGGCGCGGACCTGGACCCCGGAGAACGCCGTGGGGATCGGCGGAGCCTATCTCTGCGTCTACGGGATGGAGGGCCCCGGCGGTTACCAATTCGTCGGCCGCACGGTGCAGATGTGGAACCATCGTCATCCGCACAAGGTCGGCGCTTTCCATGACGGCTTGCCGTGGCTGTTGCGGTGCTTCGACCGGATCCACTGGTACCCCGTGTCCACGGAGGAGCTCGCCGAGCTGCGCGCTGGGCTTGCCGATGGTAAGGGCGACGGCGGCGTCCGGGTCGCGGAGGGGAGTTTCTCGCTCGCGGAGCACCGCGCGTTTCTCACGGAGAACGCGGACTCCATCGCGGCGTTCCGCAGCGCGCAGCGCGAGGCCATGGACGTCGAGCGGGCGGCATGGGCCGCGGCGGACGAATTCGCCCCAGCGCAGCAGACAGCCCCAACACAGAAGAAAGCGCGGCGAGTCCGATGAGCCGACCAGTTGCTTATGACCGGGTTCAGGAGGCGTATCAGAAGATTGCCGAGCAGGACCGGCCGGAGGTGTTCATCCACCTGCGCCCTCAGGCGGAAGTCCAAGCCGAGTTCGACGCGGCGCGAGGCCCGCTCGCAGGTCTTTTGCTCGCGGTCAAGGACAATGTGGACGTGGCCGGACTGCCGACGACGGCGGCCTGCCCCGCCTACGCGTACACGCCGAACGCCGACGCGCCGGCGGTGGCCGCGCTCACCGCGGCGGGTGCGACGGTGATCGGCAAGACGAACCTCGACCAGTTCGCCACCGGCCTCGTCGGCGTCCGCAGCCCTTACGGCGCCGTGCGGGACTCTCGTCGCCTGGACCGGATTTCCGGCGGTTCCTCCTCGGGATCGGCGGTCGCGGTGGCGCTCGGTTTCGCTGATATCGCGATCGGCACGGACACAGCGGGTTCGGGCCGGGTGCCTGCGGCGTTGCAGGGGATTGTCGGGATCAAGCCGACCTACGGCGTTGTGTCGGCGAAGGGCGTGGTGCCTGCCTGCGCCTCGTATGACTGCGTGACGGTCTTCGCCCCGGACCTCCGCCTCGCGAACCTCGCGATGGAGGCGATGGCGAAAGCCGCAGGCCGGCCCTGGGCCGCGCGGCCGAGGCTTGCCGCCCCGCAGGACGCGATCATCGCAGTGCCGGAGCAACTGGTCGCGATGGACCCCGCGTGGGCCGAGGCGTTCGAGGCAGTCGCCCTGCGTCTCCCGCAGGACCGGGTGCGGCGGATCGATCTCGCTCCGTTCCTCGACGCCGCCAAGCTCCTCTACGAAGGCGCGTTGGTGGTCGAGCGCCATCATGCGGTCGGCGCGTTCGTGGACGAGCACCCCGACGAGGTCGACCAGACCGTCGGCTCTATCGTCCGCTCGGCGGGCTCGGCTTCGGCGACGAGCTTGCTCGCCGACCGCGACCGGGTCGCCGAGCTGCGTGAGCGGGCCTTCGAGTTGCTCGGCGACGCGGACGTGCTCCTGGTCCCGACGACCACCACGCATCCGACCATCGCTGATGTGCTCGCCGATCCGATCGCGATCAATTCGCGCATGGGCACGTACACGAACTTCTGCAACCTCTTCGACCTGTGCGCCGTTTCTGTGCCATCCGGCGAGGTGGGCGAGGACCAGTTCGGGGTGACCGTGCTGGCTCGGGCCTTCGAGGACGCTGTGGCGCTCGATGTCGCAGCCCGCGTCCTCGGCGAAGAGCCGCCCGTCGTGCCGTGGGTTCCCTTGGGCGAAAAGCTTGTGGTCGTCGGAGCCCATCTGCGGGGCATGCCGTTGGAGCACCAGCTCGTGGATTTGGGCGCGCGCTGGCTCGGCCCGGTTCGAACTGCCCCCGCGTACCGCTTGCGCGCGCTCGACACAGTGCCCCCGAAGCCGGGACTGGTCCGGGCGCTTCCCGGTGAGGCTGGCGTATCGGTCGAGGGGGAGGCGTGGCTGCTCTCCGAGGCCGCGCTTGGCCGTTTCCTCGCCGATCTGCCCGCGCCGATGCTGCTCGGCTCGGTGGAGTTGGAGGACGGCTCCCGCGCGGTCGGGTTCAGTTGCGAGGCGCAGGCCGCCGCGC
Organism: Segniliparus rotundus DSM 44985; assembly: GCF_000092825.1. Lineage (NCBI taxonomy): Bacteria > Bacillati > Actinomycetota > Actinomycetes > Mycobacteriales > Segniliparaceae > Segniliparus > Segniliparus rotundus. The sequence goes on along the minus strand of NC_014168.1, from coordinate 2,340,719 downwards.
AGGCCAAGGACATCACAGAGTTCGGCGGCTGGCGGTCCTACACCCTGCGCGGGGCCTAGACTTTTTCGGCGCTCCCCCGTCTCCTCGCGCTCGCGGGCGCTGCTTTTCGGCGCCGCGACGGGGGTCCTGTCCGGGGCGGTCGTGCTCCTGGGCGGCTGCGGATCGAACAAGAACAACCTCGGCCCCGAATGAGGACACTTCGCTCACCCTGGTCGTGGACGTGCCCAACGCCGATGTCGAACCCCTCGGGAACTCGCTGACCTTCCCGCGCCCACCCCAGGCCCGCCAGAAGGACGGGTAGAGCGCCATTTGCAAGAAAAGCGCTGGCTGACGTGCTCGAACCTGGCGGCCCTACAGGCTTCCAGCACATGCTCCAAGATGGAGCGAGCACCCCATGCTCCTGTGTTGCCGTCATCCATAAACCCCACGCCCCGACACCAGGGTATAGGTTTTCCCGCGCGCTGCGGATAGGCGCATACCCTTGGCGAGGTTCGTTCGAGAAGCCATCGCCAGCTTGTTCTGGCTGGTTGTTTGACGGCTTGTTGGATGCTCTGGGCGGCGCGAGATCGCCCTCTGTGATGACGCCTCCTCGGATTTCCGTCAGTGCGGTCACGGGCCAGATGCACCACTGCGGCGAACTTCTCTTCAAGCTCGGGGAAGGATCGACCGCTCGCGGATCGCAGAGTTCGAAGAGCGCTGTGCGACGACCATTCCGCAAGAGGCCGCCTCAGCGGCTCACCCCTCGTGACACTGCGACACGTCTCGCGAAGTTCTCGTAGCTCGTGGGCTTGCGGCCCAGAAGCTTCGGCAGGTCAGCCATTTCGCCGACAGGCAGGCCGTTGGCATCGTAGTACGTCATCATCCTGACGTAGGCGCTGCGCGCTTCGGGCGGCCAGCTTCGGATACCCCGCGCATTTGACGATGCAAGGACGCCGCGGACCAGGTGGGGCACCGCGTTGAGCTTGGTGTTGCGCAGCGACCGGACGACGGCGGCTCCGAGCGCCGGCGCGGCGGCGAGCGGGTTGTCGACAGCGTTGGGCGGCAGCCGAAGAGCGGTGACCCGGTGTCCGAGCACGCGGCTCCAGATCTGTGCCATCTCGTCGCGGTCGAGCGCCTGCGCCGAGAGATCGTAGGTCTTGCCCACGTGCTCATCGGGCGCGCTCAGCACCGCTGCGGCCGCCTCGGCGACATCTTCGACGTCGACCATGCCCATCACGCTGGTCGGTGACACTGGGTAGGGCATGAGGCCCGCCAGGATGAACTCCCAGAACTCCAGATAATTCTGCATGTAGTGAGACGGGCGCAGAACAGCCACCGGCAGCCCCGAATCGCGCAACAGTCTTTCGGCCAAAAGCTTCTGATGGTGATGGACCAAGGCGTCTATGTCAGGATGGATCACCGAGTGGAAGCAGATGTGCTCGACACCGCCGCCCGCGCATATCTCGATGAGGGCTCGGGCAACCGGGACCTCATCGATGAGTTGTGTCGGAGCGGCGTGGTACACCCGTTTCGCGCCGCTCAACGCCTTCTCCAGATCCGCGCGGTTTCGCAGGTCGCCCACCACGATCTCGGCGGCCCCGTCGCTGCGCGCCAGTTGGGCCTGGGCGTCGTTCTTGACGAATGCGCGCACGTCGAACCCGCGTTCGCGGAGGCTGCGGACCAGCGGTCGTCCGACGCCGCCTGCGGCGCTGGTGACCAAGATCATGATCGCCATCCTGACGACGATTCCGAAGGCGGACGAGATCGGTTCCGGCGCGGCGGTGCGTTTGAGGCGCCGCAGGGCGGTGTCGTTGTCACGTGTCCTCCTCGGCAATGAACCATGCGTTCAGTCAAGCTTTGTCGGGCGCGGGCGCGCCTGGTCTGTGCTGCAAAATCCTGGTGCGGGCGTTGCACTTCAGTCCAAACGTGGTTCCGGTGTCCGATGGTGCGCCGCGTGAGGCCCGGCCCTCGGATTTCAAGATCTGCGCCCCGGTTTTCCGGGCGCGGATCTGGCTAGGGCGCTCCCGCATCGGTCGCCGTCGAGAGGAGCATTGCTCTGCTGAAGCCTTATCCGCCCGAGTTCCGCCGCGGGGCTCGGGATCTGGCGGCCTCGGGCCGCGCAGTGGTCGAGGCCGCCGAGCTGCTGGGGCTGATCCCGGCTGCCCTCCGCACGTGGCGCTCGCGTCAGTGGCGTTCGCGCGAGGTGGTGGCCACCGGCGTGAAACCGGGCCGGTCCAGCGAGGACTCCAAGGAACTGGCGACGGCGAGCAGGCGCATCCCCGATCTGGAGGAAGAGGTCGCGGTCCCGCGCAAAGCAACTGCGCCGCAGGCTGATCGGCAGGCGACGCGCGCAGCTTCAGGCCGCCCTCACGCTCACAGGAACTCGGGAGGCGGTTCCGTGGACACCGGAACCACGTTTGGACTGAAGTGCAACGCCCGCACCAGGATTTTGCAGCACAGACCAGGCGCGCCCGCGCCCGACAAAGCTTGACTTGACCCACGCTTGACGTGACTCTGCGGCCATCAACCTGCCGCATTGTTCGTCCGGCAACGGAATGCCACAGGAATAGGAGTGCGATGTCTTTTCGACCGTCACGGTCGCTCGTCACCGGCGCCAGTTCGGGCATCGGGATGGCATTCGCGTGGGAATTGGCCGCGCGCGGCTCGGATCTCGTTCTGGTCGCGCGGCGCGAGGAGAGGCTTGAGCGCGTTGCGCGCGAGCTGAGAACGGCACACGGGATCACCTGCGAGACGGTTGCGTTCGACCTGTCGGTCGACCGGGCGGGGGCAGCCCTGCGCCAGCGGCTCGTTGGGGATTTCGACCTCGTGGTCAACAACGCCGGCTTCGCCACGCAAGGCCCGTTTGTGAGCGGCAGTGGCGAGGAGTTCGCTCGCGTGATCGCCGTGGACGTCCGGGCCGTGGTGGATATGTGCAATGCGTTTCTGCCGGCAATGGTCGAGCGGGGGCAGGGAGCCATCGTCAACGTCTCCAGCACCACCGCGTTTCAGCCGGTTCCCTCGCTTGCTGTCTACTCGGCGGCGAAGGCATTCGTTCAAAGTTTTTCTCAGTCGCTGTGGTACGAAGCCAAACAGCATGACGTCAAGGTGTTCGCGCTCGCCCCAGGCCCCACGCAGACCGAATTCTTCGAGGTCATCGGCGAGGGCGCGGCGGTGGCCGGGCGGATGCAGACGGCCAAGCAAGTCGCGGCCACAGGCATGCGCGCCCTTGATCGCCGGTCGACTCCGCCCTATGTCGTGTCCGGGATTGCGAACTCGTGGGCGGCGCGGCTCGCGGCACTGGCCCCTCGCAGGCTGCTCATTCCCTTCGTGGCCCGGATACTGCATCCAATGCGTCCGGCGCCGCCGTCATGAAGATCCGGCGTGCGCGCTGCCATGCGCTGGCTGAACTGGCAGTTCGTCCGGCGCGAACGCGGAGGCCTGACAGCTGTCTGGGCCGCCGCCCACGCCAAGGACATCACCGGGTTCGGCGGCTGGCGGTCCTGCGCCCTGCGCGGGGCCTAGACTTTTTCGGTGCTCCCCATTCTCCTCGCGCTCGCGGGCGCTGTCAGCTATGGCGTCGCCGACTTCGCGGGCGGCATGGCTTCGCGGCGTTCCCATGTGTTGCGGGTGGTCATGCTCAGCGCTCCGGCGAGCCTCGCGATGGCGTTCCTGTTGACGCCGCTTCTCGGCGCCGACTTCAGCGGCGGCGCTGTTGTGTGGGGCGCTGTGGGCGGGCTGGCGTCTGTTGCGGCGTTCCCGCTGTTCTATCTGAGCATGGCAGTCGGCCCGATGTCGGTCCTTTCGCCGATCAGCGCGCTGACTGCTGCGGCGATACCGGTCATCGCGGGTGTTGTTTTTGGCGAATCGCTCACGCCGAGATCGGGGATCGGCATGGCTCTGGCGCTTGTTGCCGTCATCCTGGTCGCCCGAGGCGGCGAATCGGAAGGCGTTCTCCCGAGCGCGCAAGGGCTCCTGCTGGCTTCTGGCGCTGGTCTCGCGGCCGCGGGGCAGTTTTTGGCGCTGCATCAGGCTCCGCATGACAGCGGTCTCGCGCCGATGGTCGTTGGCAGGGCTGTGTCGAGCTTCGTCTTGCTCGTCGCTGCCGCTCTCGCGTGGCCGAGGATCAAATCCCGCCCCTTCGCCGTGCTCCCCTCCTTAGCGGCAGGATTGCTCGACGAGATGGCGAATATGTTTTTCCTGCTCGGCTCCCGCGCGGGGGAGCTCTCGATCACCACGGTGATCGTCGCGCTCTATCCGGCCTGCACAGTGTTGCTCGCCTGGCTGGTGCTGCGTGAACGGGTGGCTCGGGTCCAGCACGTCGGCCTTGTCCTCGCCGCCGGGGCGGTCAGCCTGCTCGCGCTGGGATAAAAGCAGTGCGGCCTCGGTGTCCGCAACGGGGGTTGCGGACACCGAGGCCGCACTGTCAGTGGTTCAGCGATCGCTTGGCGCGATGAAGAGAACGGGGGTGACGGACACAGGAGCGTCGTACGTTTCCTGCGTCAGCTCCGTGTGGGAGAACAATCCCACTGTGCTCTTCGCTGGTTGCGGCGAGGAGCCGTTCAGACTGCGACCACGGAGACTGCTTGCGGGCCGCGCTGGCCGGCCTCGGCCTCGAACTGCACGCGCTGCCCTTCGTGAAGGGTGCGGAAGCCGCCGTTCTCCACGATCCCGGTGAAATGGACGAACAGATCCTTGCTGCCGTCCTCGGGGGCGATGAAGCCGAAGCCTTTTTCCTCGTTGAACCATTTGACAGTGCCGAGAGACATAATTTTCCTTGCGTTTTTTGGATACGGGCAGGTGTTCCGGCCCGGGCCGCAAGTGCAGAAGTTCTATCAGAAGAGATTACGAACAAAAGCTCGCGTAAAAAAACCTCGCGAGCTAGTCACAAAGAATTAAACCTCTTCGAGAGTAGCACATCCCGCAAGGCCGTGCGCGCCCCGCCCCGGCTGCTGCTAGACTCAGACCGTTCGACATCCTTTAACGGACCGTCCAGAGAGGCGGAGAAGGAGGTCTCAGCGTGCGACGCCGTGCTGACCTGAAACCCGGTTTTTGTGAACGCCGTCTTGTCATCGGCTCCGGCCCGACGCCATCGGCCGCACCCGCGGGCGCTCTCGCGCCCCAGATGCCGTGGGGGGTGCGCTGATGCCACGTCGCACTGATCTGGGGCATGTCCTTGTTATCGGCTCCGGCCCCATCGTCATCGGACAGGCCTGCGAGTTCGACTACTCCGGCACCCAGGCGTGCCGGGTTCTGCGGGCCGAGGGGGTGCGCGTCTCGCTCGTGAACTCGAACCCGGCGACCATCATGACCGACCCTGAGTTCGCGGACGCCACTTACATCGAGCCGATCACCCCCGAGTTCGTGGAGAAGGTCATCGCCCGCGAACGCCCCGACGCGCTCCTGGCCACCCTCGGCGGCCAGACCGCGCTCAACACCGCGATCGCGCTGCATGAGAACGGGGTCCTCGAAAAATACGGCGTGGAGCTCATCGGCGCCGATGTGGAGGCCATCCGGCGCGGCGAGGACCGGCAGCGTTTTAAAGACATCGTCGCGAAAATCGGCGGCGAGTCCGCCCGATCGCGCGTCTGCCACAGCATGGCCGAGGTCCACGAAACCGTCGCCGAGCTGGGTCTGCCAGTCGTGGTGCGCCCCAGCTTCACCATGGGCGGCCTCGGCTCCGGCCTCGCCCGGACTCCGGAAGACCTCGAACTGATCGCAGGGGCCGGGCTCAGCGCGTCCCCCACCGCGAACGTGCTCATCGAAGAGTCCATCTACGGCTGGAAAGAGTACGAGCTCGAGCTGATGCGCGACGGCAAGGACAACGTGGTCGTCGTCTGCTCCATCGAGAACCTCGACCCGCTCGGCGTGCACACCGGCGACTCGGTCACCGTCGCGCCCGCGATGACGCTGACCGACCGCGAGTTCCAGCGGATGCGGGACCTCGGGATCGACATCCTTCGCGAGGTGGGCGTCGCGACCGGCGGCTGCAATATTCAGTTCGCGGTGAACCCGCAGAACGGGCGGATCATCGTCATCGAGATGAACCCGAGGGTGTCGCGCTCCTCGGCGCTTGCCTCCAAGGCCACCGGCTTCCCCATCGCGAAGATCGCGGCCAAGCTCGCCATCGGCTACACCCTGGACGAGATCGTCAACGACATCACCGGCGAGACCCCCGCCTGTTTCGAGCCGACGTTGGACTACGTCGTCGTCAAGGCTCCTCGTTTCGCCTTCGAGAAATTCCCCGGCGCGGACGCGACGCTCACCACCACGATGAAATCCGTCGGCGAGGCGATGGCCATCGGCCGCAACTTCGTCGAAGCGCTCGGCAAGGTCATGCGCTCCTTGGAGACCAAAGCGGTCGGTTTCTGGACCGTGCCGGACTCCGGCAAGACCGTGCAGGAGCTGTTGGACTCCCTGCGCGTCCCGACCGAGGGGCGGCTCTACCAGATGGAGGAGGCGCTGCGCCTCGGCGCGAGCGTCGAGCAGGTCGCGAAGGCCTCCGGGGTGGACCCGTGGTTCCTCGCCGAGATCAAAGGCCTCGTCGAACTGCGCCGCGAACTCGAATCGGCCCCGGTGCTCGGCGTGGAGCTTTTGCGCCGCGCGAAGCGCTCCGGCCTCTCCGACCGTCAGATCGCCGCGCTTCGGCCGGAGCTCGCCGGCGAGTCCGGCGTGCGGCGTTTGCGCCAGCGTCTCGCGGTGCGGCCTGTGTTCAAGACGGTGGACACCTGCGCCGCGGAGTTCGAGGCCAAGACCCCGTACCACTACTCGGCGTACGAGCTGGACCCCTCGGCGGAGAGCGAAGTCGCCCCGCAGCGCGAGCGGCCCAAGGTCCTCATCCTCGGCTCCGGCCCCAACCGGATCGGCCAGGGCGTGGAGTTCGACTGCTCCTGCGTGCACGCCGCGCGGGCGCTGTCGGCTGCCGGCTACGAGACGGTGATGGTGAACTGCAACCCGGAGACCGTCTCCACCGACTACGACACCGCGGACCGGCTCTACTTCGAACCCCTCACCTTTGAGGACGTCCTGGAGGTGTACCGGGCCGAGAGCGAGTCGGGGACCATCGCCGGGGTGATCGTGCAACTCGGCGGACAGACTCCGCTCGGGCTCGCCGAAGCGCTGGCCGAGGCGGGGGTGCCCATCGTCGGCACGGGTCCGCAGGCCATCGCCCTCGCGGAGGACCGGGGCCAGTTCGGCGCGCTCCTCGGCGACTTGGGCCTGACCGCGCCCAAATTCGGCGTCGCCACCAGCGTCGACGGGGCCAAGGCGGTGGCCGACCAGATCGGCTACCCCGTGTTGGTGCGGCCTTCGTTCGTCCTGGGCGGGCGGGGCATGGAGATCGTCTACGACGAGGACTCCTTGCGCGGCTACGTCGAGCGCGCCACCGAGCTCTCGCCCGCGCATCCGGTGCTCGTGGACCGTTTCCTCGAAGACGCGCTCGAAATCGACGTCGACGCGCTCTGCGACGGGACCGAGGTGTTCATCGGCGGGATCATGGAGCACATCGAAGAGGCGGGCATTCACTCCGGCGACTCCGCCTGCGCCCTTCCCCCGGTGACGCTCGGCCGCTCCGGCATCGCGGAGGTGCGTCGCCAGACGGAGGCGCTCGCGCTCGGCATTGGCGTCCGGGGACTGATGAATGTGCAGTTCGCCCTCAAGGACGACCAGCTTTATGTGTTGGAGGCGAACCCGCGTGCTTCCCGCACCACGCCGTTCGTCTCCAAGGCGATGGCGTTGCCGCTCGCCCAGTCCGCCGCGCGGATCATGCTCGGGACCAGCATCGCGCAATTGCGCGAGGAAGGCCTTTTGCCCAAGCGCGGGGACGGCGCGGACTTCGACGCCGCCGCCCCGGTCGCGGTCAAAGAGGCGGTGCTGCCGTTCAACCGGTTCCGCAAGCCGGGCGGCGAGGGGCTGGACATCTTGCTCTCCCCGGAAATGAAGTCCACCGGCGAAGTCATGGGCATCGACGCCGATTTCGGACGCGCCTACGCGAAGAGCCAGTCCGGCGCGTACGGTGAGCTGCCGACCTCTGGGAAAGTGTTCGTTTCCGTCGCCAACCGGGACAAACGCTCGCTCTTGCTCGCCGTGTCCCGGCTCGCGTCGCTCGGTTTCTCGATTGTCGCGACCGAGGGCACCGCGCACATGCTGCGCCGCAACGGCATCGACTGCGAGGTGGTCGCCAAGCACTCCGAGGTGCTTGCGGCGAGAGGCCGGGCCGCCGGCGGCGAGGACGGCGGGCCGTCGCCGCACGCGCCTGTCTCGATTGTCGAAGCAATCCGCGCGGGGGAGATCTCCATGGTCATCAACACGCCCGGCGGCAACTCCGGACCGCGCAGCGACGGCTATGAGATCCGAGGCGCGACCGTGGTCGCCAACATTCCTTGTGTGACCACAGCGCAGGGCGCGAGCGCCGCGGTGCAGGGCGTCGAGGCGCGGATCGCGGGCGACATCGGGGTCCGTTCGTTGCAGGAGCTGCATGCCTCCATCCGGGAGCACCGCGCCTGATGCCGCCGAGCTTCAACGAGCGGGCGCGGGAGGCCATCGCGAGACGAGGGCGCCTGTGCGCGGGAGTCGATCCGCATCCGGAGCTGCTTGCCGAGTGGAACTTGCCGGACGACGCGTCGGGGCTCGCCGCCTTCGCGCAGAAGTGCGTCGACGCGTTCGGCGACCTGGTCGCGGCGATCAAGTTCCAGGTGGCCTTCTTCGAGGCGCATGGGCCGGAAGGGCTCACCGCGCTCCAGGTCGGTCTGGACGCTGCGGCGAAAACAGGGGCTTTGGTGATCGCCGACGCGAAACGCGGCGACATCGACTCGACCCTGCAGGCGTACACGAGGGCCTGGCTTGCCCCAGGCGCCCCGTTCACCGCTGACGCGGTCACGTTGTCCCCTTACCTCGGCACCGGGGCTCTGCGGCCCGCTGTGGCCGCCGCGCGGGAGTCCGGGCGGGGAGTGATCGCGCTCGCGGCCACTTCGAACGCCGAGGCCCGCGCCGGGCAGCGCGCGAAGCTTCCCGATGGGCGGTCGGTGGCGCAGTCGGTGGTCGATGAAGTGGCCGAGTGGAACAAGGCGGACCGAGGGGCGTCGTCCCCTTCTGCGCAACCGGGCGGCTTCCCCCGGCCTATCGGACCGGGCGGCGTCGTCGTCGGCGCGACGTTCGACCACGGGCTGGACCTCTCCGGGCTGGGCGGGGTGATTCTCGCCCCCGGCTTCGGGGCGCAGGGGGCCAGCGAGACGGATGTCGCGCGGCGCTTCCCGGTCGGCAGGGACAGCCTTCTTGTGGCGGCTTCCCGGTCGCTTTTGCGGGCGGGCCCCGGGATCGGCGCGTTGCGGGCGGCGACGACACGAACAGTGGACACGCTGGAGAACGCGCTGCGAGCCTGAATAACCCGATACTGTTCACGCGCGTGACAAAACCTTCTCCGAGCTGCGATTTAGCCGAGACGCAGCGGAGCTGCCCCGCAAAAGTCGAAGCTCTGCAAACACGTTGACCCGCGAAAACAGGGGGGTCCTCCCACAATCGCGCGGGCCGAGCAGGTACGGTCAATTTTCGGCTGGCTAGCACGGCCAGAACATCGAGTAGGCGAAATCGAAGATATGGAGGCAAAGTGGCTCTTCCCCAGTTGACGGACGCGCAACGCAAGGCGGCTCTGGACAAGGCTGCTGCGGCCCGCAAGGCCCGCGCGGAACTCAAAGAGAAGCTGAAGCAGGGCAAGGTGAAGCTTTCCAAGGTCCTTGCGGACGCTGAGAAGGACGACGTCCTCGGCAAAATGAAGGTCTCCGCCCTGCTGGAGTCTCTGCCCAAGGTGGGCAAGGTCAAGGCGCAGGAAGCGATGACCGAGTTGGAGATCGCTCCGACCCGTCGCCTGCGCGGGCTCGGCGAGCGTCAGCGCAAGGCCCTCTTGGCCAAGTTCGGCAGCTAATGCCCGCCCAGCAAGGGCGGCTGATTGTGCTGACCGGGCCGAGCGGCGTTGGCAAGTCCACGATCGTGGCCCGGGTGCGTCAGATGATGCCTGAGCTTCGGGTGAGCGTCTCGGCCACCACGCGCGAGCAGCGTCCTGGCGAGCAAGACGGAGTGGACTACTACTTCATCACGCCAGAGCGCTTCGACCAGATGGTCGCCAACGACGAATTTTTGGAGTGGATGAGCATCCATAAAGGCCTGCATCGCTCCGGCACCCCCGAGGCTCCGGTTCGGGAGGCGATCGACCACGGTTTTTCCGTGCTCACAGAGGTGGATCTCGGCGGAGCGCGGGCCCTGAGGGCTCGCGTCCCCGAGGCCTACCTCGTTTTTCTCGCCCCGCCGAACTGGGACGAGCTGGTGTCCCGTCTGCGCGGCCGAGGCACCGAGACGGAGGACGTGCTCGCCCGCCGCTTGCAGACCGCGCAGGTGGAGCTCGCGGCACAGGGGGAATTCGACGAGGTCGTGGTCAATCACGACGTGGAGCGGACGGCCGCGGATCTGGTATCGTTGGTCCACAGACTCGAAGGACAACCGACCGACAAGGAGCGACACGGATGAGCGAAGCGCTCGTTTTCGACCCGCCGCAGGGCATCACCAACCCGCCGATCGACGAGTTGCTCGAGCACGTCTCCTCCAAGTACGCCCTGGTGATTTACGGCGCCAAGCGCGCCCGCCAGATCAACGACTACTACACCCAGCTCGGGGAGGGCCTTTTCGACTATGTCGGCCCGCTGGTCGAGCCCGGCCTTCAGGAGAAGCCGCTCGCCATCGCCCTGCGTGAGATCCACGAAGGGCTTTTGGAGCACAACGAAGCCCAGGTCTAGGCCGGGGCTTCGCGCCGGACCCGTATGCTCGGTGGGTATGACGACAAGTCGGAGTATTGTCATCGGCGTCGGTGGCGGCATCGCCGCCTACAAGGCGTGCTCGATCATCCGCCGCTATGTGGAGGACGGCCACCACGTCCGTGTCCTGCCGACGAAATCCGCGCTCAAATTCGTCGGGGCGGCGACCTTCGAAGCTCTTTCCGGCCATGCGTGCAGCGCGGAAGTGTTCGAGAACGTCCCTGAGGTCCCCCATGTCCGCATCGGCCAAGAGGCCGATCTCGTCGTGGTCGCCCCCGCGACCGCCGACCTGCTCGCGAGAGCGGCGAACGGCCAGGCCGACGACTTGCTCACCGCGACGTTGCTCACCGCCCGGTGCCCTCTCCTCTTCGCTCCCGCGATGCACACGGAGATGTGGGAGCATCCCGCGACGCGGGCGAACGTCGCGACGTTGCGCGAGCGGGGCGCTACTGTGGTCGAGCCCGCGTCGGGCAGGCTCACCGGCGCGGACAGCGGCCCCGGCCGCCTCCCGGACCCGGAAGAGGTCGCCGCGCTCGGCCAGCTGCTCCTTGAGCGTCCCGACGCGCTGCCCAGAGACTTGGAAGGCGTCCGTGTGCTCGTGACCGCCGGAGGCACTCGCGAGCCGCTCGACCCCGTGCGATTCCTCGGCAACCGCAGCTCCGGCAAGCAGGGCTACGCGGTGGCCCGCCTCGCGGCCCAACGCGGCGCGAAGGTCACCTTGGTCGCCGGAACGACAGCGGGGCTGGCGGACCCCGCGGCAGTGAACGTGGTCCGCGCGGCCACCGCGCAGCAGATGGGCGACGCCGTCCTGAAACTGGCGGGCCAGGCGGACCTTGTCGTGATGGCGGCCGCCGTCGCAGACTTCCGCGCCAAGGCCGTCTCGTCCACGAAGATTAAAAAAACTGGCGCCGAGCCGGAGCCGATCGTTTTGGAGCGCAACGACGACATCCTCGCCTCCCTGGTCGCGGCGCGCAACCGCGGCGAGCTGCCCGCGGACGTCGCCATCGTGGGCTTCGCGGCAGAGACTGGCGACGAGCGCGGCGATGTGCTTTTCCACGCGCGGCGCAAACTCGCCAGCAAGGGCTGTGATTTGTTGGTGGTCAACGCGGTGACCGAAGGGAACGCGTTCGAGGTGGACGAGAACGCGGGCTGGATACTCGCCGCGGACGGGTCCGAGCGGTCGTTGGCCAAGGGGTCGAAGGCGGCGATCGCGAGCCGAGTTCTGGACGCAGCGTCGGCGCTCCGCGCGCAACACCAGGTAGACTGATCTCTTCGGAGTCAGCAACAATTTGAGGAGCGTTCCATGAGTCAAGCAGGATGGCGACTGTTCACCAGCGAGTCTGTCACCGAGGGTCATCCCGACAAGATTTGTGACGCGATCAGCGATTCCATTCTGGACGCGTTGCTGGCGCAAGACCCCGCCTCCCGCGTCGCGGTGGAGACCTTGGTGACCACCGGCCAGGTGCATGTCGCTGGCGAAGTCACCACCAAGGCGTACGCGGACATCCCGCACATCGTGCGCGAGCGGATCCTCGACATCGGCTACGACTCCTCGTCCAAGGGTTTCGACGGCAACTCTTGCGGCGTGAACATCGCCATTGGCGCGCAGTCCCCGGACATCGCCCAGGGCGTGGACACCGCGTACGAGTCGAGAGTGGACGGGCGGCTCGACGACATCGACAAGCAGGGCGCGGGAGACCAAGGCCTCATGTTCGGCTTCGCGACCCGCGACACCCCCGAGCTCATGCCGCTGCCGATCTCCTTGGCGCACCGGCTCTCCCGCCGCCTCACCGAGGTGCGCAAGACCGGCGTGCTGCCGTACTTGCGCCCGGACGGCAAAACCCAAGTCACCATCGAGTACGACGGCGACAGGGCGGTGCGCGTGGACACCGTCGTGGTGTCCACGCAGCACGCCGCCGACATCGACCTCGACAATCTCCTGGCCCCCGACATCCGCAAGTCCGTGGTGGAGCCGGTGCTCCAGACTGCTGCGGCGAACGGCCTCGACGTGTCGGACTACCGGCTGCTGGTGAACCCGACCGGCAAGTTCGTCCTCGGCGGGCCCATGGGCGACGCCGGTCTGACCGGCCGGAAGATCATCGTCGACACCTACGGCGGTTACGCCCGCCACGGCGGCGGCGCGTTCTCCGGAAAGGACCCGTCCAAGGTGGACCGCTCCGCAGCGTACGCGATGCGCTGGGTCGCCAAGAATGTTGTCGCGGCGGGCCTTGCGGACAAAGTGGAGACACAGGTCGCCTATGCCATCGGCAAGGCCGCGCCGGTCGGCCTCTTCGTGGAGACGTTCGGCACCGAGCACGTCGACCCTGTGAAGATCCGCGCCGCCCTCAGCGAGGTCTTCGACCTGCGTCCCGCCGCGATCATCCGCGATTTGGGCCTGCTGCGCCCGATCTACGCCCAGACTGCAGCGTACGGCCACTTCGGCCGCACCGATGTGGAGCTGCCGTGGGAGCAAACCGACCGGGCGGACGCGTTGAAAGCTGCGGTTGAGCAGGGCTGAGCCCGCTCGTGAACGTCCTCGTGTGAAGACGATTCCCCGCTCGCGGAGCACGCGGGCGGGTCCGCCCGGCGCTCTTGCTGTGTCCTTGCCTGTCGCGAGAGTGCTGCCGCTCGTCGGACCGGCGCATCTGGACCGTGAGTTCGACTACCTCGTCACCGCGGAGCAGGACGCGGCGGCGCAGCCGGGCGTGCGGGTCAGGGTGCGTTTCGCCGGAAGGCTGGTGGACGGTTTTCTGTTGGAGCGCGCCGAGCGCAGCGAACATCAAGGCCGCCTGGCGCCCCTGCATCGCGTCGTTTCCCCGGAACGAGTGCTTCCTGAAGAGCTTCGCGCGCTTGTCGAAGCCGTGGCCGCCCGGTACGCGGGCACGAGGGGCGAGGTCGTGCGTTTGGCGATCCCCCCACGGCATGCGCGGGCTGAAACCGCGCCCGCCCAGCCTCGTCCCGGTCCATCCCAGCCTCGTCCCGAGCTCGGCCATCCCGACGGATGGTCCCGTTACGAGCACGGGGCCGCGTTCGCCACTGCTTTGGCCGAGGGCCGCGCCCCGCGCGGTGTGTGGTCGGCGTTGCCGGGGGAGTCGTGGCCGCGCCGGTTCGCGGAACTCGCGGCCGTCGCCGCCGCGAGCGGTCGCGCCAGCGTGCTCGTGGCGCCGGACGCGAGGGACGTCCGGCTCTTGGCCGACGCATGCCGCGATGCGCTCGGCCCCCAGGCCGTCGCGGTGGTGACGGCGGACGCCGGCCCGTCAGCCCGGTACAGCCAGTGGCTCGCAGCGTTGCGCGGCCGGGTGTGGTGCGTGGTGGGCACGAGGGCCGCCATGTTCGCGCCAGTCCCGCAGTTGGGGCTTGTGGCGATTTGGGACGACGGCGACGAGAACCATCACGAGCAGCGCGCGCCCTATTACCATGCGCGGGAGGTGGCGATCCTGCGGGCGCGGGAGAGTGGTTGCGCGCTGCTTGTCGCTGGTCATGTCGTGACCCCGCAAAGCAAGCTTCTCGTGGATTCTGGCTGGGCGCACGGCGTGCGAGCCTCTCGGGCGGAGCTTCGCGCGGCCGCGCCTCGGATCGCTGCGGCGGGGGAGCGCGAAGCCGAGCTGGCCCGCGATCCGCTGGCCCGTTCCGCGCGCCTGCCGGGCTCGGCCTTCGCCGCGGCGCGGGCGGCGCTCGACGCGGGTTCCCCGGTTTTGGTGCAAACGCCTCGCAAGGGCTATTTGGCGGCGCTCTCCTGCGCCCGTTGCCGTGTGGCTGCCAGGTGCCGGCATTGCCGCGGTCCGCTCGTCCTGGGCCAGTCCGGTGGCCTGCGGTGCGGGTGGTGCGGCGAGGCCGAGGCGAATTTCGCGTGCGCCGCATGCGGCGCGCAGAAGGTTCGGGCCGGGGTGAGAGGAGCTGAGCGCACCGCCGAAGAATTCGGCCGGGCGTTTCCTGGGACGCGTGTCAGCCACAGCGCGGGCGAGCGGATCATCGAGCGGGTCCCGTCGTCGGCGATGCTCGTCGTGGCCACCCCCGGAGCCGAGCCGAGGGTCGAGAACGGGGGGTATGGGGCCGCGCTGCTCCTCGACGCGTGGCAGCTCCTGGAGCGCCCGCATCTTCGTGCGGTCGAGCAAGCCGCGCAGGCCTGGTTCCACGCAGCGGCGTTCGTGCGGCCTGCGGCGCAGGGCGGCAGGGTGGTCATCACCGCGGACGCCGCTTCGCGCGCTGTGGAGGCGTTGATCCGCTGGGACCCGTGGTGGTTGGCGGCGCAAGAGCTCGCGGACCGTGAGGAGCTCGGCTTCACCCCGGCGGTGCGCATGGCCTCGGTCGAAGGCGAGGCCGCGGCGGTGGAGCGGTTCCTCGCCGCTGTGGCGCTGCCGGAAACGGCGGACGTCTTGGGGCCGGTCGAGTTGGACGAAGACGAGGGCTGCCGTCAGGTCCGAATGCTGCTCAGGGCGCCGCGCCAGCACGGCGCCGCCCTTTCTGCGGCGCTGCGGGCCGCTCGCGCTGTCGTTTCCGCCAAAGGCGAGGGCGAAGGGGTCCGGGTGCGAGTCGATCCCGCCCACATCGGCTGACCCCTCCTCGCTTTTTGTGATGCAGTTCATATTGATATATCGTGAATGTTGGTTGACCGGAGAGATTTTCGATGTATATTCGATATATCAACATACTATCGAGTGTTGCTAAACAGAGACTTGAGGAGGAGCATATGTTTCGACCATTGCACGTCGATTTGTTCGACCAGATTCCAGCGGAAGCGATCCGCGGGGCCCGTGAGGCTTTCGCGTCCCGTTTCGACTTCGCTCGGCCGAACTTCGGTTTCGGGCCCGCGGGCCTGGGCCGTCCGGGCAAAGAAGCCCTGGGCCAAGACGGCTCGCGCTGCGGACGGGGCGGCCCCGGAGATTTCGGCCCAGGCTTCGGCCCAGGCGGTTTCGGGCCTCTCGACGGCCCTGGCTGGGGAGGAGCCCCGCATGGCCGAGGCCGCGGCAGGGGCCGTGGCCACCGGCGGCGCGGACACGGCCCTGAAGGGCGCAATTTCGACCTCCGGGCCGCCATCCTCACTCTCCTGGCTGAGGAGCCACTGCATGGCTACGAGCTCATGCGACGGATCAGTGAGCGCTCCGGCGGCCAGTGGCGCCCAAGCCCCGGTTCGATCTATCCGTCGCTCGCCAAGCTCCGCGACGAAGGGCTTGTCCTCATCGAGGAAGAGGACGGCCGCAAGACTGCCAAACTGACCGAGGCCGGTCGCTCCCATGTCGCCGAGTTCGCCGCCGAGCTCGGCGAGGTGTGGGCGGGCGCCGAGCCGGCCGAGGACGATCCGTTGGTCGATTTCTGGGCGCAGGTCCGCCAGCTGATGATGGCCGCCCGGCAACTGGTGTCCATTGGCGACCCCGAGCAGCTGGAGAAAGCTGCCGCGGTGATCGTCGCGGCCCGCCGCAAGCTGTACGCCGTCCTCGCCGAAGACGAGGACGAGCCCTCGCCGGGGCGGCACGAGGACGGCCCGAGCGGCCCGGACCCGAGCGGCCCAGCGCGGTGACACGCCGCCGCAACGCCAGCCGGACCAGGAGAACTATCCTGGTCCGGCTGGTCCAGTTGTGGCGATACGCCAGGAGAAGGAGACGACGTGCGCATAGTGTTCGCTGGGAGCCCCGAGGTCGCGGCGGTGTCGCTCGCCAAAATCTTGGACGACGGCGAGCATGAAGTGCTCGCCGTCATCACGCGGCCCCCGGCCCGTTCTGGGCGGGGCTTGACCCGAAAACCGTCCCCGGTCGGCGCGCTCGCGCACGAGCGCGGCGTTCCGACGCTCACGCCGACGAGCGCGAAAGACCCGCAATTGCACGCGGCGCTCGCCGAGCTCGCCCCGGATTGCGCGCCCGTCGTCGGCTATGGCGCGCTGATCCCGCCCGCTTTGCTCGCCGTTCCGAGGCACGGCTGGGTGAATCTGCATTTCTCGCTGTTGCCCGCATGGCGGGGGGCGGCGCCCGCCCAAGCGGCCATCGCCGCAGGCGACGAGGTCACAGGTGTGACCACGTTTCTGCTTGAGGAAGGGCTCGACACGGGTCCGGTGTTCGGCCGCGCCACCGAGACGATCCGAGCCGACGACACCGGCGGCTCGCTGCTCGAACGGCTCGCGCTCACCGGCGCCCACCTGCTGGCGACGACGCTCTCGGGCCTCCAATCGGGCGCCCTTGTGCCTGAGCCGCAGCCCCAGGACGGAGCCTCGTACGCCCCGAAGATCTCCGCCGCAGACGCGCAAGTCCGCTGGGAGCTCCCAGCGCATGTGGTGGAACGGCGGATTCGGGCGATGACGCCCGCGCCAGGGGCGTGGACCGTCTTCCAGGGCAAACGGCTCAAACTCGGCCCGCTTGCCCGTCCGAAGGAGCAAGTGTGCGGTCTGCGCCCCGGGGAGCTGCGGGCGGCAAAGTCGGAGGTGCATGTCGGCGCGGGCGCGGAAGTGCTCGCGCTCGGCGAAGTGCGTCCGGAAGGGAAAGGCGCGATGCGCGCCGTCGACTGGGCGCGCGGGGCGCGGCTGGCTCCCGGCTCCACATTCGACGGGCCCCACGCAGGGGGGCAGGTTACCGCTTCCAGCGACCGCGCTTCGACACAACATCGATGACCAGCCAAATCGCAATGATCGCGGCCACCACGTCGAGCCAGACGTCCTCAACATGGCCTTGATGGTTGCCCACGTTCATGATCAGCAACGAGAAAATCGCGGCGAGCGCGACCCAGCGGTACGTGGTCGGGTATTCGCCGTGCCAGCCCCATCGGCCGGAGGGCTCGACCGCGAGGTCCACTTTCGGCGTGTCGTACCAGCGCGCCTGCGCGGGCTGCGGCTCGTGCTCGTCGTCGTGTGCGGGGAGGGCGGGCGCTTCAGTCTGCGACATACGGCTAGTGTACTGGGTGTTATGAAACCGCGTTCAAAAGTCCTCTCGCGAGGGGGGCGAGCTCTCGGAGCGGGCGTTTCGGCGATTGTGCTCGCGTTGGCCGGGTGTTCGCTCCCGATGCCGGACAACACCAACGATTCGGGGGTGTTGTTCCCGTACTTCGACCGGGACAACTGCGGTGTGACGGTGAAATACGACCTCGCCCCGATCCGGGCCGCGACGCTCACCCCTGGCGCGACGGACCTGCTCGGCGCGCTCGGGGTGTCGAACAGGGTGGTCGCCAGCGGCCTTGGCCCCGACTTCGCCCGCATCCGCGCCACGAACTCGGATTTCGTCTACTCCGGGACCATGTCGGGGATGACCGGCCAAGTGCCGGACCAAGATCCTGTTGCGGGCGGGGTCGCGCTGCGCGACGGACTCCAACGCTACGACCACCCGACCCATGTCAGCGTCCTGTACTGCCCCGGCCATCTGCAGAACCTCGACACGGTCTACCTCGAAGCGACCATTGTCGGCGACATCTTCGGCGTGCCGGAAGCCGCCGCGAAGCTGGTGGACGACTGGCGCGGCGAGTTCAACCGCTTGACCGAACGAATGCGGGGCCTTCGCAGGCCGAATGTGGCCATCGTGGACGCGCGGGGCGGGCAGCCCAAGCTCGCCGGGCCGGGGTCCTTGGCGCAGACCCTGGTGACCTTCGCCGGCGGCGCGAACGTCGCCACCGGCTCAGGGCAATGGCTCGCCTCGGACTGGGCGGCGATCAAAGACGCACAACCAGATCTGGTCGTGTTGGTGGACGGCTCGCAAGTCCCGGCCGATCCGTCGCTCGCCAAGAAGGTCACACGACTGAACGGCTTGGACGACGGCCTTTTCGAGGCAGGTCCCAAAGTCCCCGAGGTCGCGCAACGGTTGGCCGCGATATTGCATCCGGACAAGTTCTAGCCGCTCGCGCGATGCCGGGGCGGACGCGGAGCGCGGCCCCCGGACGGGAGGAACCGGCTCGTGGCGCCGCCAGTGTGCTGCCCTGTCCACGCCGCGGCGTCCCGGCTGGACGCGCGCCTGGCCGCGCGGCGGCGTCCTAAGCTAGCCCGATGACCACCCGTGTGCTTATTTTGGGCTCGACCGGCTCGATCGGCGTCCAGGCGCTCGATGTGATCTCCCGCAACCGGGACAGGTTCGAAGTGGTCGGCCTCGCCGCCGGGGGAGCGCGGGCGGAGCTGCTCGCGCAACAGGCCGCCGCGTTCGGGGTCTCGCGGACGGCGGCCGGAGCCCGAGGACAAGACGCCGTGCTGGACCTGATCCGAGAATCCGGAGCCGATGTGGTGCTCAACGCCATGGTCGGCGCAGTGGGCCTCGTCCCGACGGTCGAAGCCCTCAAGACAGGGGCTGTGGTGGCGCTCGCGAACAAAGAGTCGCTGATCGCGGGCGGCCCGGTGGTGACGGAGCTGGCGAAGCCCGGGCAGTTGGCCCCGGTGGACTCCGAGCATTGCGCCCTCGCCCAGTGTTTGCGCTCCGGGGCTGGGCAGGAAGTGGCGAGCCTCGTGCTCACCGCGTCGGGCGGCCCGTTCCGGGGCTACACCCGTGACCGGCTGGACGCGGTCACACCCGAACAGGCGGGCAAGCATCCCACCTGGTCTATGGGGCCGATGAACACGCTCAACTCCGCGACCTTGGTGAACAAGGGCTTGGAGCTCCTGGAGGCCCACTATCTCTTCGGCGTGCGGTGCGACCAGATCGAGGTGACTGTCCACCCGCAGTCCGTCGTGCATTCCATGGTGACGTTCATCGACGGCTCCACAATCGCCCAGGCGAGCCCGCCGGACATGCGGCTGCCCATCGCTTTGGCGCTCGCCTGGCCCGAGCGGCTTGCGGAAGTGATCCGGCCTGTGGATTTCACGAAAGCCCACACCTGGACGTTCGAGCCGTTGGACGGCCTGGTGTTCCCCGCCGTGCGGCTCGCGAGGGAGGCAGGCAAGGGCGGCGGATCGCTGCCCGCCGTCTACAACGCGGCGAACGAGGAGGCGGCAGCCGCGTTCCTCGCGGGAAAGATCCGGTTCCCGCAGATCGCGGAGGTCATCGAGGAGGCCCTTGCGCGAGGATCGCAATGGGCCGCGCGGCCGAGTACCCTGGAAGAGGCGCTCGAAGCGGACACATGGGCTCGGGCCGCCGCTCAAGACGTTCTCGCCAAAAATATTTCCACACAATAAGGTTTCCACAGAAGCAAGGAGTCGTGCCCGCGTTGTTCATCTTTGGAGTGGCGCTCTTCGCGCTGGGCATTCTGCTGTCCGTGGCGTGGCACGAGTGCGGGCACATGTGGGCCGCGCTGGCCGCGGGGATGAAGGTGCGCCGTTACTTCGTCGGCTTCGGCCCCAAGATCTGGTCGGTCAAGCGCGGCGACACGGAATACGGCCTCAAGGCCATTCCGGCAGGAGGTTTCTGCGACATCGCCGGTATGACGACGATGGACGAGCTCGCCCCGGACGAGGAAGACCGCGCGATGTGGAAGCAGAAGCCGTGGAAACGGGTCTTCGTCCTCGCCGCCGGTCCTGCGATGAACTTCATCCTGGGCGCCGCCCTGCTGTATGTGGTGGCGCTCGGGTGGGGACTGCCGGGCATGTCCCACGTCGCGGGCGTCGTCGTGCCCAGGCTGGGGTGCGTCCCCCCCGCGCAGCTCGCCGAGGAGCAGTTCGCCCCGTGCGCCGGCGAAGGCCCGGCGCAGCGCGCGGGCATGCGAGCGGGCGATGTCATCACCGCTGTGAACGGCGTGCCTGTCTCGACTTCGGGCGCGGCGACGAAGGCCATCGCGGCCTCGCCCGGCCCGGTGCGCTTCGATGTGCTCCGCGGCGGGCAGAAGCTTTCGTTCGAGGTGACCCCCCAACGGGTCCAGTGGTTCGACGTCGATCCCGCCACGGGCGCGTACAAGTACGACCCGGCCACCCACAAGCCGCTCGTGCGGGAGACGGGCAAGGTGGGCGTGAGCGTCGCGCCCGCCGACTCGATCATCACGCGCTACAACCCTGTGACCGCCGTCCCGGCGACGTTCGAGTTCACTGGCGTCGTGCTCGGAAAAACGTGGGACGGCGTCTTGCAGATCCCCTCCAAGGCCGGGGCGCTGGTGCGTTCGCTCGGCGGCGGGGAGCGCGATCCGCAGACGCCGATGAGCGTGGTCGGCGCGAGCCGCATCGGCGGGGAGCTCGCCGAGCACGCCGACCAAGGCGGGTGGCCGACCTTCGTGCTGTTGTTGGCCAGCTTGAACTTCGTGCTCGGCATGGTGAACCTGTTGCCGCTCGTGCCGTTCGACGGCGGGCACATCGCGGTGATCGGCTATGAGAAGGCCCGCGACACGCTGCGTCGGCTGCGGGGCAGAGCCGCGGGCGGGCCGGTCGATTACCTCAAGCTCGCCCCGGCGACGTACGCGGTGCTCGCGATCGTCGGCGTGTACATGGTGCTTGTTTTGGCCGCGGACGTGGTGAACCCGATCCGCCTGTTCCAGAGGTGAGCGCCGAGGCGGCGTGGGCGGACTAGACTGTCCCTATGACTTCCGTCGAACTCGGGATGCCGGCCCCGCCCGCGCAGGTGCTCGCCCCGCGCAGGCAGACACGGCAGCTCAAGCTCGGCCCGGTCGGCGTCGGCAGCGACCACCCGGTTTCCGTGCAGTCGATGACCACGACCAAGACCCACGACGTGAACGCGACCTTGCAGCAGATCGCGGAACTCACCGCCGCCGGATGCGATTTGGTGCGCGTGGCCTGCCCTCGCCAAGAGGACGCCGACGCGCTGGCCGCCATCGCGAAGAAGAGCCAGATCCCCGTGATCGCGGACATCCATTTCCAGCCCCGGTACATCTTCGCGGCCATTGACGCCGGTTGCGCCGGAGTGCGGGTGAACCCTGGCAACATCAAAGAGTTCGACGGGCGCGTGAAAGAGGTGGCGCAGGCCGCCGCCGCGGCGAACACCCCGATCCGCATCGGGGTGAACGCGGGGTCGTTGGATCCGCGGCTGCTCGCCAAATACGGCAAAGCCACCCCGGAGGCGCTTGTGGAGTCGGCGTTGTGGGAAGCGGGGCTCTTCGCCGAACACGGGTTTTTCGACCTCAAGATCTCGGTCAAGCACAACGACCCCGTCACCATGGTCCGCGCCTACGAGCTTTTAGCGGAGCAGTGCGACTATCCGCTGCACCTCGGCGTCACCGAGGCCGGTCCTGCCTTCCAAGGAACGATCAAATCCGCTGTGGCTTTCGGCGTGCTGCTGGGCAAGGGCATCGGCGACACCATCCGCGTCTCGCTTTCCGCCCCCCCGGTGGAGGAGGTCAAGGTGGGCCAGCAGATTTTGCAGTCGCTCGGCCTGAAAGAACGCACGTTGGAGATCGTCTCCTGCCCGAGCTGCGGTCGCGCGCAAGTGGACGTGTACACCCTCGCCGAGCAGGTCACCGCAGGTCTTGAGGGGATCGAAGTGCCGTTGCGCGTCGCTGTGATGGGCTGCGTCGTCAACGGCCCCGGCGAAGCCCGCGAAGCGGATCTGGGCGTTGCCTCCGGCAATGGCAGAGGGCAGATTTTCGTCAAAGGCGAAGTCATCAAGACGGTGCCCGAGCATCTCATCGTCGAGACTTTGATCGAAGAGGCGTTGCGCATCGCCGAGGAGTCCGGCCTTCAGAGCGGCGTGCCCGAAGTCACTGTCAGCTGACCTGCGGCCAGAGGCTCGAACTGCCGCGTCGCCAGCCTGAGCGGGCAGCTCTCGGTGCGCCTTCGGCGCGGAGGCCATAAAAATTCTTACCATCTGCGGGTATGCGCAGTTTTTTGTGTCGATCGATGCTGTTCGCGTTGGTGGTGCTCCTCCCTGCGGGCACGACGGCCTGCACGCCGAAGCCTGTTGGCCCGAACCCTGCCGCGCTCACCTTCCTCGGCTTGCTCGGCAAGCACAAAACACGCGAGGCGGCAGATCGGACCGACTTCCCCGCCCGGGCGTTCCGCGCCATGGAGCAGATGTGGGACGGACTGCAAGCGCAGGGGCTCACCGCCAGGATCGGCGACGCGCACATCAACGGTGACACCGCCAAGGTCGGCTACCACTACGAGTGGAGTTTGCCCAAGGGCCGGGTCTGGGCCTACGACGGCGCGTTGCGCCTCGGCAAGTTCCAGGGCGAATGGCGGGTGCTCTGGACGAACACGAATTTGCACCCCAAACTCGGGGACACGCAAACCGTCGCGTTGCGCTCCCTCACGCCGCCGCGGGCTTCCGTGATCGACAGTTCGGGCAACCAAGTCTTGGTCCCCGGCATGGTGACGCGGTTGGTGTTCACCCCGAAAGACGTGCGGTTGCCGGACACGACCGTTTCGGTGTCCAAACGTCTCGCCGACGCGCTCGGCGACCTCGTTCCCGGTCTCACCGGCCAGTCGCTCGCCGAGCAGGCGACCGCCGCGAACGGCTCGTTCGGGTTGATCGTGCTGCGGGCCGACCAGGTCGACGGGGTCCGCGACCGTCTGGGCAAGATCACCGGGGTCAGTTTCAACGAGGAGTACGACCTCGTGCCGACCGATTTGCATTTTGCCCCCAACCTGGTCGGGCAGGTGAAGAAGCAGGCGCTCGCCGAGGTGGACGGCAAGACGGGTTGGCGCGTGGTCACGGTGAACGCGGACGGCGTGGAGTTCGACGTGCTCCACGAAGCCCCGGCGCAACCGTCCCCAGCGATCACGCTGAGCTTGGACCGCCAGCTCCAAGACGCTGCGCAGCGCGCCGTCGACAGCCGAGGGCAGCAGGCCATGATGGTGGCGATACAGCCGTCCAGCGGCCGTATCCTCGCTGTGGCGCAGAACCGCGCGGCGGACGAAGAGGGGATGCTCGCGACCCAAGGGCAGTACCCGCCCGGCTCCACGTTCAAGATCATCACCGCGAGCGCCGCGATGCAACAGGGCGTCGCGACCCCAGAGTCCTACGTCGGATGCCCGGGCCGAGTGGACATCGGCACCCGAACCGTGCCGAACGAGAACGAGTTCAGCCTCGGCACGGTGCCGATGCGCACGGCGTTCGCGCACTCGTGCAACACCACGTTCGCCAAGCTCGCGAGCGAGATGTCGCCGGACGCGCTCACACAGGCCGCCGCATCCCTCGGCCTCGGCGAGGATTACCAGATTCCCGACCTGACGACGGTCTCTGGTTCGGTGCCGCAAGCGGACGACCTCACCGTCCGGACCGAGGACGGCTTCGGCCAAGGCAAGGTGACGGTCAGCCCCTTCGGCATGGCCGTGGTCGCCGCGACGGTCGCGCATGGTTCGCCGGTGACTCCGGTTTTCCGGCTCGACTCGCGCACGCAAGTGTCCGGGGACCGGCCTGCGTTGGGCGCGGATATTGTCGCGGGGCTTCGGCCGATGATGCGCCAAGTCGTCACCGCTGGGACCGCGACGCATATCGCTGATTGCGGCGAAGTGTACGGGAAGACCGGCGAGGCCGAGGTGGACGGCGGATCGCACGCCTGGTTCGTCGGATATCGCGGCGACGTCGCCTTCGCGACGTTGATCGTCCGGGGCGGCAGTTCGGAATCGGCGGTCGCGGTGACAAAACTGTTCCTCCAGAGCATCCCCGACAGCAACTCCTAGCCGAGCGCGCAGACCTCGTCCTGGCCTGTTGCGGCGCCCGTCGAAATTCTATGGAACCGAATCGGCCCGCCGTGCGTCTTATCCAACAGAGCCTCGCAAGGAGTTTTCCCAGCAGGCTCGACGCTCCGACTTCGTCGAGACGTGTTCGAGGGGTCGTCTCGACTCGGACGGCAGCTATGGGCTCGGGCGTTCTGCAGCAGGTGGTTTCAGAACCTCCGAGGCGTGTCTCCTCGTCGTGAGGGAGGCGAGGAGACACGCGTCCCCGCACGTGGGCTGGGTACACTCGTTGCATGACCACCGCTGCCCGCAAGCCTCTTCGACCTGGCAAACCGAGTCCGATCCTCACTGTGCCGGACACCATTGTCAAACCTGAGTACGCGTGGAAGCCCACTGCGAAAGAGGGCAGCGAGCCTTGGGTGCAGACCGAGGAGACCATCGCCGCGGTCCGGGTCGCGTCCAAGATCGCCGCAGGAGCGCTCGCGGCGGCGGGCGCGGCTGTTCGGCCGGGCATTCGCACCGACGAGCTCGACCGGATCGCGCACGAGTACATGGTGGACCACGGCGCGTACCCCTCGACCCTGGGCTACAAGTCGTTCCCGAAGTCGTCGTGCACGTCCCTCAACGAGGTGATCTGCCACGGCATTCCCGACTCGACCGTGGTCGAAGACGGCGACATCGTGAACATCGACGTCACTGCGTACATTGACGGGGCGCACGGGGACACCTGCGCGACATTCCTCGCTGGCGAGGTGAGCGAACAGGCCCGCCAACTGGTGGAAGTGGCGCGCGAAGCCAGGGATCGGGGCATCAGGGCGGTGCGGCCGGGCAGGCCCCTCAATGTGATCGGCCGTGTCATCGAGGCGTACGCGTCTCGGTTCGGCTTCACCACGGTTCGGGATTTCACTGGCCACGGCATCGGGACGACGTTCCACAACGGGCTGTCCGTTCTGCATTACGACGCGCCCCACGTCAGCACGATCATCGAGCCGGGCATGGTCTTCACCGTGGAGCCGATGATTAACGCGGGAGCGTTGGACTACGAGATCTGGCCGGACGGATGGACTGTGGTGACCAAAGACAAGAAGTGGTCGGCCCAGTTCGAGCACACGGTCCTCGTCACGCGCGACGGCGTCGAAGTCCTGACCGAATGGCCGCCGACCTCCTGAGCGCCGTCGGGCTCCTCATCCGCCCGCCGCCCGCGCTGCGCCAGCCGCCCTCAGCGCTCCAACAGCTCTGACTCCGCCAACAGCTCTGACACGAGGCCCGTGTCGGAGTCTTCGTCGGGCCAACCGGGGTACTCCGGCGGGGTGTTGCCGAACGCCGGGCATCGGCTCTGGTGCTCGCACCACTTGCACAACGGGCCTGGATTGGGCCGGAAGTCACCGGTTCGACCGGCCGTCTGAATCGCCCGCCAGATGGCGACCAAGGTGCGGCTGAACCGGTCGAGTTCGCCGGGGTCCGGCTCATAGGTGAGGGTGTCCCCGGACCCCAGGTACATCAGGCGCAGCTCTTGCGGCACAACGCCGCGCAGCTTCCACAGCGCCAAGGCGTAAAACTTCATCTGAAAGAGCGCCTTGGCCTCGTACGGGCCGCCCGGAGCGCGTCCGGTCTTGTAGTCCACCACGCGCAGCTCGCCGTCGGCGAGCTCGTCCACCCGGTCGACGAAACCGCGCAGGGGCACGTCCGGCTCCAGGTCGACCTCGACGCGAAGCTCGCAGGCGCTCGGCGTGACACGGGCGGGGTCCTCCAACGCGAAGTACATCGCCAACAAGGTTTTCGACTGCTCGAACAGTTGCGAGAGCCCGTGCTCGTCCAAGTCGAGCCGGTGGTCTTCGGGCATTTCTCCCGACACGCGCTGCCAGGACGGCGCGATGAGTTCGGCCGCCGCGTCCAATGTCCGGGACTCTGCGGGCAGCGCGAGGAGCTCTTCGAGCGCGGCGTGGACCAGCGTTCCCCGGACCATCGCCAAGGTCGGCGGTTGCGGGATGCGGTCGATCGCCCGCAACCGGTACAACAGCGGGCACTGGCGGAAGTCGCTCGCCCGCGAGGGGGAGAGCGCCAGTCGTCTGCCGGACAAGGAGCCGACGGCTGATTTCGTCATAGCTTGAGCCTAGCGAGGCGGTCTGACAACTCGCCGGCACGGCGGCGGCGGGCCGCGCCGCTGTGCCTTGAGTTTCTCGACTTGGCGTACTGGAATTCCGGATTCCCGGTGCTACAATCAGTCGTCCGCATGTGGGTGGCGCTCGAAACTGTTCTTTGGCTCTTTTTGTTTCGATTCCCGCCCTTCTCTACTCTTGGAGGAAGCTTGTGATCCGTGTTCTTCGTGGGTTGGGCGTGATCGCGGCAGTGACGGCGGGGCTCGGAGTCGCCAGCCAGATCGCCGCGCAGGCCGATCCGGAGGAAGGCGACGTCGCGATCCAGTGCGACGTCTGGGCGCAGCCGATGGGAGGATTCGGCAGGGGCGGAATACCGCAGCACGCGGGGACAGTCACCGGACATGGCCCCAACGAGGGCGCGGCCCGCGAGGACGCGGAGCGGCAGAAGTGGGGCCCCTACGGCAACATGCCCCACCTGCAGAACTGCCACCCGGTCTAAAGACATGGGCGCGGCGAGGCTCGTGGCGGCGCTGTCCGTTTTCGCAGCGGCTCTGGCTGCGCCCGCGGCCGTGACTGCGCAGGCTGACGAGCCGGACACGGTGGTCGTCCGCTGCGAGGTCTGGGGCCCTGGCGGCGAGGACAACACCCACCTGGTGGGCTACGCCCAGGGCTTGGGCGCGTCGCGATCCGAGGCGCAAGCCAACGCGGAACGCGACATGGCGTCCTCATACGGGCTCGGCGTGCGGCTTGGCCGCTGCCTGACGCCCTTCTGACGAGCCTTGGGGCCGATGGGGGCGCGCCCGCACGGCGTGCCATGATGGGCGCCGTGGATCAAGCGGACAAACCTTCTGGCCCGTTTCGCGAGGGCGAACGTGTGCAGCTCACCGACGCGAAGGCGCGCAAATACACCGTGGTGTTGCAGGCTGGCAAGACGTATCACACCCACCATGGGGCCATCGCCTGTGACGACCTGATCGGCTCGCCCGAGGGCAGCGTCGCGGTCGCCGCCTCCGGGGCTGAATACCTGGCCTTTCGCCCGTTGCTGGCGGATTACGTGCTTTCGATGCCGCGCGGCGCGGCGGTCGTCTACCCGAAGGACGCCGGGCAGATCGTCATGGAAGGCGACATTTTCCCCGGAGCCAGAGTCCTTGAGGCGGGCGTCGGCTCCGGCGCGCTGACGTGCTCGCTGCTGCGCGCGGTCGGGCAGTCCGGCGAAGTGATCTCGTACGAGATCCGCGAAGACCACGCCCAATTCGCCGTGCAGAACGTGGAGCGCTTTTTCGGCGGGCGCCCGGCCAACTGGAGCCTCGCCGTGGCCGACCTCGTCGAGTTCGACCCGCAGCGCGGCGGCCAGGTGGACCGGGTGGTGCTCGACATGCTCGCGGCCTGGGAGACCCTGGACGTGGTCGCCAAAGCGATCGTCCCCGGCGGCGTGCTGGTGGTGTACGTGGCGACCACGACGCAGATTTCCACTCTGGTCGAGGCCTTGCGCGCGCAGGGCCTGTGGACAGAGCCGAGAATATGGGAGAGCCTGGTGCGGGAATGGCAGGCGGTGGGGCTCGCGGTGCGTCCGTCGCACCAAATGCGCGGCCACACGGGATTCCTCGTCAGCGCGAGGCGGTTGGCGGACGGGGTCGTCGCGCCGAGGCCGCATCGGCGGGGGCGGCAACCAAACGCCGCAGCGCCAGAACTAGGGTAAACTCGCCCTCGGACAGGATGAGGACGCTTCAGTCAGGACGCTTCAGTCAGGAGGAGAGCCATGGCGCGCATGTCTTTGGGTCGCCGCTCTCTGGCGGCCGCCGTTCTTGCCGCCGCGCTCGGCTCCACGACGGTCGCCGCGTCTGCTGAAGGCAGCTGGTACGTCGTCTCCTGCGCCCGTTACGTCGAAGCCGGGGCCGCCCCCGACGGGCAGGCCCGTCGCGAGGGCACGGCGGTCGGCGTGGGCGAGACGGAGGAAGTGGCGCTCGAACAGGCGCAAGGGCAGGGGAATGGGATGAGCCATCACGTCGGCGAGCCGTGCGCGACGTACGGCCCGATGGGCCGGGCGGCTGCGATGTCGCTGAGCGGTGAACTCGAAGAGCACCGCGACGAGCCTTGAGCGCGCCGCGCGGCGGCTGCCCGTTCATCTTCGCTTTGCCGAACGTCCTCGTTGTGTCAATATGACGACTACCACACGGAAAGATCGCGTTGGCGCGTTGCCCGGCCCGGCGCCGCGCGCGATTCCCCGGTACGGTGGTAAGACCAACGCTGCAGAGCGACACGCCTGACAAGGGAGTGGTGAATATGAGCACCTCGGATCGCACGGAATACGACCCCTTTGAGGACTCTGGCGCGGGCCGCGGCCCGGGCGACCAGAACGACACGGGGCGCCCGTCCGGGCAGTCGGGCACGGGCGAAGCCACTGATCTGCGCGAGCGGATCGAAGGGCTCACCAAGCGCAACGCCAAACTCCTCGACACCCTTCGAGAGGCGCGGGCGCAGCTTGTCGCCCTTCGGGAAGAGGTGGACCGGCTCGGCCAGCCCCCCGGCGGCTACGGCGTGCTGCTCGCCGTCAACGAGGACAAAACCTTGGACGTGTTCACCTCTGGCCGCAAGATGCGTCTTGCCGTTTCGCCCAACGTCGACACCGCCCTGTTGCGCAAGGGCCAGACATTGCGCCTGAACGAGGCGCTCACCGTGGTGGCCGCTGAGCTTTTCGAGGCCGTCGGGGAGATTTCCAGTTTGCGCGAAGTGCTCGAAGACGGGCATCGGGCGCTCGTCGTGGGCCACGCGGACGAGGAGCGGGTCGTCTGGCTCGCCGATCCGCTCATCAACAAAGAGGACGAGGACTTCCGCCAGCTTCGCCCAGGCGATTCGCTGCTCGTGGACACCAAAGCCGGATACGCGTTCGAGCGAATCCCGAAGGCCGAGGTCGAAGACCTCGTGCTCGAAGAGGTTCCCGACGTGCA
This sequence comes from Segniliparus rotundus DSM 44985, assembly GCF_000092825.1. Taxonomy (NCBI): domain Bacteria; kingdom Bacillati; phylum Actinomycetota; class Actinomycetes; order Mycobacteriales; family Segniliparaceae; genus Segniliparus; species Segniliparus rotundus. Next base: position 2,311,438 of record NC_014168.1, on the reverse strand, counting down.
ATACGAGGACATCGGCGGCCTCACCCGCCAGATCGAGCAGATCCGCGACGCGGTCGAGCTGCCGTTCCTGCACCGCGACCTGTTCCTGGAGTACTCCTTGCGGCCGCCGAAGGGCGTGCTGCTCTACGGTCCGCCGGGCTGCGGCAAAACGTTGATCGCCAAGGCTGTCGCCAACTCGCTCGCGAAGAAGATCGCCGAGGCCAAAGGCGAGGACTCGCGCGAGGCGAAGTCCTACTTCTTGAACATCAAGGGGCCGGAGCTGCTGAACAAGTTTGTCGGCGAGACCGAGCGCCACATCCGGTTGATCTTCCAGCGCGCTCGGGAGAAAGCTTCCGAGGGCACACCGGTCATTGTCTTCTTCGACGAGATGGACTCGATCTTCCGCACCCGTGGCTCCGGCGTCTCCTCCGACGTCGAGACCACGGTCGTGCCGCAGTTGCTCGCCGAGATCGACGGGGTGGAAGGCTTGGAGAACGTCATCGTCATCGGCGCCTCCAACCGGGAGGACATGATCGACCCCGCCATTCTGCGCCCCGGCCGCCTCGATGTGAAGATCAAGATCGAGCGCCCGGACGCGGAGGCCGCCGTGGACGTGTTCTCGAAGTACCTCGTGCCGGAGCTGCCGCTCAACGCCGACGACCTCGCCGAGTTCGGCGGGGATCGCAAGGCCTGCGTCGACGCGATGATCAGCCGTGTCGTGGAGCGCATGTACGCGCAGAACGAGGACAACCGTTTCCTGGAGGTCACCTACGCCAACGGCGACAAGGAGATCATGTACTTCAAGGACTTCAACTCGGGCGCGATGATCCAAAACGTTGTGGACCGGGCGAAGAAGTCCGCGATCAAGTCCGTGCTGGAGACCGGCAAGCCCGGATTGTCCGTCCAGCACCTGTTCGACGCCATCGTGCACGAGTTCGCTGAGAACGAGGACCTGCCCAACACCACGAACCCGGACGACTGGGCTCGGATCTCAGGCAAGAAGGGCGAGCGGATCGTGTACATCCGCACGCTGATCTCGAACAAACAGGGCAGCTCCGGGCGGGCCATCGACACCGAGAGCAACACCGGCCAGTACCTCTGACCGCGTTGCCCGGACCTGTGGCCGCGTTGCCGGTGCACGGCCGTTCCCGCTGCCAGCGCTCACGGCTCGGGTAGGCTGGCTCTATGGCCACGCACGAGTTCCAGACCAGGCTCGAATGGAGCGGTTCGACCGCAGGCGACTACCGGGAGTACTCGCGGTCCCACACGGCCGCCAACCCTCCTGCGCGCGCCGAACTGCGCCTGAGCTCCGCCCCGGAGTATGTGGGCGACGCCGGGTTGCTCAATCCGGAACAGCTTCTGGTCACAGCTGCGAGCTCGTGCCACATGCTCTCCTTCCTCGCGCTCGCGAACCGCAAGAAAATCGATGTGCGCGCCTACCAGGACGACGCGCTCGGCGAGATGCCGTCCGATGAGAAGCCGGTCCGGATCAGCCGGATCACGCTGCGGCCGGTCATCACCGTCGCGCCCGGCTCCGACCACGCGCTCGTGGTCGAGCTCGCGCATCGGGCGCACGACGTCTGTTTCATCGCGAACTCGCTGAATTCCGAGGTGCGCGTCGAGCCGAAGGTGCTGGAAGCCTAATTCCCAGGGGATGCGTTGTTCTGCGCCCAGGCGGCGCCCAGCCGCGAAGCGGTAGTGTGTCGGCATGAGCAAACTCGGCACCACACTCTGGAAGGCGCTCTCGTGGCAGGCCGGTCGGGAGCAAGGCCGCTCCGTGAACGCCGCGAAGTCGGCGGGCGAATACGAGGAATGGGCGGCGGAGCTTTCCGACGGGGACATCGCGAAAGAAGCGGCCGAGCTGGACGTGTTCGGCTCCACGCGGGACCAGCAGCGCTTCCTCGCTTTGGCCCGCGAGGCGGCGGACCGTTCGGTGCGTCTGCGCCCCTACGACGTGCAGTTGCAGGCCGTCTTGCGCCTTTTGGCCGGAGACGTGATCGAGATGGCCACCGGCGAGGGCAAAACCTTGGTCGGGGCCATCGCCGCCGCGGGCTACGCGCTCGCAGGCAGGCAGGTGCATGTGATCTCGGTGAACGACTACTTGGCCCGTCGCGACGCGGAGTGGATGGGGCCGCTGCTTTCGTTGCTCGGGGTCGAGCACGGCTGGCTGGACGAGGACACCACGCCGGAGCGGCGCCGTGAGGTGTACGCGAAGCCGGTGCTGTTCGCATCGGTCAACGAGATCGGGTTCGACGTGTTGCGCGATCATCTCGCGTATGCGGCCGACGAGCTCATCTCCCCGGCCCCCGACGTCGCCATTGTGGACGAGGTGGACTCGGTGCTTGTGGACGAGGCTCTTGTGCCGCTGGTCCTGGCGGGCGCCACCACCGCCGAGCGGCCCTCCGACGAGATCATGGCCGCGGTGGAAGGACTTCGTTCCGGATTCGACTACAGCGTGGACGCCGATGAGCGCAACGTCTTCCTCACCGAGCAGGGCGCGGCGAAGGTGGAAGAACGCCTCGGCGGCGTGGACCTGTACGGCGTGGAACATGTCGGGACGACGTTGGTGCAGGTCAATCTGGCTTTGCACGCCAGGGTCCTGCTCAAACGCGACGTCCACTACATCGTGCGCGACGGCAAGGTGGAGCTGGTGAACTCCGCACGGGGACGGGTGGCGAAACTCCAGCGTTGGCCGGACGGCCTGCAGGCCGCTGTGGAAGCCAAGGAGGGGTTGGAGCGCACAGATTCCGGCGAGGTCATCGACACGATCACCGTGCAGGCGTTGATCCGCAAATACTCGACGGTGAGCGGCATGACCGGGACCGCGCTCGCCGCGGGCGAGCAGTTCCGCCAGTTCTACGATCTGCGGATATCCCAGATTCCGCCGAACACGCCGAATATCCGGGTGGACGAGCCGGACCGGGTCTACGACACCGCCGCGCACAAGATCGCCGGAATTGTGGAGTTCGTGCGCGAGGTCCACGAGACCGGCCAGCCGGTCCTGATCGGCACCCATGACGTGAAAGAGTCCGAGGAGCTGGCCGCCCGGCTCGTGAAAGTCGGAATCAGGCCAGCGGTGCTCAATGCGAAGAACGACGCCCAAGAGGCCTCGATCATCGCCGAGGCTGGGGCGCGGGGGGCGGTGACCGTCTCGACGCAGATGGCTGGCCGAGGTGTGGACATTCGTCTGGGCGGGTCGCAGGAGCAAGGCCGCGATGAGGTCAAAGAGCTCGGCGGGCTGCTCGTGATCGGCACCGCGAGGCATGACACCGAGCGGTTGGACTTCCAGCTGCGAGGTCGCGCTGGCCGCCAGGGCGATCCGGGGCGGTCGGTGTTCTTCTCCAGTCTGGAAGACGCCGTGGTGACGCGCAACGCCAACGCGCCGAGGAACCCGTTCCCCCCCGACGACGACGGGCGGCTGACACAGGCCAAAGCGCTGGAGCTGGTCGAGCACGCGCAGCGGGTGGCGGAGGCGGCGCTGCTCCAGGTGCATGCCAGCACCTGGCAGTACAACCAGCTCGTCGATGTGCAGCGCGACATCGTCGGCGAACGCCGCCATGAGCTGCTGACGACCGAGCGCGCCTGGGAGGAGCTTTCCCAAGCCACGCCGAAGCGCGCCAAAGAACTCCGAGGCAAAGGCGTCGCGGAGCAGGCTCTTGTCGCGGCCGCGCGGCACATCATGCTCTACCACCTGGACAGGTGCTGGATCGAGCATCTCGCGTTCCTCGCGGACTTGCGCGAGAGCATCCACCTTCGGGCGCTCGGCAGGCTCAATCCGCTCGACGAGTTCCACCGCAGCGCGGTGGACGCGTTCAAACGCCTGGCAGAAGACGCCGTGGAGCGAGCCGAACGCAGTTTCGCGACCATCCAGATCACTGAAGACGGGGTCGATTTGCAGGGCGCGGGGCTCAAGCGCGCGCATTCGACGTGGACGTACATGGTGCACGACAATCCGCTCTCCGGCGACGGGCAATTGCTCCAGTCGCTCTTCGGCTGACCGGGAGGCCCTGTGGTCGAGCAGCCGTTGCCCGCGCCGCGGCGGGATGAGGAGCCCGGCGACGAAGAAACCCGCCCGCGGGCTGACGACGAGCTCAGTTCGAGGATCTTCACGGTCCCGAATCTGCTGAGCTTTCTCCGCCTCGCCGGGGTGCCGCTCTTGTGGTGGGCGCTTGCCGCGCGCCACGACTCCCTTGCGTTGCTCGTGCTGGTTGTGAGCGGCTTCACGGATTGGGCGGACGGCAAGCTCGCGCGTCTGCTCGACCAGTCCTCGAAGCTCGGGGCCTTGCTCGATCCCATTGTGGACCGGCTGTACCTGGTCGTGGTGGCGGTCGGTTTCGCCGCGCGCGGGCTCGTGCCGTGGCAGATCATCGCGGCCCTGGTTGCCAGGGATGCGCTGCTCACCGTTTCCGCCGCTGTGCTGCGACGGAAGGGCTATCGCCCCCTTGAGGTCCTCTACCTCGGCAAAGCAGCCACATTTGCGCTCATGTCCGCGTTCCCGTGCCTGCTTTTGGGGCAGCTCGACTCGCCGGTGCGGGTGCTGGCGTCGGCGCTCGGCTGGGCGCTACTAGGCTGGGGTGGCGCGATGTATCTTTGGACCGCCGTTCTTTACGGGTGGCAAACTGTGGCGACATTGCGCACAATGGACAAACCGTCCTCCGCCGCGGAGGCATGACACGATGGAGCGCCCACTTGACTGAGCACAGCACCCCGGCCGAGTTACGTTACGCGACAGATCACGAATGGGTTCAGGAACTGGGCGATCAGGTCGTTCGAATCGGCATCACTGACTTCGCGCAAGCACAGCTCGGCGATCTCGTGTACGTGAAACTGCCGGAGGTCGGCTCCGAGCTTTCCGTCTCCGACCCGCTCGCGGAGGTGGAGTCCACCAAGAGCGTCTCGGATGTTTTCGCTCCGGTGAGCGGCACTGTGACCAAGGTCAATGAGGCATTGGAAGGCGCCCCGGAGCTGGTGAACGCCCAGCCGTACGGGAGCGGCTGGCTCGTGGAGATCACCGCGTCGGACGCCGCCGCGCTCGCCGAGCAGCTCGGCGAGCTGCTCGACGCCGACGGCTACCGCGCGATCGCCGGTTGATTTCGGGCCACTGCGTTGCCGGGATATCCGGACTGGAATACTGTAGGCATGCTCGGCGTGCCGAGCGAGACGCATCAAGTCTGCGGCTGAGCGCAGGTGGTGTGCGAGTGACGAAGGAGCTATGGTGACCGACTACAACAGACCAGAGCAAGGCGGGAACGCCTCCGACGAGGAGCAGGTTTCTCCGTCGCGCACCGAGGTGCCGGTCGAGACCACGTCGTTGTTCCGCTCAGATCTGATCGGCGAGGTCGAACCCGGAGCCACGCCTTCCACGGAGACAGCGATCCCCGGCGTCGAAGGGCTGCCGGCGGGCGCCGCGCTGTTGGTCGTCAAACGCGGCCCCAACGCTGGCTCGCGTTTCCTTCTCGACCAGTCCACCACGTCGGCGGGCCGTCACCCCGACAGCGACATTTTCCTCGACGATGTGACCGTGTCCCGTCGTCACGCCGAATTCCGCCGCGCGGAGAACGGTTTCTCGGTCGTCGACGTCGGCAGCCTCAACGGCACCTATGTGAACCGCGAGCCCGTGGACTCCGCCTTGTTGTCCAACGGGGACGAGGTCCAGATCGGAAAGTTCCGCCTGGTTTTCGTCACCGGCTCGTAATTCCCAGGGACCTCGCGGACTCGTTCGCCTTGGTCTTCATCCACGCTGGCCCGCCAGTGGACAACGGCCCCGGCGGCGGCGAATCCGCCAGGATATTCTGAGCGAGTGTCGGCGCTTTCGCCTAGACTAGGGAGACGGACCACACAGTGGCCCGCCACGAATGCGGAGGTTGGCAACGATGAGCAAAATGCGGGTGGTGGGCATCCGGGTTGAGCAGCCGCAAAACGAGCCGGTGCTCTTTCTCAGGGAAGCCACCGGCGAGCGCTACCTGCCGATTTGGATCGGCCAAGCCGAGGCCGCCGCGATCGTCATCCATCAGCGCGGGACCCCTGTCTCACGCCCCCTGACCCATGATTTGCTCCGACAGGTCATCACCGCGCTCGGGCACGAACTCCGCGAAGTCCGGATCACAGACTTGCAGGAGGGGACGTTCTTCGCCGACCTGGTCTTCTCGGGCGGCGTGCACGTTTCGGCCCGGCCTTCGGACTCTGTGGCGCTCGCCATGAGGGCCGGGGTGCCCATCTACGCGGATGAGAAAGTCCTCGCCGAAGCGGGCCTCTTCCTCTCGGAAGAGGAAGTCGAAGTGGTCGAGGGCTCCAGCGCGGAGCCAGAGGCCGACGTTCCGGAAGAGGAGCTGGCCAAGTTCAAGGAGTTCCTCGACTCGGTGAGCCCCGGCGACTTCACCGCCCCCGAGGGGGAGTGACCGTGGGTGCTCTTCGGCGTGGGCCGGCAAGTCGCTCGGCGATTCTAAGAAAAAACTGTGAAATCACAGCGTTGTCACAGGTTGGTGCGGAGCTGGGGGCGCGGGCGTGGGCTGTTGACCCTTGGCGGCCCTCGCCCGTAACCTCGACCGGGCAATCAAGACGCACGATGGGAGATCATCGACGGTGAATGACCGGGTGAAGCCCGGTTCGACGAAGAACGCCGAACCGAGCAAAGAAGACAAGCCGACGAGTGAGGAACAGGGGCTTTTCCCCCTCGACTCGCTCGGGGCCGCCGAGCAGGCGGCGCCTGAGGAGTCGGTGGACGTGGAGCTCCTCGGCTACCGTGCTCCGGTGGCCAGCGAGGTCGCTGGCATCACATACCGCCAGCTCGACTACTGGGCGCGCACAGGAATCGTCGTCCCTTCCGTGCGCGGCGCGGTCGGGTCGGGCAGCCAGCGGCTGTACTCCTTCAAAGACATCTTGGTCCTCAAGATCGTCAAGCGCCTCCTCGACACGGGCGTCTCCTTGCAGAACGTGCGCCTCGCCGTCGACCACCTGCATCAGCGCGGCGTCAAAGAGCTTTCTGACGTGACGCTCTTCTCCGACGGAGTCGGCGTCTACGAGTGCACCTCGGGCGAAGAAGTGGTGGACCTGCTCCGCGGCGGCCAAGGCGTGTTCGGGATCGCGGTGGGCGGCGCCATGCGCGAGCTCTCCGGCGCGGTCGTCGGCATGCAGTCGTTCCGTGTGGACCTTGAAGACCCCGAGCCCAGCGTCGAAGACGAGCTCACCGCGCGACGCAAGTCAAAGGCCCGCGTGAGCTAAAAGCCCCGCTGTTCTCTTGCAGGGCAGCCGAGGCTTGGACGGCGCGGTAGAGTAAAGGGTCTCATTCTTCGACCCTTTGGAAGGCTGCGTATATGTGCTCAGCAACGGAGCGAGTGTTCGCCGACCGGCATATCGGACCAAACGAGGCTGAGCTGGCGAAGATGCTCACCGAGCTTGGTGTGGAGAGTTTGGAGGCGCTCGCCGCGCGTGCCGTGCCAGGCTCTATCCTCGACTCCCAGCCTGGATACGGCCTTGAGCCGGGCGCCGCGTTCAAGTTCCCCTGGGGCCAATCCGAGCACGAGGTGCTCGAACAGCTGGCCGAGCTGGCCGGTCAGAACACGACCGCGGTCTCGATGATCGGCCTGGGCTATTACGACACCATCACGCCCACGGTGCTGCGCCGCTCGCTGATCGAGAACCCCGCGTGGTACACGGCGTACACCCCGTATCAGCCGGAGATCAGCCAAGGCAGGCTCGAGGCGCTGCTCAACTTCCAAACCATGGTGAGCGATTTGAGCGGTCAGGAAATCGCCAACGCGTCCATGCTGGACGAGGCGACGGCCGCCGCCGAGGCGATGACCCTCTTGCGCCGGGCCAGCAAGAACAAGTCCGACCGCATCGTCGTCGACGCGGACCTTTTCCCGCAGACGCGCGCCGTCCTGGAAACACGCGCCGAACCGCTGGGAATCGAGCTGGTCGAAGCCGACCTCGCGTTGGGCGAGGAAGGCCTGCCCCCTGGTGATTTCTTCGGCGTGGTGCTCCAGCAATTCGGCGCCAGCGGGAAACGCTTGCCCGTCAAAGAGATCGTCGCCGCCGCGCATGGGCGTGAGGCGCTGGTGGCCGTGGGGACGGATCTTCTCGCCGCCACCCTCGTCACACCGCCGGGCGAGCTCGGCGCGGAGGTCTGTTACGGCTCGGCCCAGCGCTTCGGGGTGCCGCTCGGCTTCGGCGGCCCGCACGCCGGGTTCCTCGCCACGAAGCAGGCCCACGCGCGCCAGCTGCCCGGGCGTCTCGTCGGCGTTTCCACGGACGCGGACGGCCATGCCGCGTACCGGCTTGCGCTGCAAACCCGAGAGCAGCACATCCGCCGGGAGAGGGCGACCAGCAACATCTGCACCGCGCAGGTGCTCCTCGCGGTGCTCGCTGCTATGTACGCGAGCTATCACGGCCCGGACGGGCTCAAGGCCATCGCGCGCCGTGCGCACGGGCACGCCGCGGCGATCGCCGCGGCCCTCGGCGAGGCCTTGGTGCACGACACCTTCTTCGACACCGTCCTCGCGCGCGTGCCGGGGCAGGCGGCAGCCGTCGTCGCCGCGGCGAAGCTGGGCGGCGTGAACCTTCGGCTCGTCGACGCGGACCACGTCGCCGTGTCCTGCGACGAGGCGACCACTGACGACCACGTCGCGACGGTGCTCCAAGCGTTCGGCCTCGTCGCCGCCGAACCGCGCGCACAAGCCGAGATCGCAGACCGGACCTCCCCGTACCTCGCGCATCCTTCGTTCAACCGCTACCACAGCGAGACGGCGATGCTGCGCTACCTGCGCGAGCTTTCGGACAAAGACATCGCGCTCGACCGCTCGATGATCCCGCTCGGCTCCTGCACGATGAAGCTCAACGCCGCCGCGGAGATGGAGCCGATCAGCTACGCGGGCTTCGCCCGGATCCACCCCTTCGCCCCCGAGACGGACACCGTCGGCTACCGCAAGATGATCAAGGGCTTGGAGGCCGAGCTCGCGTTCATCACCGGCTACCACAGCGTGAGCCTGCAACCCAACGCGGGCAGCCAGGGCGAGCTCGCCGGACTGCTCGCGATCCGCGCGTACCACCGCAGCAGGGGCGACGAGCACCGCGATGTGTGCCTCATCCCGTCCAGCGCGCACGGCACCAATGCTGCTTCCGCCGTGATGGCTGGCATGCGGGTCGTGGTCGTCGGCTGCCGGGAGAACGGCGACATCGACCTCGACGACTTGCGGGCCAAGCTCGCGTCCCACGGCGACAAGCTCGCCGCCATCATGATCACGTACCCTTCCACCCACGGCGTCTACGAGGCCGCGGTCACGGAGCTGTGCGGCCTCGTGCACGACGCGGGCGGCCAGGTGTACATCGACGGGGCGAACCTCAACGCCCTGGTCGGCCTTGCCAGGCCCGGCCACTTCGGCGGCGACGTGAGCCATTTGAACCTGCACAAGACCTTCTGCATTCCGCACGGCGGCGGCGGACCCGGCGTCGGCCCGGTCGCGGTCGGCGAGCACCTCGCCCCGTTCCTGCCCGGCCATCCGCTGCGCGACGGCCTCGGCGGCGGCGGCCCGGTTTCCGCAGCGCCGTTCGGCTCGGCTTCGATTCTGCCGATCAGCTGGGCTTACATCCAGCTCATGGGCTTCAGCGGCCTACGGCGGGCGACATTGACGGCAATAGCGTCGGCGAACTACCTCGCGCGCAAGCTCGACCAGCACTTCCCGGTCCTGTTCACCGGCGCGGGGGGCTTCGTCGCCCACGAATGCATCCTGGACCTGCGCCAGATCACCAAAGAGACCGGTGTGACCGCCGAGGACGTGGCCAAGCGCCTCGCCGACTACGGTTTCCACGCCCCCACGCTGTCCTTCCCGGTGTCTGGGACGCTCATGGTGGAGCCGACGGAGAGCGAGAGCCTGGAGGAGCTCGACGCCTTCGTGGCCGCGATGGTGGCGATCAAAGGCGAGATCGACCAAGTCGCCAAGGGCGTGTGGTCGGCGGAGGACAGCCCGTTGCGCGGCGCCCCGCACACCGCGCGGGCGGTCACGGCGGACTCGTGGGACCGCAAGTACTCGCGCCAGGTCGCCGCGTACCCGAAGATCGCTTCCGCCTCCCCGAGGCCGAAGGTGTGGCCGGGAGCCGCCCGCATCGACGGCGTCGCGGGCGACCGCAACCTGGTGTGCGCCTGCCCGCCGGTCGAGTCGTACGCGGAGTGACCTCTTCGGGGCCGCGCGGCCCCGAAGGTGAGCGCACGCCCTGCGTTGGCGTGCGCGCGCCCAGCCAGAGGGCCGCTTCCCGCCCGGTTCCTTACCCGGCTGGAAAAAATGTCACCGCTCGCCCAATGCCACGAGTTGTCCGCCCTGCGCGAAGACGAGTTGTCCGCCCGGCGCGACGGAGATCCCTGCCGACGGGGCGGGCGGCAGGCCGGGCAGTTCGGTCGTCTCGCGGGTCGCGCCCGTCTCGGCGTCGAAACGCACCAGCGCTGAGCCTTTGCCGTCGGCGGACACGACCAAGACGAGGCCGTCGTGCTCTGCGGTCAGGGTGGCAGGCGAGAGGCAGCGCAGGTCGTCTCGCCGCCACAGCTGCCCTGTGCCCGTGTACGCGGCGAGCGGGGCCGCGGCGGAGCCTGCGCCAATGACCACAGTCCCGTTCGGAGCGGCGGCCAGCACGCTCGTGCCGGCCGCCCCGGTCGGCGTGCGCCACAGTTGCGTCCCGTCGCTCAGCCGGTGCGCGGAGAGCACGCCTGCGGCGTCGATGGCGATCGCAGCGCTGCCGTCCGCGGTGATCGCCGGCATGCCCAGCGGGCCGGGATGCGCCGCCGGAGCCCGCCAGTCCACTCGCAGGGTTTTGTCCGCCGCGTTGTATCGCATGCCGACGAGCTGCGCGGCAGGGGCTCCGGGCGGCCAGAAGCTGAACACGAAGCGGCCTGAGCCGGGGTCGTACGCTGGCTGGGAGGCGACGGGGCACTGCGGGCCTCGGCTTGCGCAGTCCGCGAGGCCGTGCGCGGCGTCCGCCCGGTCCGCGACCGGGACGAGTTCCACCGGCGGGCTGACGATCTGGCCGTTGATCGAGTTCACGACTTCGATCTGCCCGAGATGGGTGACGACGAGCAGATTCCCGTCCGAGGTGAGCGCGGAGCCGATCGGCGTGCCCAGGACCGGGTCGCTCCACTTCACCGAGTCGTTTTGCGCGAAAGCCGCGATAAGCCCCGCCTGCCCGAGGTAGACGGTGTCGAATTGGTCCACCAGGGGCGTGGACAGCTCCACGCCGAAAAAGCGGCGCAGGCACCAGCGTTTGCGCCCGGCTTCGATGTCGAAGGAGAACGTGTTGCAGCCTGATTCCGTGCGCGCGGCGACCCCGACGAACCCTCGGGAGGAAACGGACGGCTGGGCGTAGACCTGCCCGAGCAGCGGCCGGGTCCAGAGGACGGCGAGCTTGCGCGGAGGCTCTTGGTCGGTGCGCCCCGAGTTGTGGCTGTCCCCTCGGGCTGCCGGCCAGCCCGCAGAGTAACCCCGGCGCACCCATGCGTCGTCCTGGCATGCGGCCAACCCGGCCACGAGCAATAGCAAGACGAGGATCCGGCGCATCGGAGAAAGCCTACTTGCTCATGGGCGCCACGCGGAAGCGACGTGCTCGGCGAGGGCTTGGAGTTGGCCTCGGGCGTCAGAGAGGGCCAGTTCGACCGAGCCCGCGAACTCGCTCAGCGAGTGTGTGGCGGCAAGGCCGGCGGCTTCGGCCCGTGACGCGTCCAGCTGCACCTGGCCCGCGAGCGCGATGGTCCGCGTCCCGCATTGGGCTGCTGCTTTCGCGACCGCGCAGACGACCTTCCCGCGCAGCGACTGCTCGTCCAGCTTGCCTTCTCCGGTGATGACCAGGTCCGCTCGGGCGAGCAGCGCGTCCTGCCCGGTTCGTTCGGCGATCAAGGCCGCTCCGGAGCGGCGCGACGCCCCCAACGCGAACAACGCGGCCCCGAGGCCGCCCGCGGCACCGGCCCCTGGCAATTCGGCCACGTCGCGTTGGACGACGCGGCGGAACTCGGCCGCCGCCGCGGTCAGCCGGGACTCCAGAGCCGCCACAGTGGCCCCGTCGGCGCCTTTTTGGGGGCTGAACACGCGCGCGGCCCCGAATTCGCCGAGCAGCGGATGCTCCACATCGGTGGCTGCGATCAGCTCCACCCCGGCGATAATGCCCCTGGCTTGGGACAGTCCGCCGAGGACGGTGAGCATGCCCTCGCCAGCGTCGGTGCAGGCCGAGCCGCCGAGCCCGATGACGAGAGTCGTCACACCGTAGTCGAGCGCGTCCACGATCAGCTGGCCGACGCCGCGGCTGTGGGCGGAGAAAGCGGTTTCTGGGGTTGGCGGCCCATCGAGCAGGTGGAGCCCGCAGGCCTGGGCGCACTCCAGATACCCGACCAGGTGGTCCGCGTCGCCGCGCGCGTCGACCAGCCAGCGGGCTTTCGTCGCCGCATTGAGCGGGCCTTGGACGAAGGTTGTTTTGCAGGAGCCGAACTGCGTTGCGAGCACGTCCACAAAACCGGGGCCCCCGTCGGACTGCGGCGCGAGGACCACTTCGTCTCCGGGGCGCGCCGCCCGCCAGCCGTCGGCGACCGCCCTCGCGGCCTGCGGCGCGGACAAAGTGCCGCCGAACGAATCTGGCGCGATGACGACCCGCATCTTTGGATTCTAGCCCCGGAAAACGCCGCCGGAGAACAAGGGCCTCGGGCGGACGAGGCGCCGAGGGCGCCCTCCGGCTGGAAGAAAAAGGGTCTGTTGCTTTACTCTTTTCCCCGATATGACGAGTATGTGGAACGCCCCGTTGCGCGACCGGTGGCGCGGCGCGCGGCGACGCAATCCGAAGCAGGCGAAATTTCTGACCGCCGACTCCTTGAGATGGGTGCTGCGCAATCGCGCCTACACCCCCTGGTACCTGGTCCGATACGCCCGTTTCGCGAAATTCAAACTCCTGAACCCGCATGTGGTCACCCGAGGGATGGTGTTCCTCGGCAAAGGGGTGGAAATCCACGCCAGCCCTGGTCTTGCCCGCTTGGAAATCGGCAGATGGGTCCATATCGGAGACGGCAACGCGATCCGCGCCCACGACGGGTCGCTGAAGATCGGGGACAAGACGGTCTTCGGCAAGGACAACGTTGTGAACTGCTACCTGGACATCGAGATCGGCGGTTCGGTGCTGGTGGCGGATTGGTGCTACATCTGCGACTTCGACCATGTCATCGACGACATCGCCATGCCGATCAAAGACCAGGGCATCGTCAAAAGCCCAGTGCGGATCGGCCCCGACACCTGGATCGCCACGAAGGTGAGCGTGCTGCGGGGCACCATCGTCGGCCGGGGCTGCGTGCTCGGCGCCCATGCTGTGGTCAAGGGCGAAGTGCCGGACTTCTCCATCGCTGTCGGAGCTCCCGCCAAGGCGGTCAAGAACCGCAAAGAGGCATGGGAGAGCAAAGCCGCCGAGCGCGAGGCGCTTGCGAAGGCATTGGCAGACATCGAGCGCAAGAAAAAAACTAGCGGCTGAGCCTGCCCCGCCGCCACCAGGGCAGCTGGCGGCGGGCCGCCAAGTCCAGGCACAGATCCGCGACCTCTGCCGCGCCGTCGTGCGCCGCCGCGATGCGGCTCGCGATGCGGGCGAGCGTTGATTGCAGCGCCTCGCCCTCCGCAGAGTCATAGCCGCTTGCGGCGATCAGCGCTTTGTCCAAGGCTTCGACTTCGGCGGCGAGCGCCCGCCATATGGCTGCGGCATTCTGCGCCGCGCTGCGCTCGGATTCCCCGCCCCCGCGCGCCAACGCCGACGGGGGCGGGGCTATCCGCAGATCGACCACCTCTTTGACTTTCGCCGCCTCGGGGAGGAGGCCGCGTCCGCCGCCGGCGTTGAACTCGGCGATCTCCCAATTTCGGCCAGCTTGGCGGACCGACCGGGTGAGCAAGCCCAAGGCGTGCAGGCAGTCCCCAGCGAGCAGGAACACCGCTTGGGAGCGTTGGTCGTATTGTTGCGCCCACTCGTGCTCTCGCCGCCGGGCGAGCGGCCCGAGCCCCTCCAACGCCAGCGCGGCGGCGATCAGCGCTTTGAGCAGTCGCCCGGTCGAGGCCACGAGCATGTCCGCGAGGGCGTAGAAACCCGCGGGGGAGAGCTGCCCGTGCAAGTGCGGGCCCGTGTCGGCGCTTTGGGGCGCTGGCTCGTCGCCGGCGAAGAGGTCCGCGCGGAACATGCGTGTGTTCAGCTGGCCGGCCCGCGTGTACGCGTCGTGGGCTCCGTGCGCGCCCGCGCCCAGGTCGCTGAGCCGTTGGACGACGTCTTCGGCTCGTCGCAGCCAACGCCGGTGCTCCGCCGCGTATGCGGAGCCGTCCTCGCCCATGTGCAGCTCCAGCTGGCCGATCAGTTCCGCTCGCGCGGCCAAGGTTGCGGCGAGCTCCTGCTCTTGGGCTTGCAAACGCTCGGCCGCGCAGCGCAGGAGCTCGAACAGTTCCGCCTCCCCCCACTCCTCATGTTCCGCGGCCTCGGCCTGGTCCGCCGCCGCGATCGGCGACAACTGGTCCGCCGCCGCGATCGGCAACAAGGCCAGGATTGCGGGTTCCTCCTCCAGCAGCGCCCGCGCTCTGCCGTCGGCCAGTTCCCACTCCGCGCCGAGCAGGGCGGCGGCCTCCCCGGTCCACAGCTCCCAAAGCCGTTCGGCGACCAGCCGGGTCTGGGCGAATTGCTTCCTGTTCTGCGCGTTCTGCTCGCCCAGGTCCGCCACGACGCGCGCCAGGTCCCGTTGCTCTTGAGGGGCGCCCTCAACCACGGGTGGTCTGCTCCCGACGCGCGTAGTCCGCTTCGACGCCGGACTTGTCCTTGGCCCACCAGTGCTGGTGCTCCTGATACCAGTCGACTGTTTCGCGCAGCGCCGCGCGGAAATCGGTCTTCTTCGGGCTCCATCCCAATTCCGCCGTCACCCTGCTCGCGTCCAACGCGTACCTGCGATCATGGCCCGGCCGGTCTGCCACCAGCTCGATCCGTTCCGGGTCCACGCCGACCAGCTCGCACAACAGCTGCGCGACAGCGAGGTTGCCCAGCTCGTTGCCAGCGCCGATGTGATACGTGCGCCCAGGGGCGCCCCGGTCCAGGATCGCCCACACCGCGTCATTGTGGTCGTCCACATGGATCCAGTCCCGCACATGTCTCCCGTCCCCGTACACCTTGGGCGCCGTGCCGGTGAGCAGGTTCGTGATCTGGCGCGGGATGAATTTCTCCACATGCTGCCAGGGGCCGAAGTTGTTCGTGCAGTGCGAGATGGTGGCTTCGATCCCGAAGGAGCGCGCCCATGCGCGCAGCAAAAGGTCGCCGCTCGCTTTCGAGGCCGAGTAGGGGCTCGACGGGTTGAACGCGTCGCCTTCGGCGAACCGCCGGTCCTCGCCGAGCTCAAGGTCCCCGTAGACCTCGTCCGTGGACACCTGGTGCAGGCGCACACCATGTCGCCGGACGGCTTCGGCAAGCACGAAGCTGCCGATGATGTTGGTGTGGACGAACGCGCCCGGGCGCACGAGCGCGTTGTCGTTGTGCGTTTCGGCGGCGAAATGCACGACCGCGTCCGAGTCGCGCACCAAATCGTCCACCACGCCTTCGTCCGTCACATCGCCGTGGACGAACGCGATGTCCTCCCGGACTGCCTCCAGCGTGTCGAGGCTCCCGGCGTAGGTGAGCGCGTCGAGGACGACGATTTCGACATCGGGCCTGGTGTGGCGGGTCCGGCGCACGAAATTGGCCCCGATGAACCCGGCTCCGCCAGTCACGAGGAGCTTCATCGCGGCGCCCCGCCCGCGTCGGCCGACACTGGTGTGAGCGAGCCTTTCTCGGACGGAGGTGTTCGGTGGACTCTCACGAGAGACTGCATACGCCCAGTATCTCAGAATGGGCCCAGTCCCTCAGAGCCCGTCCGCGCTGCGTGTCCTCGTGCGCCGCCGCGCCGCGAGCCGTGTCGCGCCGCGGGCGAGCTGATATTCTTTCCCTATGCGAGGCGTCATCCTCGCCGGTGGCGCAGGCTCCCGGCTGCACCCGATCACGTTGGGCGTGAGCAAACAGCTTCTTCCGGTGTATGACAAGCCGCTCGTGTACTACCCGCTGACCACGCTCATCAGCGCGGGGATCACTGACATCCTCATCATCACCACACCTCAGGACGCTCCGGCGTTCACGCGGCTCCTCGGCTCCGGCGAGCAGTTCGGCGTGCGGTTGAGCTACGCCGAGCAAGCTGAGCCGAAAGGCATTGCCCAGGCGTTCATCATCGCAGAGGGCCATATCGGCGGCGGCGACGTCGCGCTCATCCTCGGTGACAACATTCTCGCCGGTCCTGGCCTCGAGCCCGAGTTCGAGGGCCACACCGCAGGGGTGGTGCGGGGGGGAGTCGTCTTCGCGTACGAGGTGTCCGACCCCGGCCGTTACGGCGTGGTGGAATGGGGCGAGGACGGCGCCGTCGCAGACCTCGTGGAGAAACCTGCGCGGCCGAAGTCCAAGCACGCCGTCACCGGGCTGTACTTCTACGACAACGACGTCGTCTCCATCGCCCGCGAGCTGCGGCCCTCCGCCCGGGGGGAGTACGAGATCACCGATGTGAACCGCGCCTATCTCACGGCGGGGCGGCTTTGTGTCCGGGTTCTGCCCAAAGGGTCGGCGTGGCTTGACGCGGGCACCTTCGACTCCCTCTTGGAGGCAGGGAACTATGTGCGGGTGATCGAGGAGCGCCAAGGGGTGCGCATCGGTTGTCCGGAGGAAGTCGCTTGGCGGCGTGGGTTGATCGACGACGAACAGCTCGAACGCGCCGCGCGGGCGCATGCGAACTCCGGGTACGGCGCGTACCTCGCGGGGCTGCTGAGCCATCCGCGACGACAGTGAAGGAGACGGGACCACATGACGCAGTGGCGGGAATTGCCCATCGCGGGAGCCTGGGAGATCATCCCGGAGCTGCATCCTGACGACCGGGGCGTGAACGCGGAGCTTTTCCGGGCGAGCGCCCTTCGCGAGGCGACCGGTCGAGATTTCACGACGGCCCAGTGCAACTGCTCCATTTCGAAGGCGGGGGTGCTGCGCGGCGTCCACCTGGCCCTCAGCCCGGACGGCGCGCTCGAAGGCGGCCAAGAGAAGTATGTGACGGCGACTTCGGGGATGGCTTTCGACGTGGTGGTGGATGTGCGTTCCGGCTCGCCGACGTTCGGCGCTTGGGAAGCGGTGCTGCTCAGCGGCGAGCGGCGCAACGCTGTGCTGCTCTCGGCCGGGCTCGGCCACGCCGTCCTCGCTCTTGAGGACGACACAGTTCTGACGTATCTCTGTTCCCAAGAGTACGACCCTGGGCGTGAGCGGGCGCTCGACGCGCTCGACCCCGCGCTCGCGATCGCCTGGCCGCGCACGGACTCCCGCGGCCGCACGATCGATTTCTTGCGGTCCGACCGCGACCGCGCCGCGCCGAGCCTCGCCCAGGCCGTGGCTTCAGGAGCGCTTCCAGCGCGCTAGGCGCGCTTGGTCCGGACCAGCCGCCAGCCGAAACGCGCGACCACGACGACCACGGCGAGCGGGACGAGCCACACGGCGAGCCAGGATATCGCCGTCACCAGCCATTTGACGGTGGCAACCAGGTCGGACCAGCCAGAATGCAGTCCGGAGCCCACCCATCCGTGCTCCGGCGGCGCAGATTTCTTGCCCAGGAGCACCACGCCGACGGTGGTCGTCTCCACTTTGCCCCCGAGGCCCTGCTGTTGGCGTTTGAGCTGCTGCAGCCGGTCGTTCTGCTCGATCAGCTCTTTTTCCGCCGAGACCATGTCGTCCGCTTTGCCGCTTTGCGCGGCTTGGGCGTAGATCTGCTGCAGTCTGGCGATGGTCTGCTGGACGAGGGCGATGTCCGCGCTCACGTCAGTGCTCTGCTGCGAGACGTTCGTGGAGTGCGAGGTGAAGTATTTGACGTCGCCGAGCGTTCGCAGCTTCGCCACCGCGTCCTCGACCTTGTCGACGGGGATTTTCAGCGTGAGCTGGACCCAGCCGGGAACCTTGTCGGTCGCGTCCTGCTCTTTTTGCTCCTGCGTGGTCCCGCCCGCGTCGTGGCTGATTTTGAGCGCTTGGCTCTTCGCCTTCTGCACATCGTCGGTCTGCACGGCGAGGACTTGTTCGGTCGCCATGGACTGCGCGGACGGCGGCCCGGAGCGAACCGCGCCGACCGAAGCCCCCAGAGGGGCGCCCGGCCTGGCCATGTCCGCGTATGCCGTGTCGGGCTCCGCGTATTCCGGGCCGGGCTCCGAGAACGCCTCCGGGGCCTGAGGTTTGCCCTGCTTCTCGTGCGCGCCGGTGTTGTGCGGCGGCTTCTGCTCGTCGCCGTCGTGGCCCCCGCAGCCCGTGAGGGCGGACGTGAGCGCGAAACCCACAAGCAGCAAGAGGGAAGGCAGGTTCCGGCGTGACCGCCGGTGGTGCGTGTGCGGCCGAGTCATAGGGGCACTCTAACTGCCGTCGCTGAGATTGCGCTGTCAGGGGAATCGAAGCCGAGCGGCCCTTGCGCGTACGCTGAACAGATGGCGCTGCGAGGCAGGTATGTTCCGCTGCCGCCGGACCAGGCGATGGTGCTGCGCGCGGCGGCGTTTTCTTCCCCGGCTTCCGGTGTGACGAGGGACGCGGCGCCAAGGCCGATGTTTTTCCTGCCGCTGACGGCTTCGCGGGTGGTCGGAGCCGGTGAGGCGGACTTCCATCGGGCGGCTGTCGCTGTCCTGACCTGGCAGGCGCAACTGCGCGCGGGGCTCAGCGTCCACGCTTCGGCTTCTTTTGTCGCCGAGGGCGCCGTGGTCGATCAGCGCCTTGGCCCGTTTTCTTTCCCGTGCCGCGTGGTCTATGTCGTGGACGAGCCGCGTCGCAAGGGTTTCGCGTATGGCGCGTTGCCCGGCCACGCGGAGCGCGGCGAGGAGCTGTTCGCCGTCTCGTGGGACCCGCAGACCGACGAGGTGCGCGTCCTGATCCACTCCGTGTCGCTGCCCGCCCCGTTGTGGCTGCCGCTGTTCCCGCTGTTGAGGATCGTGCAGCATGTTTTTGCGCGCCGCTTCGTCGCCGCCATCGCGCAGGCCGCGCAGGAGGGAATTCCTCGGTTTGCTCCTGGTGCTCAAGTTTCCTGCGAGAAAACTGTGAAACCTGCCAAGCGCCTGAGAATTTCTTAGTTTTGGTTGGACGCGCTCCTAGGGGGAGGCTATGATCCGTGTGTCTCGCGAGGGGGTCTCCCCGCAGGGATTGATCTTACGACATCGAATGGAGTCGCCTGGTATGGCCTTTTCCTCTCTTCCTTCTCGCCGCGCTTTGATCGCAGCCTTGGCCGCCCTCGGCCTCCCGGCGGCGGCTGCTTTCGCGGTGTCCGGTTTCGCCCCGTCCACCCTTGCCCCGCAGGCGACCGCCGCCGTCGCGGCTGACGACGACGACACGGACGACGCCGCTCCCGCCGAGGGGCAGGAGCCTGCCGACGAAGCCCCCTCGGACGACGCGGGCGCCGACGAAGACGAGCCTTCTGACGACACCCCGTTCTGCGACGACCTCGCGAAGAACGAGCGCAAGGAGGCCAAGGAGAACGGCGAGTGCAAAGACCGCCCCAGCACCAGCACCAGCGTGCCGACCACGACGCTCGTCATTTCGACCGTGACCTCGACGACCCCGCCGCGCGCCCTGGGCACCCCTGGCGCCACGCACTAAGCGCTCCAAGAGCAAGGGAGGGGCCGAGGCGAATCGCCTCGGCCCCTCCCTTGCTCTCTCAGCCCCCGTTCGCGCGGGGGCTCGCTGCGCGCGCCAGCACCAGCAATGCGGGCCGCGCTGTCCGTTCGCCGATCCGAGAGCGCATGCGATGAGCTCCGTTCGCAGCGGTACAGTGGCACCAGAGATCGATATGGTTTTCCAGAGTTTTCCTCGAAAGGAACAGAACCTATGTTGCTCGGCACAGTGTCACAAAAAATGTTCTGCGCGATCCCTGCCGCCGCTGTCGCGATGGCCGGTGTGGCCGCCT
Organism: Segniliparus rotundus DSM 44985; assembly: GCF_000092825.1. Lineage (NCBI taxonomy): Bacteria > Bacillati > Actinomycetota > Actinomycetes > Mycobacteriales > Segniliparaceae > Segniliparus > Segniliparus rotundus. Next base: position 2,291,499 of record NC_014168.1, on the reverse strand, counting down.
GCGGCAAGGACGAGCCCAAGGGTTCTGCCGCGTCGGGCGGCGCGGCCACGAGCTCTGCCGCGCCGGGCGGCTCCGAGGGCGGGGCGACGGTGACGTACGAAGTCACCTCGAACGTGGCCAAGCCTTTCAAAGTCAGCTACATCGCGCAGACCTCCGCGGGCAGCCCTGCCGAACTCGCCAAAACTTTGTCGACCGACACCGGGACCTCGACCTGGAAGAAAGAAGTCTTCCTCAGCAAAGGCGTCGATTACGCTTTTGTCATCGTCACGGTCGACCCCTCGAACTTCGACTCGTCGACGAAGTTCTCCTGCGAGATCACCTCGGGCGGCAAGACCATCGACGCGAAGAAGGACCAGTCGGCAGTCGCCGGATGCGCTGGGCTCAAGCTCCGCGACAAACTCGAGAAGGCAGGGTCGTGACCGTGCGCGCCTCCTGTTGGGCGAGCCCGGCTTCGCGGGCGCTGGCCGCGGCCGTCGCGGCTGCGGCTGCCGTCTCCGCCGCGGCGCTCTCCCCGCTCCCGGCCCGGGCCGCCGCGGCGACGGTGACCTACGAGGTCACATCATCTGGCAGCAAACCTTTCAAGGTGATGTACGTGGCGGTGACCAACGAGGACACGCTCAACCGGACGCACGAGAGCGCGCAGAACGAGACGGTCGGCTCGCCGTGGCGCAAAGATGTGACGCTGAGCCTCGGAGCCGATTACGCCATGGTCATGGTGATGTCCGATCCTTCGAACATCGACCCGACCGCGAGGTTCAGCTGCCGGATTTCTGTCGGCCTTCAGCAGATCGACGCCGCGTCGGAGCAAGGCATGGTCGGCTGCGCGGGCCAAAAAGTGAAAGAGCCGCCCAAGAGCAGATGAGCTCTTGTCGCGGCCGTCCGCCCCCGCGAGCGCGGTGCCGGAAAAATTCCGTGAAGTTGGAAAATTCAAGATGTTGAGGGAGTGCAGTGAGCAAAATTCAAGGTGCTGAGGCAGTGCAGTGAGCAAAATTCAAGGTGCTGAGGCAGTGCAGTGAGCAAAACTCGAGATGCTGAGGCAGTGCGGTGAGCTCAGAGATGTGGGTCGTCGTCGCCGTCGTAGCGGCCCTTGTGGTGTTGGCGGCGGTGTGCGGGGGCTTGTTGCTCGCGCGGCGGCGCAGGATCCGCCTCACGTCGCAGTCGGCGGCCACGCCTGAGGCTTCGACCTATCAGGCCAAGAGCGGCTTCAGCTTTGCCGAGGGCGGCTCCGCCGTCCCGACGCCGCAGATCGCGCACGCGCCGCCCAAGGTCGAAGCGACCGGCCTGCCGGGAGTGGGGGACGACGCGGCCACGCCGGTCGATTCGCCCAAGCCCACCGTGCGGGACGTGGTTCTGCCCGACGTCGACGTGGAGCAGCCAGAACCCGAGCCGGAGGAGCGCCAGGCCGAGGAGATTGTGCCGTCGGGGGAGCGGTGGGGCAATCTGCGCGGGCGGCTCGCGCGTTCGCAGAGCAGCGTCGGCCGGGTTTTGGTCGGGCTGCTCGGCGGCGGCGACCTCGACGAGGAATCGTGGGAGGACATCGAGACGACGCTTCTTGCCGCTGATCTCGGGGCCAGCACCACGGAGCACGTCATCGACAAGCTCCGCGCCGCGCTCGCTCGCGCCGAGGTCCGCTCGGAGGCCCAGGCCCGAGCGGTGCTCAAAGAAGTGCTCATCGGCGAGCTCAAGCCCGAACTCGACCGCTCGGTCCGCGCGCTGCCGCACGCCGAGCGGCCTTCGGTGGTGCTCGTGGTCGGCGTGAACGGCACGGGGAAGACCACGACCACCGGCAAACTCGCCCGAGTGCTCATCGCGGACGGCCGAAGAGTCCTGCTCGGCGCGGCGGACACGTTCCGGGCCGCCGCTGTGGACCAGCTGCAGACGTGGGGCCGCCGCGTGGGAGCTGAAGTCGTCACCGGCGCCGAGGGCGCAGACCCCGCCTCGGTCGCCTTCGAAGCCGTGCGCCGGGGCGTCGAGACCGGGGCAGACGTGGTCCTCATCGACACCGCGGGCCGACTGCACACCAAGACCGGCCTCATGGACGAGCTCGGCAAGATCAAACGTGTTGTCGAGCGCAAGGCGGCGGTGGACGAGGTGGTTCTCGTCCTCGACGCCACCATCGGCCAGAACGGCTTGCACCAGGCGAAAGTGTTCTCCGAGGTCGTCGATGTGACCGCAGTGGCGCTCACCAAGCTCGACGGCACCGCCAAGGGCGGGATCGTCTTCGCCGTGCAGCAAGAGCTAGGCGTCCCGGTCAAGCTGGTCGGCCTCGGCGAGGGCAAGGACGACCTCGCGCCCTTCGAGCCGGTGGCTTTCGTCGATGCTCTGCTCGGCTGATTCGCGACCCTCGCAGACGGGCTTTCGGCCGCGAAGGGCACAGTTAACTTTTCAGAAACACGATCATGGTGTGCCGGCAACATGCGTTTTGCAGGCTGCACGTCAGGTCGACTCTGGCCGGGCTCGCTGTCATATGAGCCTTGATTTCTATGGAGGTAACGCGCAGTGAACTCTGGTGACACCGCCTGGTTGCTCGTGAGCTCGGCGCTGGTGCTGCTCATGACGCCGGGAGTGGCCTTCTTCTACGGCGGCATGGTCCGCTCGAAAAACGTCCTCAACATGCTCATGATGTCGGTGAGCGCCATGGGCGTGGTCACCATTCTGTGGGCGCTTTTCGGCTATTCGGAGACGTTCGGCAACGACACCGGCCACTTTTTCGGCAAGATCACGCAATACTGGGGGCTGGCCGGGCTCATCGGCAAGGACGCGGACGCCAATCCGCCGCTGGTGGGCACGGCCCCGCACCAGGTCGCGGCCCTTTCCTTCGTCGCGTTCCAGCTCATGTTCGGCATCATCACGGTGGCGCTCATCTCTGGCGCGGTCGCCGACCGGCTCCGCTTCGGCCCCTGGTTGCTGTTCTCGGCGTTGTGGGCCACGCTGGTCTACTTCCCGGTCGCGCACTGGGTCTTCGCCTTTGACAACGTGACCGCCGAGCACGGCGGCTGGATCGCGAACCAGATCAAGGCCATCGACTTCGCGGGCGGCACCGCGGTGCACATCAACTCCGGAGTCGCCGGTCTCGTGCTCGCGCTTGTCCTCGGCAAGCGGCGAGGCTGGCCGAAGACTCCGATGCGTCCGCACAACCTGCCGTTCGTGATGCTCGGCGCCAGCCTGCTGTGGTTCGGCTGGTACGGCTTTAACGCGGGCTCCGCGCTCACCGCTGGCCCGACCGCCAGCTCGGTCTTCATCACCACCAGCGTCGCCACCGCGGCGGCGATGCTCGCCTGGCTGCTGGTGGAGAAGATCCGCGACGGCCACGCCACATCGCTCGGCGCCTCGTCCGGCGTGGTCGCGGGACTGGTGGCGATCACGCCGTCCTGTTCCTCGGTCAATGTGCTCGGGGCGCTCGTCATCGGCGTCGCGGGCGGCGCCATTTGCGCCGTCGCGGTGGGGCTGAAGTACAGGCTCGGCTATGACGACGCCCTCGACGTGGTCGGCGTGCACATGGTCGGCGGCATCGTCGGCACGCTCTTGGTCGGGCTCGTCGCCGCGCCGGAAGCCCCCGCCGGGGTCAAGGGCCTCTTCTACGGGGGCGGCTTCGACCAGCTCTGGCGCCAAGCGGTCGGCGCGGGCGCCGTGCTCGTGTACTCGGCCGTGGTCACCGCGATCATTGCGTTCGCCCTCAAGCACACCATCGGCCTGCGAGCCGACCCAGAAGGCGAGGCGCGAGGGCTCGATGAGAGCGAACACGCGGAGTCGGCTTATGATTTCAGTGCCGTAGGAACCGGTTCTGTCGAGCGGCGCGCGTTCGCCGAAGCCGCAATGAAGGAGTGACAACGAATGAAACTTGTGACCGCGATCGTCAAACCTTTCACCCTCGAAGACGTGAAGACGGCGTTGGAGCAGTCCGGCGTGGTCGGCATGACTGTGAGCGAGGTGCAAGGCTACGGGCGGCAGAAGGGCCACACCGAGGTCTACCGCGGCGCTGAGTACTCGGTCGACTTCGTGCCGAAAGTCCGGGTCGAAGTCATCGTGGACGACTCCGCAGCGGACCAGGTCGCCCAGGTCATCGTTGACGCCGCTCGCACCGGCAAGATCGGCGACGGCAAGGTGTGGATCTCGCCGGTCGAGTCGGTGGTCCGCGTGCGCACCGGCGAGCGCGGCAGCGACGCGCTGTAGCGGGCGCCCTGTTCGCGATGGGGCGCCCTGCGCGCCCGCAAGCACTGAGACCATGCCCGCCCCGGTGACAGCCGCCAGCCTCCGGGACAGCATTCGCTCCCTCACTTCTTCCGACCTGCCGCCCGAACGGCTTCGCCACGACCTCCAGGCGTTGCTTGAGGATTGGCTCGCTGGGCTGGCGGCCAGCCTCGGCGTGGCCCAGGGCTCCGGGTTCGCCCTTGTCGCGGTCGGCGCTTTGGGCCGAGGCGAGTTCCTGCCGCATTCGGACCTGGACTTGGTGCTGCTGCATCGCGGCCACAGCCCGGACGAGGTCCGGACTGTGGCCGAAGGATTGTGGTATCCCGTCTGGGACGCGAACATCGATCTCGACCACGCCGTGCGCACGCAGGACGACATGCTCGCAGTCGCGCAGACGGATCTGCGCGCTGTGTTCGGCTTTCTGCGGCGAAAGCTGATCGCGGGCGACGAGGATCTGTACCACGACACGGTCGGGCCGGTCTTGAGCAGCTGGCGGCGCAGCGCCCGAGGACGCTTGCCCGAGTTGCTCGCCAGCGCCCGCGAGCGGTGGAAACGGTTCGGCTCAGTGGCCCACCGCGCGGAACCCGACCTCAAGTCCGGCAAGGGGGGCGCCCGCGACGCGCAACTGCTCGACGCGTTGGCGCTGGCCCAGCTGACCGATGGGGTTCCCGCGCTCACCGGCTCCTCGCCCGGCGGCGGGTTCGCCCGCGCGTACGCCGACTTGCTCGACATCCGGACCCAGCTGCGCCGCGCCACTGGGCGGGGCCGCGATCAGCTCCTCGCCCAAGACGCCGACGAGGTGGCCGCGACGCTCGGGGCGGGCGACCGCTTCGATTTGGCGAGAAGGCTCAGCGGGATCGGCCGCACGGTGGAGTACTGCGTCGAGGTCGGTTTGCGGGTGGCGCACAACGCGGTGCGGGGCGGCGGGCCCGAATTGCGCCAACGGCGCCCGCTGGGCGAAGGAGTGGTCGCGCACGGCGGCGAAGTGGTCCTCGCCAAGGACGCCCGGCCGACTCCTGGGCTGGTGCTCCGTGTGGCCGCCGCTGCCGCTGTGTCGGGCCTGCCGATCAGCCAGGCGACGCTCGGCAGGCTCGCCGCCGCAGATCTGCGGCAGGGATGGACCGAGGACATGCGCCAAAATTTGCTCGCCGTCCTCGGCGCGGGCAGCCGGACGGTGCGCATCGTCGAAGCGTTGGACCGCACCGGGCTCTGGGAGCGGATGTTCCCCGAATGGGCCGTGGTGCGCGATCTTCCGCCGAGGGACCCGATCCATGTTTGGACCGTTGACCGCCATTTGGTGGAGACGGTGGTGCAGGCCTCCTCGTTGACGACGAGGGTCGCCCGCCCTGATTTGCTGCTGCTGTGCGCCCTGCTGCACGACATCGGCAAGGGCCGGGAGGGGGACCACAGCGTCATCGGGGAACACCTGGTCCGTGAGATCGGCGAGCGGCTGGCGCTGGACGAGGGCGATGTGCGCCGACTCGCGCTCGTCGTGCGCCAGCATTTGCTCTTGCCGACTGCGGCGATGCGCAGAGACGTCCGCGACCCGGCCACCGCCCGCCTCGTCATGACGCAGATCGGCCATGACGAGGTGGTCTTGGAGCTGCTCGCGGCGCTTTCGGAAGCGGATTCGCTGGCGACCGGCCCAGGGGTGTGGGGCGACTGGAAGGCGCGGCTGATCGCGGAGCTCGTCGCGAGCTGCCGCGCGCTGTCAGCCGGAGAAATCGGCGCGCCGCTGACCGGAGCGGTCCCCCTTGCGCGCCGAGTGGACCGGGCGCGGGCGCTCCTCGCCAAAGCCCAACGCGCCGAGGAGCTGCCCGGACAGGTGCTTGTCGAATGGGCCGACCAGGCCGAGGCGGGCGGCGGCGCGGGGGAGTTGCTCATGGTCGCCCCGGACTCGATCGGGCTGTTGGCAAAGGCCACCGCTGTCCTCGCGATCCACGGCCTGCGGTGCCATCACGCCGAGCTTTCCGAGACGGCTGGTTTTGCGCCCGCCGCGTTCGTGGCGAGCCCTCGGTTCGGCTCGCCCCCGTCCGCGCAAATCATCCGGCAGGACCTGTTGCGGGCTTTGGCGGGCGGATGGGACGTGATGGCGGCGCTCGCCGAGCGGGAGCGCAAAGAAGCCGAGACGCGGGCGCGCTCTGTTCTGCGAATCGCCGTGCCCACGGCGCCGAGCACAGCGGCCCCCAAGGTGCTGTGGCTTCCAGGGGCGAACGAGCAGCAAGCGTCGGTGGAGGTGCGCGGAGCGGACCGAGTCGGGCTGCTCGCCAATTTGGCCGCCGTGTTCGCCGCTGCCGGGGTGAGCGTGCTCGAGGCGCGGGTGGAGACATTGGGGCTTTTTGTGGTGGACGTGTTCGTGCTCCGAGGCGCGCAGCTGTCCGCCGACCTTCAGAAGCAGCTCGGCTCCGATCTCGTCGCGGCCTTCGGCGGCTCCTGACGAACAGCGTCTCCCCGGTGGCGGCAATGCGGTGCGGGCAGAGGGCACGGACATGGTCGCCATGCACGCGCCAGCGGCCCCGACAGGGCTGGCGCGTGCATGGCGGCTGGCGCGCTAATGCAGCTTTGACGGGTCGGTGGTCCAGGACGAGCCCACAACGCCCGATCCCAGCGGGCCGGGGTTGGCCAATCCGGATCGGGTCACTGTCTGCGTCGTCAGATCGGGCGGGCCGCCTTGCGCGCGAGGGATCAGACGCTGGGCCTTGCCCCAGTCCACATCCCACGCTCCCCGCAGATAGGTGGGCAGCGTGACCGCGTGCGCGGCGGATTCGACAATGCCGCCGGGGCCGCCCCCGTAGGCGTCCATCCACTGATGGAACGAGGCGTCCGTCACCCGGTCGGGCGAAATCCGGTATTTCGGCAGTTCGATGACCCCGTCGCGGTAGCCGAAGGGGCGCATGCAGGGGAATCCGAGCCCGTCCTCCCAGTCGGCGAGCACCGGGTCTGCGCGCCCGATGACGTGCTGCAAGGTGGCGAGCTTGGGGGCTCTCGGCGGGGTGAGGGCGATCCACTGGCTCGGGCCGGGCAGGTCGAGGCGCGCGAGGACCCGCACCGCTTTGGCTTTCCTCGGTATCTCGCCCAGCCGCAGGTCGCGCCATCCGGGGGCGGGGTCTGCCGCGACCATCTCGACCGGAGGGCCTTGGGCTTTGCCATTCGCCGGGTCGTCGGTGAACTCGAGCCGCACGGCGTTTTTCGGGAAGTAGCCCACAGCCGCCAGTGTCACCAGGGCAGTGTTTTCCGGCAGTTGGTACCAGCGGCTTGTCAGCTCGGCGATCGGCGCGACAATCCCCGCCGGATCCGTTCCCGCGCTTCGCCCGGCCGCGCTCATCACGAGCGGCGTCGCTGTCGGGTCCAGTCCGAAACCGATCAGATCCGCGGGGTCGGCGGGCGGCGTCGGGTGCAGCGGGTCCACGGCGGGGCCGATGTCCGGCAGGTTCGCCTGGGCCAACAGGTCTGCGGTGCTTTGTTCCTGCGGGGTCGTGATGGCAAACCCCCGAGCCTGGGACCCGAGGAGCGCGTCTGCCGCGCTTCCCTGGTCCGAAACAGGGCTGAGGATGGATTTCTGCGGGTCTGTGTCCACGAGCACGACATCCGCCAGGCCGCATTCGTCCCGGCCGGTCACGGCGGCGAGGTTGCGCGCGGCGGCGCTGTTGTCGACCGTCAGGGCCTGGAGCGATGTCGCCCCCAGTTCGATGACGATGGTCAACACCGCGCCGATCACGGCGCCCGAGGCGATGAGCCTGCGCTCCAACAGCACGCGCCACACCCGTGCGCCGTTGCCGAACAGGTGCAAGAAGAAAGCCACTGCTATGGCGAGTCCGCCGAGGTAGTAGAAGACGGTGCCGAGGCTGACCCCGAACCGGATCGCTGTGGTGCGGAACGGCGACCCGTACCCGGCCGGGTACCACCAGTCGTTGGGCGCGGTGTAGGCGAGGCCGATCATGAAGAGCAGCGCGGCCGCGTACAACGCGCGGGTGCGCGCCGTGGAGATGGCCAAAACCGCTGCCGCGCCTGCCGCGACGACGGCAGCTCCGAGACCGGCGAACGCGCCGAAGTGGTGCGTCGGCTTTGTCGGGGTGAGCATCAGGCAGAGCAGCCCGGCGAAGGTGAGCCCGACGATGCGGCGGGTCGGACCGACCCGAAGGTCCAGCCGCGAGTGCTGTCCTAGCCTTGCCATGATGGCAGCGCGCCACAGGGTTCCAGCGACAACGATCAGCAGCAGAAGCATGAGGAGCATCGGGAAGCGGCGGGAGAACGACCCGTCCGGGGAGAAGCCCATGAGCTGTTGGTAACGAGTGGCCTCCACGTACCAGTGCATGTACGGGCCGACGACGATTTTCACCGTCGCCGCGGCGCGGAACGCGCCGTAGGAGATGCGCCAGGACCCGATCAGGCTCACCGCGCAGAATGTGGCGGCGAGCGGCGCGAGCACCGCGGCCCAGGCCAGCGCGGTCCGCCCGCGCCCGCCGTCGGGGGCGAGCCTCGCGATATGCTCTTTGAGCAGGCGCAACAACGGCTTGGCCGCGAGGATCAGGGTGAAATACACCATCGCGCCGGTCGGGCCGCAGGTCAGCGTCGCCGAAGCGAGCACGCCCGCGAGGCCGAGGGGGAGCAGTCTTCGGGTGGCGATCCCACGCTCGACCAAGGCCCAGGAGCCCAGGACGCCGAACGCGATCCACGGCTCCGGGCGCAGCCCGTTGTCGTAGGCGAACACGAAGCAGAGAAACACCAGCGCGGCAGACCAGCCGCCGAGCAGCGTCGCCGGTTTCGACGCGCTGCGCAAGAGTCTGGGCAACACGAACCGGGAGAGCAGGAGCCAGGTGCCGATGTTCAGCAGCAACACGGGCAGGCGCAGCCACGGGCTGGCGACTCCGGTCGCGGTCATCAGCTTGATGATCTGGTAGAACCAGCCCCAAGGGTCGTCCGGGGCGCCGAAATACCGGTAGTAGTTCGCCAGGTAGCCGCCGCCTGACGAGGCGCGGGCGATGGTGGCGATGTAATTGTCGTCCGCCGTGTTCGCGCCGATCACATGCCAGATCCCGAGCGCCGCCGTCACCACAATGTCTGCGGCGCGAGGCTGCAGGCGCGAGCGGGGCGGGACTTTCCTGCGCCGTGGGGCCGCCCGGTCGAACAGGGCGAGCGCCCCGAGCGAGACCAGCATGAGCACGGCGCTCGCCACGAGCACGCCGAGTTTCAGTCCGGTCGGCTCGGTGAGGAACCGGGTGTCGATCGCCGCTTTCGCGGCGAGGCCGGCGAACTCCTCGTCGTCGCGCATCCCGGCGAGGTCCGTGTAGAAACCGATGATCTGCGGGCGCAGATTCGATCCTGGCCGGCTGGCCGACGCGCCCGCGATCCCGCGCGCTTCGACGGTGGTCGTGTCCCGAGTGGCGTGCACGGTCAGCGCCTGGCAGCCGGGGTCGGCGAACTTCGCGGCTTCGACGACGAGCAATGTCTCGCCCCGCAGGACCACCTGCAGGCTGCGCTCGTCCTGCGGGCCGGTGAGCCGGACGACGAGCCCTCGGGTCGTCGCGAGCGAGGAGCTGGGCGGAATGGTCGAGAAGAGCGTCGAGCCTTCGGCGCGCCCGGCTTGCGCGGCCACGGCGCGGCACGGGACGCTCAGGTCGAAGGATTCGGGGAAATAGGACACGAGCGGCGCGTTGGTGTTGCCGACGACCCGGCTGGGCCACTGCAGTTCGGCGGTGCGTTCTTTGACCGGCAAGAACGGGACGGCAATGGCTCCGAGGACCGCCAAAACGCCCGCGATCAGGGCGACGGCGCGCGCCCTGGACGCGCGCTCGGGCTGCTCGGCCGGGGACGAAGACGATGTGGACACGGAGAATGATCGTACGTTGCGATCAGGGCGCGCGGGAAGCGCCGCGCGTTCGGGATTTTCGCTAGGCTGGTGCGGTGAGCGTTCCGAACATTCCCCTCAACGACGGCAACACTATTCCTCAGCTGGGCTTTGGCGTGTGGCAGGTGCCCGACGACGTCGCCGAGCCCGCGGTGGCGAAGGCGTTCGAGGTCGGCTACCGGCACATCGACACCGCCGCTGTGTACAACAACGAGCGCGGGGTGGGCCGCGCCATCGCGAAATCGGGTTTGGCGAGGGAGGAGCTCTACATCACGACGAAGCTGTGGAACGCCGAGCAAGGCTACGACAGCACCCTCGCCGCCCTGGACGCGAGCTTGCAGCGGCTGGGCCTGGACTACGTCGACTTGTATTTGATCCACTGGGCCGTGCCCGCGAGGGATGATTTCGTCGCGACGTTCAAGGCGTTCCAGAAGGCCAGGGAGGACGGCAAGGTCCGCTCCATCGGCGTCTCGAACTTCCACGAGGCCCATGTGCGCCGGGTCATCGAGGAGACCGGCGAGACGCCGAGCGTCAACCAAATCGAGCTGCACCCGCATCTCGCCCAGGCCCGGCTGCGCGAGCTGCACAGGGAACTCGGGATCGCGACCGAGTCGTACTCGCCGCTCGGGATCGGCAAGAGCTTGTCGGAGCCAGTGGTCCAGAAGATCGCCGAGGAGGCGGGCGTCACCCCGGCGCAGGCGCTCATCCGTTGGCACTTGCAGATCGGGAACATCGTGATCCCCAAGTCGCAGACCCCGGAGCGGATCGCGTCGAACTTCGACGTGTTCGGCTTCGAACTGACGCCCGCCCAGATCGACGCGATCACGGGCCTGCCCGAGCAGCCGCGCCTGAACCCCGACCCGGACGAGTTCAACCTCGACGACAAGTGGCCCTACGGAGACCCGAACAGCCATTGAGCATTTCTGAAGGACCTGCCGCGCCCGCGCTCGCGCGGGCGTGATTGGATGAGCAGCATGAGCAACGCAACCCAGACCGCGACCCTGCACACCAACCGAGGCGATATCAAAGTCGGGCTTTTCGGCAACCACGCCCCGAAGACGGTGGCGAATTTCGTCGGCCTGGCCACTGGCGAGCTGGCGTACACCGCGGAGAACGCGTCCGGCGAAGCCGAGGGCCCGTTCTACGACGGCTCGGTCTTCCACCGTGTGATCGACGGCTTCATGATCCAAGGCGGGGACCCCACGGGCACGGGCAGGGGCGGACCGGGCTACCGCTTCGAGGACGAGTTCCATCCTGAGCTGAAGTTCGACAAGCCGTACCTTTTGGCCATGGCGAACGCCGGTCCCGGCACCAACGGCTCGCAGTTCTTCATCACTGTCGACGCGACGCCGCACCTGAACCGCAAGCACACCATTTTCGGCGAGGTCACCGACGAGGAGTCCAAGAAGGTCGTGGACGCGATCGCCACCACCGAGGTGGACCGCAGCGACCGCCCGGTGGACCCGGTCTTCATCGAGCGCGTGACGGTCTCCGAGTAGACCTCCCCGCCGCGGCGGTCATCCGCTGCGCCTGGCGCGCAGATAATCGCTGACCACTGCGGCGCCCAAACCGTCGGCGTCCGTCGCGACGACTCGTCCGCCGATCCGGCGGGCCACTTGGTCGAGGAAATGCGCGAGCCCCGGATCGTCGCCGAGCCGCACGATCGTGGTGTGCGCCCCCAGTTTGGCCGTTTGGTCGAGCGCGTCGACGGTCAGCCGCAGCGTCGTATGGCTGGTGGGGTACTGGAACACCGCTTCGCCGGACTGTTCGTCCACATGCGCGGTCGGCTCCCCGTCGGTGACGATGAGCAGCACTGGTTGCGCGTTCGGGTGCCGCCGCAGGTGCCGCAGGGCGAGCAACACCGCGTGATGCAGGTTCGTGCCCTGCTGGTGGACGCTGTCGAGCGCGACGAGTTCTGCGGCGGTGAGAGCCCGTGCGTGTCTGCCGAATCCGACGATCTGCAGCGCGTCCGAGCGGAAACGTGTTGCGACCAGATGCTGCAGCGCCAACGCGGTGCGCTTCATCGGCAACCATCGGTCTTCGACCACCATCGAGAACGACGTGTCGACCAGCAGGGCGACGGCGGCTTGTTGGCGTGCCTCTGTTTCTTGGACCTCGACGTCGTCCACATGCAGGCGCAGGGGCGGGGCGGCCTGGCCGCGCGCGACGGATCGGAGCACTGCGTTGCCCACTGTCCGAGGGATGTCCCACGGTTGCAGGTCCCCGAACTGCCAGGGCCGCGATTGCCCGGTCGGCTCCCCGGCCGCCCCGGCCCTGCGAGTCTCCCGCGCCCCTGCGCGCGCGCCGACGTCCCCGACCAAGTCGCGGAACGCCGCTTGGCCGAGTTGGCGCATCGCCTTGGGGGAAAGGCGCCATTGGCCGTCTGCGCCTCGCTGCAGGAACCCCTCCTCCACGAGCGCGCGCTCTAACTCCGACAGGCGGCGAAGGTCTGCGGCGGCTTCGTCGCCGAGCTGGCGGCGCAGCGCGTCCATGTCCACGTCCTCCACTCGCGCGCCGTCGTAGCCTTGGGACAGCGCGTCGGCCAACTGATCGAGTTCGGCGATGTCCGCCATCGCCCGCGCGCCCGCGCCGAGCCCGAGGGGGGCTTCGCCATGGAATGCTTCCTGGCCGTGCCAATCCTCGCCGGGCCGGGCGTTTTCGAGGCGGCTGCCGAGTTCGGCGAGCGCTTTGCCGAGCTCTGGCGCTCCGAAAGCCTGCTGGGCGAGTTCGTCGAGCTCCGCCCGCTGCTCCGGGGAGAGGCTGTTGCGCATCCGTCGGGCGGCTGCCGCCCGCTTGGCCAGAATGTCGATCAAATCCTCGACAGTGCGGGGGTTCTCCGGGAACAGGCCCCCGTGTTCCGCCAGGAACGAGGCGAAGTCGTCGGCGACGTCCTGCCCGCTCGCGTGTTTGGCGAGCAACGCGTTCAGATCGGCCAGCATCCGTTGCGTTTGCTCGCGCACCGAGGGGTTGTCGGCGCTGCGCAGCAGCTGCTTCATGCCGTCGAAATACTGTTCGAGCAGTTCTTGGCCGAGCAGCTGGCCGATCTTCTCGTACGCAGCCCGCGCCTTCTGGTTGCGCCAGCGGTACCGCTTGAGCTGCTGGATCGCCTTTGCCGGCGAGGCGTCGAGCGCCATGAGCTCCATTTCCTGAAAGCGCGCTTCGTCGTCCAGGGCGCGCGCGAGCTCTTTGCGCTCTTCGAGGATGGCTTCTTGCAGCAGGTCCGCGGTTTCTTTGAGCGTGCCCCCGAGGTTGTGCTCGGCGAGGATTTCGCGCCGCCGCCGATGCGCCGCCGCCGCGAGGTCGTCCAGGCCTTTGCGCCCGCGCATTCCCCTGCGCATGAGTTCGGAGATCGCCCTTCGCGGCGAAGAGCCTGCCATGACCTGGTCGCCGACCTGGGCCAAAGCCTCGCGCAAATCCACCGGAGGGGCGAGCGGGTCAGGTCCTCCGGTGTATCGGCGATAGCTGGAGTCAGCCATACACCGAGGTCTTCGAGTCGGAGACTTTGTCGAGCCTGCGCGCGAGGTAGAGCGCTTCCAGAGCCAGTTCCACCGCGCCCGCCCGCTCGCCGGTGCTCGCCGCGCCGAGCTGGCGGGCGACGACGTCCACAACGGCGAGATTTTCCACCGAGGCGAGCACGTCTTTCGCCGGGACCACCTCGCCGGTGGTCACGCTCTGCCCGTTCTCCACCGCGGCCAGGAGCGGCCCGACGTCGACGCCTGCGAGATGCCGACGCGCGACGTCGGCGGTCGCCCGGCGCACAAGGTGGCTGAGGATTTCCTGCTCGCGGCCCTCTTCGCCGGATTCGAATTCGATTTTCCCCCGCAGCACGTCGACGACCGAGCCGAGGTCCACGATGCGGGCCACGGCCTCCGTCTCGCCGGTCAGGGCGGCGCGGCGCAGCGCGGCGGCCGCCACCGTCTCCGCGGCGGCGATCGAGAACCGGGCGGAGACCCCGGAGCGTTGGTCGACAGAGCTGGACTCGCGCAGGAGCTGCGTGCAGCGCGCGACGATTTCGGCGAGGTAGCGGGGCACGTTCGCGGACAGGCTCGCCTCCTGCTCGATCACTTCGACTTCCGCGTCCAGATCGGCAGGGTAGTGGGTGCGGATCTCTGCCCCGAAGCGGTCCTTGAGCGGCGTGATGATCCGGCCGCGGTTCGTGTAGTCCTCCGGGTTCGCCGAGGCTGTCATGAGCACGTCCAAGGGCAGGCGCAGCGTGTGGCCCCGGACCTGGATGTCGCGCTCCTCCATGACGTTGAGCATGGCGACCTGGATGCGTTCGGCGAGGTCGGGCAGCTCGTTGATCGCGACGATCCCTCGGTGCGCCCTGGGGACCAGGCCGTAGGCGATGGTGTCAGGATCGCCGAGGCTGCGGCCCTCGGCGACTTTCACCGGGTCGATGTCGCCGATCAGGTCGCCCACCGAAGTGTCCGGGGTCGCGAGTTTTTCGGTGTACCGCTCGCTGCGGTGCTTCCAGGCCACCGGCAGGCCGTCGCCGAGTTCGGCGGCGCGCCGGATCGACGCGGGGGTGATCGGCCGGTAGGGGTGCTCGCCGAGCTCGGAACCTTGGATCACCGGGGTCCACTCGTCCAGGAGCCCTGCCAGGGAGCGGAGCAAGCGGGTCTTGCCTTGGCCGCGCTCGCCGAGGAGCACAAAGTCGTGGTGCGCGATGAGCGCGCGTTCGAGCTGGGGGAGGACCGTGTTCTCGAGTCCGAACAGCCCTGGCCAAGGGTTTCGCCCTTCCTTCAGCGCCGCCAAGAGGTTCTCCGCGATCTCTTGCTTCACCGATCGCTCTCTGTGCCCCGAGGCTCGGAGCTCTCCCAGGGTCGTCGGTTTCGCGTGCTCCTCAAACGTCACCTTGACCAGCTTAGCCACCGGACGGCTGTTGCGCAGCGGCCTCCTTGGGCAGCGGGGCGCCCGGCGGCGGCTGGGGGCGTCGAGCCCTACTCGAACGGGTTTGCGGGGTATTCGGTCTGCAAGCCGATGATGTCGAACGTTGTGGCGAGCGAGTCGTAGGAGCCGACGAGGAGCAAGATTTCCAGGATCTGGCGTTCGTGGAAGTGCCTTCTGAGCTCCGCCCAGTCCGCGTCGGCGATCGCTTTGTCCGTGATGTACCCGTCGACTGCGGTGAGCAGAGCTTTCTCCTTCGCGCTCCAGCCGGGCGCCGAGGGCCCTTCGCCGACGCGGGCGCGCTCCTCGTCGGTGATTCCGGCCCTGGCGCTCATCACGATATGATGATTGAGCTCGTAGACCGACTCGCGCAGGTGCGCCACCCGCAGGATGGCGAGTTCCACATTGCGCAGCCGGATCTGCGAGAGGTATTGGAAATACGAGATATAGGCGAAGAAAAAAGGGAACAGGCGCTTGTTGCGCCCGAGCGTGGTGACCACTCGGTAGTCGGGGACTCCCATCAGGCGGGAGCCGGTTTTGTTCGCGATCCACGCGATCGGGCCGATGTGCCAGAATCCTCCGGGCGCAATGCGCGGCTGCGCGGATGTGGCCAAGATCGCCTCCTCAGTCTTTCTTTATCGCGCTTATCACAGTGCCAGCGACAATAACAGTGTCAGGAACAGAGATATACTACACTGATGAAGCTAAACGAAAGCACTGCCCAGGGCGAAAAGAGGTTTCCTTTCCGTGATGTTATGGTCTATTCATGAGTCCAACAGCTGAGCCGCCGCCCAGCCCGTTGGCACTCGCTGTTGCGAACCAGATTCGCGCTGAGTTCCGCAGGCTCGGCAAACCCGTCTCCGGTCTTTTCGGCGTGCTGGGGTCGCGCAACTACGTCGATCAACGGTTGGGCAAGCACGTTCGTCGCGCGCTCACCATCAGCGAGCTGGAGCAGCTCTCGGACATCCTGGGGATGAGCCCCTTGGTGCTGATGCGCCGGGCGATGGAGAACATGCCGCCGAACTCGCTTTCGGCGCTGCGCACCCCCGGTGTGATCGTCGAGCTCGGGCAGAGCGGTTCGCAGCCGGAGAACGATTGGATCGCCCATGAGTACCCCACGCGGTATTCCAAGGGCGACGAGGACGAGGCCGGGGAATAACCCGCCCCATGTTGGTGCTCGGAGCAACGCCGCTCGGCAATCCCGCAGACGCGAGCCAACGGCTGAAAGACGTCCTCGCTTCGGCCGACGTCGTGGCCGCGGAGGACACCAGGCGCGCGAAGGACCTGGCCCGCGCCCTCGGGGTCCGCATCTCGGGGCGGCTGGTGAGTTTTCACGACCACGCCGAGGAGCGGCGGATCGAGCAGCTGGTCTCGGAACTGCGCGACGGTCGCACGGTCCTGGTGGTCAGCGACGCGGGAACCCCCCTGGTGAACGACCCGGGTTTTCGCCTGGTCCGCGCCGTTGTGGCCCAGGAGCTGCCGGTGACGTGCCTGCCGGGCCCCTCCGCGGTCACGGCCGCGCTCGCGCTTTCCGGCCTCGCCACGGACCGGTTTTGCTTCGAAGGGTTCGCGCCGCGCAAATCGCAGGCGCGCCGGGCGTGGTTCGCGCAGCTGCGCTCCGAGACCCGGACCTGTGTTTTCTTCGAAGCTCCGCACCGGATCGCGGATTGCTTGCGCGACGCGGTCGCCGAACTCGGCGCCGACCGCCCTGCCGCTGTCTGCCGCGAGCTCACGAAAACCTATGAGGAAGTGCGCAGAGGCTCTCTCGCCGACCTGGCGGCCTGGGCCGCGGACGGGTTGCGGGGCGAGATCACCGTGGTGCTCGGCGCGGCGGAGGCCGCGCACGCCGACATGGCCGCTCTGGTGCGCAAAGTGGAGCAGTTCGTCGCGGCGGGCGCCCGGTTCAGTGAAACAGTGTCGCTCATCGCCGCCGAGGCGGGGATCGCCAAACGGGAGCTGTACGCGGAGGCTGTCGCGGCCCGCGGGGAAACCGGCTGACGTTTTGGCCGACGGGCGCTTTCAGGCCAAAAACGTCAATGAGGCCCTCGCGCCGTTCGACGAGTGATCGAGGATGCTCGAGGCTTTGTCGAGGCATTCTTGCCATTCCTGCTCCGGCTCGGAGTCGGCGGTGACGCCCCCGCCGACCCCGAGCCGCATTGTTCCGGCAGGTGTGATCGACACTGTCCGAATCGCCACATTGAGTTCGAGCCCTTGTTCGGGCGAGGACATCCCGACCGCCCCGCAGTACATGCCGCGCCCTTCGGGCTCCCATGCCGAGAGCAGCTCGCGCGCCCTGAGCTTCGGCGTGCCGGTGACGGAGGCGGGCGGGAAGGTGGCGGCGACGAGTTCGCGGTCGCTGACATGGGGGTCGATCTCGGCCGCCACGCTCGAGACCAGATGCCACACCCCTGGTGCTTCGCGCACGTCCAAGAGCTCGACGACGCGCACCGAGCCGGTGCGCGCGAGTTGGCCGAGGTCGTGGCGGACCAGGTCGACGATCATCACGTTCTCCGCGATGTCTTTGGCCGAGGAGCGCAACAGCGCTGGGTCGAGCTGTCTGGGCAAGGTGCCTTTGATGGGGCTCTCCACGACGCTCGTGCCCTGTCTTCGCAGGTAGAGCTCAGGGCTGAAGGATGCCACGGCCCCCCAGTCGCCTGCCACATACGCGGCTTTCGCGGGCCGGGAGGCCTCCGCGACGGCCAGGAAGAAGTCCATCGGGTCCCCCTGCAGCTCTCCGGTGAAGTTCGTGGTCACACACGCCTGGTAGATCTCGCCTTCGGCGATGGCCGCAAGGCACGCGCGCACCGACTGCTCATGGGCTCCCTGATCGGGCGGCGTCCACGAGCAGGCGAACGGGCCCGCGCTCCCGCCTTCCCGGACTGCTTCGCGCAGCCGGTTGGGGCACGGCTTGTCGTCGAGGGATTCGAACCACCAGAGGCCCTCCTGGTCCAGTCGCAGCACCTGTTCGGCGAACCCTCCCGCCACAGCGGGCAGTCCGTCGGCCCCGGCCCGGTCCGGGTAGGCGAGGGCGCCGATCCAGCCGCCGCCGACGGCGGGCGCGGCGGCGGCCTGGGCGCCCGAGCGGGCCGCTGGGCCGAAGTCGGGCAGCTGGGCGCCGGGGAGGGCGAGCAGGCTCGGGGCGAGGACGGCGCGCGAGCCGAACCAGTCGCCGATGAGCGCGGCTGGCGGGGCCGAACCGGCCTGCGCGGCGATCAGGCGCAGGGCGCGCAGGACGGAACCCGGGCCGGCTCCCTCGCCAAGACATTCAACGCGCATGGACCAAGAGTGCCAGAAAGCTCAGATCGCGTTCAGCTTGTCCACCGTTTGGGCGACGAGTTTCACGAGAAGCGCTTGCTGGTCGTCGCGAGATCCGGACAGGATCATCGAGCTCGCGCAGACGAGCACGCCTTTCGTCTGCGCCCGGACCGCCGCGACGCGGATCTTCTCCTCATTCGCGAGGATGACTGTCGTCCTGCCAGCGGCTTCGCCCTTGATCTGGCCCGTGTCGATCCGTTCCGAGGCGAATGCGGCGCGCAGCTGCTGCCCGCGCATGGACATGCCCGCCGTGACGTGGGCGCAGTCCCGAAGGTTGTCCTGGATCGCCCGCGGGGAGCCCCAACCGGCGACGTTCCTCGTGGCGAAGACGACGACCGAGCTTTGGTCGAAGTGTCCGGCTTCGTCGGGGACCATCGCAACGGTGCTCGACACGAAGTCTCCGGGGATCGAGGACCCTGGGGCGGAGACAAACATGGCCGCGAAGTCGCGGCATCCGCTGGGGACGACCGAGTTGATCGCGGTGTCGGTGTCGTCCAGCCCCGGCAAGGCCACGGGGCGGCTGTCTTGGGTCTGCACGCGCCAGTCGGCGGGGAAGTCCGCCTTGGTCGGCATCGCGCTTTTGAGCGGATGGGCGGCGGGGGCTGGCGTCGTGCCCGCCTTTGTCGCAAGCGTTGCGGGAGGTCGCGAGCCGCAGCCCGGCGCCAGGAGGCACGCGGCCAGCAATGCGAGGCAATGGAGCGCGACCCGCGATTGGTGTGCCATCTGCTGCCGACCTGCCCTTCTTCCAGTGACAGCCGCTCGCGTCGTGTGCCTTTGGCGGGAGAACAGCGAAATCTCGGTGGTTTTTCCGGGTGCCTGCGCGGCGTGGTCGAAAAGCTCCGTGTGAGGCTGTGACGAGCGACTTTTCTATGACAAAGTTATATTTTTCTATGACGAGGTTATAAAAAGAACCTTATAAGTGAAGTATACAGACGCTCATGGGAGCGGTTCGAGATTGTCGGCTGTTCTCCGGGCGATCATGGCGAGGAAGCCATGTTCCTCGGCGGCCGCGTCGGTCTGGGCGCTCATGACGACCCCGCGGGCGACGCCGGGCGCGCCGGCTGCCCTCACACGTCTTCTTTCGGCGTGGCCAGCCTCGGGAACACAGCCTTGGGCTCGGGCAGCGCGAGCCCCGGCGCGAGCCGGGCGGGCAGGTCGGCGAACATCCGGGCTCCGCTGCTTTGGCCGAGCAAGTCGAGCAGCTTCTCACTCGCCTGCGGCATTGCGGGCTGCAGCAGGATCGCCGCCTGGCGGACCACTTCGGCGGTCGTGTACAGGATCGTGCCCATCCGCCCAAGGTCCTCCTTGAGGGTCCAGGGCGCTTGCGCGGTGAAGTAGCCGTTGGCCAAGGAAACGACGTCGAACACGGCCGCGATCGCCAAATCGGGGCGCTGCGCCGCAAAGTGCGGACGGTATGCGGCGAGCATGCCGTCGGCCTGCGCGAGCAGCGCCTCGTCCTCGGCGGCGAGCGCGCCTGGGTCTGGCACGGTCCCGCCGAAGTTTTTCGCGATCATGGTCAGGCAGCGCTGCGCCAGGTTCCCGAGCCCGTTCGACAGCTCCGCGTTCGCCCGCGTCACAATCGCCTCGTCGCTGTAGGAGCCGTCCTGCCCGTACGGGATCTCGCGCAAGGCGAAGAAGCGCACCGCGTCCTGGCCGAACGTCTCAATGAGCCAGAACGGGTCGAGCCCGGTGCCCGCGGACTTGGACATCTTATGGCCTTTGTTGAGCACGAAACCGTGCCCGAACACCCGTTTCGGCGGCGCGAAACCTGCGGAGAGCAGGAACGCGGGCCAGTACACAGCGTGGAACCGGGTGATGTCCTTCCCGATGATCTGCAAGTCCGCGGGCCAGAACTTCGCGACCCCCGCCTCGTCGCCGGGAAAGCCGATCGCCGTCAAATAGTTGGTGAGCGCGTCCACCCACACGTACATGACATGCTCGGGGTCTCCCGGCACCGGGACGCCCCAGTTGAAGCTCGACCGGGAGACGGACAAGTCTTTCAAGCCCTGCGACACGAAGCGCACGATCTCGTTGCGCCGGGAGTCCGGGCCGATGAACTCGGGATGCTCCTCGTAGAGCGCGAGCAGCCGGTCCTGATAGGCGGAGAGGCGGAAAAAGTACGTCGACTCCTCGGTCCAGGCGACGGGCGTGCCCGTCGCCGAGGCGATCCGGACGCCGTCCTCGCCGACGCAGGTCTCCTCTTCGCCGTAAAAAGCTTCGTCCCGGACGCTGTACCAGCCGGTGTAGCTGCCCTGGTAAATGTCGCCGTTCGCGTCCATCCGCCGCCACAGCTCCTGCACCGAAGCGGTGTGCCCGGGCTCGGTGGTGCGGATGAACCTGTCGTACGAGCTGCCGAGCGCGGCGTGCAGCTCCAAAAACCGTTCCGCCACCCGGTCCACGAACTCCTGCGGGCTGATGCCTTCTTTCTCGGCGCTCTGCTGGACCTTTTGCCCGTATTCGTCCATGCCCACGCTGAAGAACACGTCCTTGCCGTCCAGGCGGGCGAATCTGGCGAAGGCGTCCGCCGAGATGAACTCATAGGCGTGCCCGAAGTGCGGGGCGCCGTTCGCGTACGTGATGGCCGTGGTCAGGTAATACGGGGTCCTCGTCATGGTGTTCTCAGAATACGGCACGCCGCGACGGCGAGCTGCGCGAATGACCGCTGTCGCAGCGCCGCCCGCGCCAGGGCCGCCCTGCCGGGACCGTCTCGGCCTCGCGGCAACAGCTACGCTCGTGCGGTGGCACAGTCCAAATCCAAAGAACCGCCTCCGTTGCCGGAGCCAGTCGGCTCCTTGGTCGACGCGCACACCCACCTCGACGCGTGCGGAGCGCGGGACGCGGCTTCGGTCGGCGAGATCCTCGGCCGCGCCGAGTCTGCCGGGGTCGGCCGAGTCGTGACCGTGGCGGACGGTCTGGACTCCGCCGAATTCGCCGTGTCCGCCGCGCATTGGGACCCTCGGGTGTGGGCCGCAGTGGCGGTGCACCCGTCTCGGGCGGGCGCAGTGGACGAGACCGCGAAGACGAAACTGGAGGCACTTGCCCGCGACCCGAGGACCGTGGCCGTCGGGGAGACCGGGCTGGAATGGTTTTGGCTCGGCAAACTCGAAGGCTGCGCGAGCAAAGCGGAGCAATTCGAGGCTTTCCGTTGGCACATCGACCTCGCGAAGCGCGTCGGCAAACCGCTCATGATCCACAACCGCGAGGCCGACGAGGACGTGCTGAAAACGCTGGACGAGGAGGGGGCGCCCGAGACGGTCATCATGCACTGCTTCTCCTCAGACGCGACGATGGCGCGCGAGTGCGTGGACCGCGGCTACGTGCTGTCCTTCTCCGGCACGGTGAGTTTCACCAATGCCGCGTTGCTGCGCGAGGCGGCGCCGCTGGTTCCCCCCGGGCAGATGCTGGTCGAGACCGACGCGCCTTTTTTGACCCCGCACCCGTACCGGGGGGCCCCGAACGAGCCGTACTGCTTGCCGTACACCGTCCGCTCGCTCGCCGCGCTGCGCGGCGTGGCTCCGGAGGAGCTCGCCGCCGCGAGCACGGCTGTCGCCGAGCGGGTCTACGGCATTGGGCGGTGAAGAATTCACCGTGAGAAAGACCGCGTTCTGCTGGTCGAGGGGTCACATACGCCCCAATGGCCCCGCCGGTCTTCCTGCTTGCAGTTGCCAACGTTGCGCGAAGCTCGTTATGCTGTCGTGACTATCGATGAATCGCGAACGACGAACACGCGGCGAAGACATGAAACGACATGAAGAGAACAGATAGGCCCGCCGCAGGGAGAACGATGACCGACGAGAACGACACGAGCGCCCCCTCCGTGTCGATGGACGGGGCCAAGCCGCCCCGGTCGCTGCGCGAGAGGCTTGCCCTGCGCGGCGCGGTGGCCGCTCTGCTCCTCACCATCGGCGCGGGCGGCGTGCTCGTCATCGCGCAACGCCACACCGTCACGCTCGACGTCGACGGGGCGGCGCAGGAATTCACCACGACCAAAGACAATGTGGCCGGCGCCCTCGCAGAGGCGGGTTACCAAGTCCGCAAGAGCGACCAGGTCAGCCCCGCCCCAGACGCGCAGATCGACGAGGGGCAGCGCATCACCCTCGCCCGCGCCCGCATTCTGCGGGTGATCGCGCTCGGCCCGGACGGGAAGCCGGTGTCGGACCGCAATCTCGTCACCACGGAGCACACAGTGACCGCCGCGCTCGCAGAGCACGACATGACCACCGCTGACGGGAGCGTCGGCGCCGTTGGCGACCAGCGGATCCCATTGGAAGGGCTCGTCGTGCGGCTGCGCGAGCCCCGCACGATCACGCTCTCCGACGGCGGCGTCACGCGCCAGGTCCGCGTCGTCGGCGGCACGGTGCGCCAAGTGCTCGACAGCGCCGGGGTGCGTTTGGGCGCCCAAGACTTCGCCGATCCCGGACTCGACGCCTCCGCCGACGGCGTGCAAACGCTCACCGTCAACCGCGTCGAGATGAAAACCGAGACCGTGATCGAGGCCTACCAGCCGGAAGACCAGCTGATACAGGACGAGTCGAAAAACTTCAGCTGGTCCAAACTGGACGATCCGGGCTCAGAGGGCTCGCAGCGCGTCACGTACTCCATCAAGTACGTCAACGGCCAGCCTGTGGAACGCACGCCGCTCAACCGCTCCATCCTGGTCGAAGGCAAGCCCCGTGTCATGGAAGTCGGCGCGAAACCGGGCACCGAAGTGCCCCCGGTCCTCGACGGCGGCGCCTGGGACTCCTTGGCCGCCTGCGAGTCGGGCGGGAACTGGCACATCAACAACGGCAACGGCTTCTACGGCGGCGTGCAGTTCGACTACGGCACCTGGATCGCGCACGGCGGTCTGAAATACGCCCCCCGCGCGGACCTCGCCACGCGCGAAGAGCAGATCGCGATCGCCCGCACCACCCAATCGTCCCAAGGCTGGGGCGCGTGGCCGGTGTGCAGCGTCAAAGCCGGTTTGCGGTAGTGACCGCCGCCCCGGCGGCCCCCTTGTCGCCTCGTCGGGCGCTCGGGCGCCGCGCCCTTGCGCGCCGAGAGCCCTGCCCGCGTGGGGTGCGAGCACCAGGATCGGCGGGGGTGTGAACAGCCTGTTGCCAGTGCGATACCTGGGGCTCGGCGACATTCGCGAGCTCGCCGAGCGCCTTGAGGTTCGCCCCACCAAACGGCTCGGCCAGAACTTCGTCCACGACCCTGGGACCATCCGGCGCATCGTCGCGGCAGCGGGTCTGCGGCCTCAGGACTCGGTGTTGGAGATCGGGCCGGGACTTGGCTCGCTCACGCTCGGTCTGCTCGACGTCGCCCACGACGTGACCGCGGTGGAGGTGGACGGCAAGCTCGCCGATGCGTTGTCCTCGACCATCGCCGCGCGGGCTCCTGGCCGACAGTTCCACCTCGTGGAGAAGGACGCGCTCGGGCTCACAGGCGCAGACCTGCCAGCAGCGCCCACCGCGCTGGTGGCAAACCTGCCGTACAACGTGGCCGTCCCTGTTTTTTTGCGCGCGCTGGCCGAATTGCCGAGCATCGACAACGCGCTTGTCATGGTGCAGCTCGAAGTCGGGCAGCGCCTCGCGGCCAAGCCAGGCGCGAGAGAAGGCGGCGTCCCGACTTTGAAGACTGCTTTTTACGGCCACGCCGAACTCGCGGGCAAAATTTCGCCCGAGGTGTTCTGGCCGCAGCCGAATGTGGACTCCGCGCTGGTGCGTTTCACCCGGCGCGCAGACTCGCCCTGGGCGACGGACGAGCACACCCGGCGCGCGGTGTTCGCCTTGATCGACGCCGCGTTCGCCTCGCGTCGCAAGACGCTCGGCGCGGTGTTGAAAGGATGGGCGGGCTCCCCAGAGGAACTGCGACGACGCCTCGAAGCCGCCGGTGTGCCGGGGTCGGCGCGCGGCGAGGAGCTGCACATCGGGCAGTTTGTCGCGCTCGCCTCCGCGTGACCCGCTTCGCCCTCGAACCCGCCGGGCCCCGTCGCCCTAATTCCGAACCCGCCGGGTCGCCCGCTGGAGGTTGCGCATCTTCGCCCCCGGCGGCAAAGGCCCCTTCGGCAAAGGAGTAGGGCGCGAGCCGAGCGCGGCGAACTTCGCCTCGAGCGCGTCCATCCGCTTCGTGTCGATATTGTTGGGCAGGCGCATGATGTGCCGTTGCAGCTTTGCAAGCGCGACGCAGCCCTCCCCGTTCCCGACCACGATCTCGTAGATCGGGGTGTCTCCGACGAGCTTGGCGATCTTGCGCTTCTCTTGCGAGAGCAAACCCTGCGCCCGAGTCGGGGCCCCTTCGCCGACGAGAATGACGCCGGGTTTGCCGATAACCCTGTGCACCACGTCGAATTGGCCGTTCGCCGCCACTCCCGGCGTGACGCGCCACGCCCCTCGGAGCTGTTCGAGCACCCAGCTCGCGGCCCCGGTCTTGCCCTCCGCGTTGGCGTAGGCCGTGCTTTGTATCCTGCGGCTGAACACAGCGAACGCCCCGACCACACCGGCGAGCGCGCCGAGCGGGGTGAAATACCAGACGCCGCCGGTGAGCAGGCCGACCCCGACGCCGAGGGCGACGCCGAGCACGACCGCGCCGATCATGAGCGGCAACAGCCAGCGGTCTTCGCGCCGCTGCACGTTGAACGCCTGCCACAGCTGCTGGCGGCGCTCCTTGGACTGCGCCTTGCGCGCGGCTTTGGCGGCGGCTTTCGCTTCTTTGCTCGTCGAGGCGGGAGGTTTCGGCATAGCACTACGGTAGCGGATGGCGCGAAGGCGCATGAGCAGGGCGTGATCGCCGCTGGCGCGCCGAGCTCGGCGCGCCAGCGCGTCGGCTTTCTGGCCGCCCTCGCCACATCGCAGCGCCTCACATCGCCCCGCCTCGCCGAATCTGGTGGGCGGGCGGGATCCGGGGCCGGGCGTTAGATTGGACGTATGGCAGAACGAGGGCGTGTCGACGCGGTGTGCGTCGTGTTCGAGGAGCATCCTCTCGCTGGCGGTGCGCGTGGCAGGCTCCAGAACTCGGCCATCGACAAACGTCCTGTCCAGGGCCGGGTCATGGTGCGCGAGCTCGGTGTGGACGGGGACCATGTCTGCGACCGCAAACATCACGGCGGGGAAGACCAAGCGGTGTACGCCTACGCCGAGCATGAGGCGCGGCGTTGGTCCGCCGAGTTGGGGCGCGCCCTTCCTCCAGGTTGGTTCGGTGAGAACCTGCGTGTGAGCGGGATCGAGACCACCGACGCCGTGATCGGCGAGCGTTGGTCGGTCGGAACCGGGGGGCTGGTGCTCGAAGCGACGATCCCTCGTGTGCCGTGCGTGACGTTCGAGCGGTGGTCTGAACAGGAGCATTGGACCCGGCGGTTCGCCCGGCAGGGGGACGTCGGGGTCTATACTGCGGGTCGTGCGCGGCGGCGCCGTCGCAGCAGGCGATCCGATCGATGTGCTCAGCCGGCCGGAACACGCCGTGACGGCTCGGGAGCTTTTCGAAGGCTCAGCGGCGCCGCGAAAACTGCGGCAATTGCTCGACGCCCCGTGCCTTCCCGCGAAAGTCGAACGACACGCGCGCGCGGCGCTCGCCCGGACCTTGCCCGGCTGACGCGGTCTGCGCTGAAGCTGCGCAGGCCGGGCGAGAGCTTCTGGCCGTCCGTCCAGACGTTGGCGGGGGCGCTCGACTCAGACGGGCTCAATGAGAGCCCGAGCGCGCGACGTGCATTTCCAGCACGGAGGACGCCTCTTGGCGGGCCGTGCCCTCCTGGGCGAGATGCGCCATGCCCTCGGGCAACGACTCGCCTCGGGCCAGAAGAGCTTTCGCGTAAAGCCTGCCCGCGCGATAGGAGGAGCGCACCAGCGGCCCGGTCATGACCGCTGTGAAGCCGATCTGTTCCGCGGCCTTGGCGTGGTCGAGGAACTCTTGCGGCTTGACCCAGCGCGCGACCGGGTGGTGGCGCGGGGTGGGGCGCAGATACTGCGTGATGGTGAGGATCTCGCAGCCTGAGGCGTGCAGATCCGCAAGGCAGGCGGTCACCTCGTCAGGGGTCTCGCCGAGACCGAGGATGAGGTTCGACTTCGTGACCAGACCGGCCTCCCGCGCGGCGGTGATCACGTCGAGGCTGCGCTGGTAGCGGAACGCCGGGCGGATCTCCCGGAAGATCCTCGGCACGGTTTCAAGGTTGTGCGCGAGCACGTTGGGCCGTGCGTGGAACACCTCGTCGAGCTGAGCCTTGGTGCCGGTGAAATCCGGGATCAAAAGCTCGATCCCCGTGTCTGGGTTCACTTCGCGGGTGGCGCGCACAGTTTCCGCGTACAGCCACGCGCCGCCGTCGGGAAGGTCGTCGCGCGCCACGCCAGTGACAGTGGCGTAGCGCAGCCCGAGGGTGTGGATGGACTCGGCCACCTTCCGGGGCTCTTCGCGGTCGAGCGCTGCGGGTTTGCCGGTGTCGATCTGACAGAAGTCGCAGCGCCTCGTGCATTGCTCGCCGCCGATGAGGAAGGTCGCCTCGCGGTCCTCCCAGCACTCGAAGATGTTCGGGCAGCCGGCCTCTTCGCAGACAGTGTGCAGGCCGGAGCCTTTGACGAGCGACTTGAGCGTGTTGTACTCCGGACCGAGTTTGGCGGTGGTGCGGATCCACTCCGGTTTGCGCTCGATGGGGGTCTGGGCGTTGCGCGCCTCCAGGCGTAAGAGCTTGCGTCCTTCCGGTGCGATCGTCACCTGTCCAGCCTACCCGCAGGCGCCCGGCGGGCTCCGCGCTCGGTCGCCCGTCTGCCTGCGCGCGCTCAGAACCGCCAGACGCAGCGCTGCCAGTCGCCCGCGATATCCGCGCAGTCCCGATACGAGCCCCAGTCCGCCGGCTTGTCGCCGGGGACGTTGGCGAACACCGGCCGGTCCGGCTCCTCGCCCGCGACTTCGAAATACAGGGCTTGCGAGCTCGGTTCCGCCTGCACCGCGTCGATTTCCCACATCCCGAGCTTGCCGTGGAAACCCGGAATCTCCTGCGGGTGTTGGCGCAGCTCGGCCGCGGCGCTGTCGAACGCGCCCTTGCTGCTGTGCCAGGCCAGGCGGAACGGGAAGTCGCTGCAGACGAGGCCGAAGCCGAGCAGCGCGACGGCTGGCGCGGCGATGAGTCCTCGGTCGAGCGCCCCCGACATCGCGGCGAGGACGAGTTCGGCGAGCCAGAACAGGCCCGCGGCGATCAGCGGGGTAGACGCGAGCTGCGGAGCGCCTGGGTCGAGGACGCTCTCGCCGTAGCAGAGCGCGAGGACCCCGGCGGCGCAGGTGAGCAGCGCCGCCCAGTGCGCGCTGTGGCGCAAGCTCGAGCGTTGCTCCGGCGTGCTGTCGGAGCCGACAACCGGGCTCAACATGTGTACGAGAAGCCTTCGCCGTGTCTGTGGGGGATCTGCCGCAGGCATCCGTAAGGGGTGACGCCTTGGTCGTTGATGAGGACCGCTGAGCCCTTGGCCTTGTCGGCGCACCACAGCCCGCTTTCGTCCATGCGGCAGTCGTACTCGTCGGAGCCGCCTCGAAAGCGCAGATGCTGGCCGTACGCCAGTTCTGCTCCGTCGCCGTCGCGGAACACCCCAGGGTCGCCGTGGAAGGAGCCGACAGAAGCCGCGTTCCCGCTGTAATCCACCCAGCCGCCGATCCATTGGCCGGGCTCTTTGGGCCGGGGCGGCGGATTTTGCAGGCTGACGAGGCAGGAGAAGGGCGGCGCGGCGCTCTTCTCGCCGCCTTGGGCGACCCCGCCGACGCACGAGATCTTTTTTGTCGGCGACTGGAATGCGACCCCTGGCCCGATGTCGGTGCCGCGCGGCGGGGTGTCGCGAGGGTCGCGCACCGTTCGGTATCCGTTCGGGTCGACAGGTTTGCCTGCTTGGACCCAGTCGATGACGTCGGCGACGGCGGCGCCTTCCGTCGGCGTTGCGCCCGCGCGGGGCGCGGGGGAGGGGCTGGGCGCGGCGGCGGTTCCGCTCGAAAGGCTTTCTGACGTGATTGTGCTGGTCACGGTCTGCGTGCTTGGTTTCTCAGTGCTCGGTCCGCCACAGCTTGCGAGCACCGCTGCGGCAGCGGCGGCGAGGACTCGTCGCGTTCTCATGTTGCGAGGATACGCGGCGCGCGGCGCGGAAGGGGGCGGCTTTTGCGGCGCTGCGGCGAAGCCGTCGGATCAACTCCGGTTGGCGAGCTTCCCGTCCAATGCCGCGAGGAGCCGGTCGGCCA
Organism: Segniliparus rotundus DSM 44985; assembly: GCF_000092825.1. Lineage (NCBI taxonomy): Bacteria > Bacillati > Actinomycetota > Actinomycetes > Mycobacteriales > Segniliparaceae > Segniliparus > Segniliparus rotundus. Next base: position 2,263,070 of record NC_014168.1, on the reverse strand, counting down.
CAACTGGCAGCGCCTCGGCGACAGTCACCTGCCGGTCGGTCTCCGCGCTGAGCGAAGTGGCCCCGACTCCGGAGATGCCGCAGGGCACAATATTGGCGAAGGCGGAAAGGTCGGCGTCGCAGTTCAGGGAGAAGCCGTGCAGCGTCACGCCGCGCTGCACACGAACCCCGATCGAGGCGATTTTGCGTTGGATCCGCATGTTGTCGGCGGGCAGCCACACCCCGGAGCTGCCCGCGACGCGGGCAGCGCGGACTCCGAAATGCGCGCATGCGCTGATGAGCGCTTCTTCCAGGGCGCGGACATACCTGATGACGTCAATGGGCTCGTCGAGTTTCACAATGGGGTAGCCGACGAGCTGGCCCGGACCGTGCCAGGTGATCTTGCCGCCTCGGTCGACGCTGATGACCTTGGCTCCGTCGAAAGGCTGCTCGCTCGCCTCGGTGCGTTTGCCCGCCGTGTACACGGCGGGGTGTTCCAGCAGCAGCGCCACGTCCGGCCCGCCCTCGGCCCGTTTCTGGGCGAGCTGGCGTTGCAGTTCCCAGGCCTCTTCGTAGTCGATCAGGCCGACTTCTCGGACCTCGACAGGCTCGCGGGACTCGCGAATGCCGCTCCGTGCGGTGATGGGCGTGGCGGTGGTGGACGTGCTTGCCATAGGGCTCCGAGCGTACACCGCGCGCAATTCCCAGGCGGGGCGCGATGGGGGCGGGGAAGCATTTCAGCGCGCCTGTGTTGGACGTGCCCGGGGGCGGTTCGGCTCCCTCCCAGCGGGATTTCTCCGACGCCCGTCTTTGTCCACACGCACGCCTTGCGGCCGGTTCTCAGCGGGTTTACACTTCTGGCGAGTCAACGTCGGCGTCAGGCGTTCTTATGGCGATCACACAGCCGCAAGCCGGTCGCTGCCTGTCGTGCTGGTTTTCCGGAACAGATGTTGCGAGACGGGAAAGGTGTCGAATGGGAGACCACGAGGAGCCGGTCGTCATTGACGGCCACGAGATCACTTCGCGCGATCAAGCGCTCGCGCACGTGTGCGCGCAACCGGGCTTCGCGGGCATTGTCCCGCCCGACGCCCCGGACCAAGCCCGAGAGCAGGTTCGCGACTACGCCGAGAAAATGTGGCAGCTGGGCAAGCTCCTCGACCGGGGCCGCCCGTTCGTGGTCACTCCCGAAGGGGTGCAGAAGGCGGTCGACATTTGCCAGGCGGGCGCCGGGCACGCGCACTCCGCGGCAACCCAGTCCGAACAGGTGAAGAGTTTCCTCGCGACCATGTTCGGCTCCTGCGCGCAAGGCCAGGCGTACGGCCAGACGGTCAGCGAATGGATGGACCGGATGCGGGAGAAAGCGGCAACCATCCAGGCCATCCTCAACGGCGTGGCCGACGGGACGCAGGAGATCAAGACGAAAGCGCAGAGCACGGACTCCGAGTGGGCGTGCGCGTTCCGCCAGGCCGAGGCCCGAACGCCGGACATCGGCGGCCACGCCGGGCTCCGCGCCCCGGAAACGGCGAGCGCGGGCGCCCCGGCAGCCGCGGGCCGCCACGCCCGCGTGGGAGGCCCGCTGTGAGCTTCAGCGTGGACGACCCCTATGAGCTGATCGCCGTCGCGAACTCCCTCGACCAAGGCGCTGCGGAGACGGCGTTGCTGGCCATCGTCTACATATGCGAGCATTTTGACGAACTCGGCAAGACGGTCACCCAGTTCCCGAGCATTCCGAGGGACGAGTTCGACAGCGTGCTCCGCGACGATTTCGAGCCCAGGCTCCTGGAAATCGGCACAGATTCCACCGAGACAGGGACCTCGCTCCTCGGCATGGCGATGGCGCTGCGGCAGTTCCACGACCAGGTGCCGCAAGTGAAGTCTGCCGCCGCGAACCTCGAGCAGGTCCTCAACCAGTCCAGCAGCCCCGCGGACTGGAAGTCCGCCGCCGCGCCGCTGGCCAGCGCGCTCAACAATCTCTACAGCGTGTCCATGCCCTCGGCCCCTGCGCCTGCGGCGGCTGTGAAAGACGTGGCGGAGGCGAAGGCGGGCGCAGGCGACGGCGGGCACACGCCGCCGTCGTCTGACGCCGGACAGACGCGAAGCTCTGCCCCGGGCCAACCGGTCGGCGGCTCCCCCTCGGGTTCGGCGGCGGCCACGCAGAAAGCGTCGTCGGACGACGCGGACCAGGCCCAGCCGAGCTCGCAGGACGGCGCAGGCCAGTTTTCCGGGGGCGGCCAAAACTCCGGCTCGGGATCGCCGGCTGGGGCTGCGGGCGCTGACGCAACGCCTGCTGGCAGGGAGGCCGACCCCGGCAGGAAGTCAGCGATGACGGCGGCAAGCCTGCCGGACACCGCCTTGCCGCCCCTCACGAGCACAGGTCTGCAGTCGGCTGCGGACGTGTTGCCGGGAACCGGTCTCGGCCGGGGCGGCGCGGGCGGGTTCGCACCAAGGCCCTCGGACGTCGCCCCTGGCGGGGCCGCGGGGCTTTCGTCCGTCCCCGGCGCTGGCGCGGCTGGCATGGGGCGAGGCATGAGTTCCGCGATGGGGGCCATGATGGGCGCAGGCGTGATGGGCGGACGGGGCGGCGCTGGGCGGAAAGAGCACAAAGCCCCGGACTACCTCTACAGCGAAGACAACGGCTACGAGCTCATCGAAAAGCTGCCGGTGGTCTCGCCGGACGTGATCGGCGCTTTGACGGAGCAAGAGACTCTGGACATGGAGTTGGAAACTGCTTTCGCGCCGAGCGAACAGGCCTGATGTGATTCGTGATGAGGAGGCGGCCATGGCGCCACAGCGCGACACGGGCGGCGGCGCACAGGCGTCGGAAGAGGGCTTGGGCCAGATGCGCGCGGTGCACCAGCGCCACCTTGACACGTTGCACGGCGCGGCTTCGCTCGCCGACGAGATGGCGCAGGCATTGCAATCGGGAAATCCCTTCGGATCGGGCGAGGACGGGGCGGCTGCTTTCCAATCGGCGAACGCTCTGACGGCTGCTTTGCGCCTCGCCGTGCGCCAAGAGCGGGACAATGTGGAAAAGTTGTGGGGCAACTTCCAAACCTGGGGCGAGTTGATCGCCAACACCGACCGGGAGGCAGCGCAAAGCATCCACAGCGCCGCTCCTGAGGAGGGGTGCTGATGGCGGGGGCCGATTACCTGGCCATGGTCAGCGACCCAGAAGCGTTGTTGCGCGTCGCGAAGTCCATCGACGGCCCCGCGATCGAGCGCCTGCTCGGCGATTACCAGCACATGGCGCGGGCAATGGCCGAGGTCGGCCAGTTCGGCCACGACGCGGACGGCGCGGCGGCGGCCCAGTTGTTCGGGAAGTTCGTGGACGAGGCGCATCACGAGTCGGCCGTTCTCAGCTACGCGGCGCTGAACATCGCGGACACCTGCAATCGGATGAAGGCGAAGCTCGCCAATTTCTCCGAGCAATATGTGGAGAAGGTGCAGCCCGCCGCGCACAATTTGCAGGAGGCCTATGACGCGCAGTTGGGGCTCGGCTCGGCGGGCTCGCTCGCCGAGCTGCGGGTTGCCTCGACGGCGCTCGCCACGGCGCTCGGGCACCTGTACACCGATCTTGCGGGCAATCCGACGATCGACATCGCCCCGACGTTCCCCGCAGCGGCGATCCCTGATATCGGCGCGGACGGCCGCAGGGACGCTGCCGCAGGGGGATCGCGGCGACCGCGCGACGATCAGAGCAGCTCGGCCGCGCTCGGCGGCGAGCACGGTGTCGCGGGCGCTGCTGGGCATGTTCCTGTCGGGCCGGGGAAGAACAGCGCCGGCCAAGACGGCCCAGAACAAGCCAGCCCGGAAGGCTCGGCAGGCTCCGCGGTGGGAGCGTTGGGCTCGACCGGTCCAGGTCTTGCCGGAGCCGCGCGCGCCGGAGCTGGTTTCGCCGCTGACGCGGCGGGGCTCGCAGCTTCGCTCGCAGCCTTGGCCACGCCAGCCTCGGCTGCTGTCCCGTTCGGGGACGCCAACGCGGACGAAGCCGAAGGCGGGGGCAAAATCGGCGGTTCGGCCGCTGCTGCGGCGACCCAACCCGCCGCGGACCACACGTCCGTCGGCGCGGCAGGCGCGGGGGCGTCCACGTTGGCCGACTCGGCTTCGTCGCGTCTGGCCCCGCCGCCCGAGCTCAGGCAGGCCGCGCCGACTGCCAGCCCGGTCGGGCAGCCAGTTTCGGGCGGCGCTGGCGCTGGCCCCGCTGGCGGGACGATGGGCATGCCGATGATGGGCGCGGCAGGCATGGCCGGGGCGAACGCCGAACATCGAGTCGCCAGCTATTTGATCACCAAGGAACACGGCGAGCGGCAGTTCACCAACGGCCTTCCTTTGGCTTCGGAGGAAATATTGGGCGTTTTGGACGAGCGCGAGCGGCTGGCGATGCAAATCGCTAGTATCGACGACGACGCGGCCCAGGCCCGCTAGCCGTCTCGGGGCGGCGGGCCCCAAGAAGCGTCACGAGCGATGTCTCTATCCGAGACGATCGTGTCAACGAGAGGGAACACGGCAGTGCATAAGATCTTGGCCTCGGTGTGGGCGGTCTGCGCGTTCTTCGCGCTTGGGACGGGCGCCGAGCAGGCCGTCGCGGCCCCGGCGGGCGGCGACCGCCAAGTGGCGGTCGCCGCCATCCCCGCGAAGGCGTACGCGACCCTGAAGAAGATCGACGCGGGGACATGGCCGCAGTCTGGCGCGCCTGGCACGCGGGGCGGCACTGTCTGGCAGAACCGGGAAGGGCGGTTGCCCGCCGAGGACGACCAGGGACGACGGATCGTCTATCGCGAGTGGGATGTGAACGACAAAATCCAGGGCCGCAACCGTGACGCCGAGCGGATCATCACCGGGAGCGACCATTCTGCCTGGTACACTGGCGACCATTACAGGACGTTCGAGAGGATGCGTTGATGTCTGAGGCAACCCGGGAGGGGTCCGCTTTCGAGATTCTGGTCGGCGAGCCTGGCCATTTCGACTCGAGCGCGTCCCTGCTCGCTGCCGAAGGAAACATCGTCCGCTTCATCCGAGGGCACAAAGCGCCCACAAAAGCCGCTTTGCTCGACGAGTTCGCCGCTGCTCTGCAATTCCCCTTCTCATTCGGGCACAACTGGGACGCGCTCTCCGACAGCCTCGCCGATCTTGACTGGCTTGGTGTGGCCTTCGGCTACTACATCGTCATTTGGGACGCCGACAAGTTCCTCGCCGCCGAGCCAGAGGCACTGGAGACGTTCGTCAAAATCGTTCAGGACGCCAACCTCACCTGGGCGAACTCGCAGCGCAAGCCGTTCAAAGTTGTTCTGCAAGTTTCTCAGGACAAGGCAGAACAGGTCAAAGCCGCTTGGGCTCGCGTCGCGGGCCCCATTCCCGCCGCCGCCCACGACACCGGCTGGGATTAACCCGGACACGCTGGTTCTTGCGCTTCCTTCGGCTCCTTTTCGTTGTCTGCCTCGTGGGGCTGTTGCCAAGCTGCTCCCTGAGTGACACCTCGCGCAAGATCCAAGCGCCGCTTCGCGTGCATGTGGCGGACGGGTGGTACGAGGGCAATGCCTCCGGCCAGGTGCGCGCATTCTTCGGCATCCGATACGCCCAAGCCCCCACAGGCGTGTTGCGCTTCGCCTCGCCCATGCCGATGCCTGCGCACGAGGGGGTGTGGGGGGCAGCCGCCTCCAGCGGGCCCTGCCCGCAGCTCGGGACGGACGGGAAGCCGGTATCGACGGACGAGGATTGCCTCACCGTCAATGTGATGACGCCCAGGACGCTGACAGCGGGACAGTCGCTGCCCGTGATGGTCTGGTTCCACGGCGGCGGGTTCACAGTGGGGGACGGGCATCAATACGATCCGAGACGATTGGTCGAAGAAGGCAACGTCATCGTCGTCACGGCGAATTTCCGTCTCGGCCTCCTCGCGCAGCTTGGCTTGCCCGGGGTGGCGGATTCGGGAAACTTCGGCCTCGCCGACCAGCTCTCCGTGCTCCAATGGGCGCATCGCAACGCCGCCGCGTTCGGCGGCGACCCTGGCAATGTGACCATGTTTGGAGAATCGTCGGGGGCAATGAGCATCTGCGCCCTCCTCGCTTCGCCGTCCGCGGCGGGCCTTGCCGCGAAGGCGATCCTGTCCTCTGGCTCGTGCGCCACCGCATGGCCTGCGGGGGCTTCTGCCGGGCTCGCCGCGCCTGCCACGCGCCCCTTCGCGCCCGTGTCCGTGGCCGAGCAGCATGGGCTCGCGCTCGCCAAGGAGATGGGCTGCCCGCAGAACCAACTGTTGGACTGCTTGCGGAAACTGCCCGCAGCGGCCCTCGTGGAGCATTCCGCTGAGTTCGGCAACCTGCTCGCCTACGGCACCCGGCTCTTGCCGCAGGACCCGCTCAAGACCCTCGAGGACGGCGCTCAGGCCGCTGTTCCGATCATTTCAGGGTCCAATCATGATGAGGGCACGGCGGCGGTCGCTGACGCTTCGCAGCGAGACCCGATCAGTGCGGAGCGATACGACGAGCTGGTGCGGCGGGCATTCGGCGCGCAGGCGGACCAGGTGCTCCAGCAGTATCCAGTCGAGCGGTTCCCGAGTCCGGGGGACGCCTGGGCCCGGATTTCGAGCGATGCGGGCTGGCTCTGTCCCGCGATGCGGGCGGATGATTTGTTCGCCCGGCGCGCGCCGGTCTATTCCTATGAGTTCGACGACCTCAGCGCGCCCAATGCTGTTGGCGCAGGAAGGTCGGGGGTGGCTCTTGGGGCCGCCCATGGAACGGAATTGCCGTACCTTTTCGACGTGGGCACGTTGGCGGGCGTGCGGTTGAGCCCGTCGCGGGAAGCTTTTGCCAAACGAATGATCCAGTATTGGACGAGTTTCGCCTGGCACGGTGAGCCTGAGGGGGATGTGCCGTGGCCGCGTCGCGAGCCGGGCGCGAACGGTCCGGTGCTGCGGCTGTACCCGGCGGGCAAGCAGCCCCCTTCCTCGCTGAGCCCATGGGACGAGCACAAATGCGCGTTCTGGGGCACGGTCGCCGCCTGACCGGGACGCGCGGGCGGACGCTCAGCGTCCGTAACGGTCCGCGAGCGGGCCCGCCGCGGCCGGTCGGTGGTGCTCGCCCGCCAATGCGGCGCGCAGTTCGCGCTTGCGTTCGGCTCGGGTCAGACCGCCGACAACGTCGCCCCGCGACGCCTGCGGCTGCGCCGTGCTGCTCGCTGTGGCGCCGTTGTCTGTGCTGCTGCTGTCTGCGGCGCTGGTGTCTGTGCCGGTCGGACGCAGCTCGGCATAGCCGAAGTACCCGAGCGCGGCAAGGGCGATGACCCCGAACGCGAGCCACTGCAGCCCGTAGGACAAGTATGGGCCAGGATCGAGATTGGGTTCCTCCAGCGCGCCGAGCGCCCCAGCTTGTCCTGCGCTGAGCTGCAGGTATGCCGGTTCAAGTGAAACGCCTGTCAGATTTTGCACGACCGGCGGGTCGATCGCGGGGACTTCCTCCGCGCCGCTCGCGAGCGTGCGGACCGCCCGTGCGGCCGGGGTGGCCTCTGGCAGGCGGAGTCTCGCGTTGAGCGTCACCGTCCCGCTTGGCGCGGGCGGGGCGGTTGTCGCGCCCTCGGGCAGGTAGCCGCGGTTCACAAGGACGCTTTTGCCGTTGTCGAAGCGAAAAGGGGCGAGGACTTGCGGGCCTTGGGCGTTGCCCTGCACCGGGCGTTCGCGCAAGAGCACTTGCTTGCCCGTCTCGTAGACGCCGGTGACCGACACAGCCCGCCAATCGCTCTGCGGCCCGACTCCTGCGCGCAGCAATTCGGCGAGCGGAACAGGGGGAGCGGCCAGAGCTTCCTGGACCCGCTCGTTGCGTTGTTGGGTCCTGCCGTGCTTGCCGAGCTGCCAGGGCGCGAACACCCAGAAACACAACGCGGCGAAGAGGACGACAGCTGCGGCGAGCGCGATCCAGCTCGGGCGGAGCAACACCCGCCAACGCGCGGCCCCGGCCCTGGGGGCGCAGCTCGCAGCCGGGGTGGTCATAGTGTCAGGCCAGCCGGGTCTGCAACCAGGCAATGACCCCAGGCAGAGAGGCCTCGATCTGCCGATATGTGGTTTCGAAGCCAGAGGCGCTCCCGTAATAGGGGTCGGCGACCTCGGTTCCGTCCGCGTCCGGGTCGAAGCTGCGCAACAGGCGCAACCGCTCGGGCGGAACGCCGCGTTGCGCGAGATCTGCGCGGTGGTCTTCGGCGAGCGCCAAGACCAAATCTGCTGCCAGGTGGTCCGCGTCCAGCGTTTTGGCGACGTGCTCGCGGAAGGGAGGGCAGTTGTGCTCGGCGAGTGTGGCGGCGGCGCGCTCGTCAATCGGGTTGCCGATTTCCCAGCGGCTGGTTCCGGCGCTGCTCACCCGCACGCGCGAACCCCAAGGCAGCTTTTCAAGCTGGGTTCGGAGCATCTGCTCGCCCATGGGGGAGCGGCAGATGTTTCCCGTGCAGACAAAAGTGACGTGCAGCTTCGATGAGTCCACCACATGAGTATGCCAGCTCCGGCGCGGGCGTATTCCCGTGCGGCGGGGGTGGCGCTCGGGCGGAATAAAGATCGCGCGGTTCTAGAATAGGCGCCATGCACCGCTCGCATTCAGCGCCGAAACTCCATGATGTCGTCGCTGCGCTCGACGCGGCGTACCCGCCGCGCCTGGCCTTGGACTGGGACGCGGTCGGCCTTGTGTGCGGCGACCTGGACGAAGCCGTGGACAAGGCTCTCGTGTGCGTCGACGTCACGGAGGCTGTGGTCGATGAAGCGCTTGAAACAGGGGCGCAGCTCATCGTCGCGCACCATCCGCTGCTGCTCAAAGGAGTCCATTCCGTCAGCGCGGACACCCCGAAGGGGCGTTTGGCGCACCGTCTGATCCGCGGCGGCTGCGCCTTGTTCACCGCGCACACCAACGCGGATCGGGCAGATCCGGGCGTCAGCGACGCTTTGGCTGAGGCACTGGGCCTGCGGATCGTCGGCCCGGTCGAACCGGTGATGACAGAAGAGCTGGACAAATGGGCGGTGCTTGTCCCGGCCGGCGACGCCGAGCGGGTCTGCTCGGCCTTGTTCGCCGCGGGCGCGGGCAAGATCGGCCAATACGACCAGTGCTCGTGGCGCACGGACGGCGTGGGGCAATTCCGCCCTCTTGATGGCGCGAACCCGGCGATTGGCCGGGTCGGGGAGGTCGAGCGGGTCCAAGAGGCAAGGGTCGAAGTGATCGCGCCCAAGCGGCTGCGTTCGGCCCTGTTGGCCGCGCTGCGCCACGCGCACCCGTATGAGGAGCCTGCCTTCGACGTGTTCCCCCAAGCCCCGCTGCCCACCGCGCTCGGCCTCGGCAGAATCGGGGAGCTCGAACGGCCGGAGCCGTTGCGCGACTTCCTCGCACGCGCCGCCCAGTCGCTGCCCGCCGTCCCGGAGGGGCTGCGGGCGACCGGCGACCCCGGCCAATTGGTCGCGACCGTCGCGGTGTGCGGCGGCGCGGGCGACTCGCTCTTGGGCGCGGTCGCCCAGGCCGATGTGGACGTGTATGTGACGGGCGATTTGCGGCACCACCCGGTGGACGAGCATGTGCGCGCGCACCGGACCGCACTGGTCGATGTGGGGCACTGGGCGAGCGAGCGGCCGTGGTGCGGTCAGGCGGCGGGGGTCTTGGCGTGGGCGTTCGAAGGGAGGGTCCGCGCCGTTCCCGCGCAGGCTCCGCCTGGTCCGTGGCGCCAGCATGTTGAGGCCGCAGACCCGAAGAGCACTGATTGACCTGGTAGGACCTGCGGTTTGCGGTAGACTTCGCTCACTGCACAGCCCAGTGGAAGACAACAGCGCAGAGAGGCGGTCTCATGGTGTTGAAGCCTGGGGTGACCCGGAACAAGACGGTGGAACAAACATTGGCGGGGGCGGCTGAGCCAGGCAGGCAGTTGCGGCGCACCCTCACCTCGTGGGATCTCGTGGTCTTCGGGGTGGCTGTGGTGATCGGGGCGGGGATCTTCGCCGTCGGGGCGTCCACGGCGGGCGACTACGCGGGGCCCTCGGTCACGCTTTCCTTCCTCCTTGCCGCTGTGGCCTGTGGTTTCGCCGCGCTTTGCTATGCGGAGTTCGCCTCGACCGTTCCGGTCGCCGGGAGCGCCTACACCTTTGCCTACGCGACCTTCGGGGAGCTTTTCGCCTGGATCGTCGGATGGAATCTTTTGTTGGAGCTGGCGTTCGCCGCCGGGGTGGTCGCCCAGGGGTGGTCGAGCTATCTGGCTGAGGCGTTCGACCTCCCTGGGACCAGCGTGCACATCGACGTCGGCGGACACGGCACGGACTGGTTCGGGATCGTTCATTCGGTGGACTTCGACTGGGGGGCGTTCATCATCGTCGCGGGGGTGACCGCGGCCCTCGCCCTTGGGGTGAAGCTTTCCGCGCGCGTCTCCGGCGTCATCACTGTCATCAAGGTCTCGGTGGTGCTCTTCGTCATCATCGCCGGGGCGTTCTACATCAAGGCCAGCAACTACACGCCGTTCATTCCGCAGCCGCAGCAGAAAACCGGCTCGGGCTCCGGCCTGGAAGGGTCCTTGTTCGCGTTCCTCACCTGCGGCGCGCAAACGCAATACGGTTGGTATGGGCTCTTCGCCGGGGCCTCCATCGTCTTTTTCGCCTTTGTCGGCTTCGACGTGGTCGCCACAACCGCGGAGGAGGTGAAGAACCCGGCGAAAGATTTGCCGAGAGGCATCATCGGCTCGCTCGCGATCTGCACGGTGCTCTATCTCGCGGTGTCGCTCGTCGCCACCGGCATGGTGCCGTACACCCAGTTGCGCACGACCATGGACGCCGCCGGGCATGAGCACAAGGCCAACCTCGCGACCGCGTTCAGCCTGCACGGAGTCGACTGGGCCGCCAAGCTGATCTCCTTCGGGGCGCTGGCGGGTTTGACCACTGTGGTGCTGGTGCTCTTGCTCGGGACTATCCGGCTCGCCTTCGCGATGTCCAGGGACGGTCTTCTGCCTCGGCGCTGGTCGGTGACGACCGGGAACGGCAACCCTATGCGTCTGACCCTCGGCGCCGGTGTCCTGGCCGGGGTGATCGCGTGCGTCTTCCCGATCGGCAAATTGGAGGAGATGGTGAACGTGGGCACGCTGTTCGCCTTCGTGCTCGTCGCGGCCGGGGTGATCGTGTTGCGGCGCACCCAGCCGGACCTCGAACGCGGATTCAGGACTCCGGCGATGCCGTGGGTGCCGCTCGCGGCCATTGCCAGCTGCGCGTGGCTCATGTTGAACCTGTCGCTGCTCACCTGGGTGCGGTTCGGGGTGTGGTTGCTCGTGGGCTTGTTGATCTACGCCGCTTACGGCTACCGCCATTCCGTGCTGGGCAGGACTGGCGGCCTCGTGGAAAAAGTCCCTGCGCCAGAGACCAGCGCGAAAAGCTGAGCGCCCCGCGCTGACGCTGCGTGTTTTGGCTGGCGCTGGGTGTTCCGCGCGGGCATGCGGCCCTGCTGTCCGCGGCTGGAAGGCGTTCACCGCGGACGTTTTCGGCGCGCCTGTGCATATTTTATGCACAGGTAACGGCTTGTTCATCTGAAACTGGCACCGTATGCCGCAACCAGCTCGGGCCGCGCTTGGCGGGCGCGCCCTTCGCGAGGACACGGCGCACGAAGTGGAGACGTATGGGCGACGGCAGCAAGCTCGCAGTCGACATCGGGCAGTTGCGCGCGCACTCGGCCGCGCTGCGGGCCGACACGCTGGAGGCGGTTTCAGCTCTCCAACAGATTTCTTCAGCCTCGATCACCGAAGGGTTCGCCGCGCTCGGTGCCGTGTTCGACGAAGTCGGCGCGGTCGGCGCGGACATGACAGCGGCATGGGACGACGCGGACGCGGCTTTGCGCGACCGGCTGGCCCAGACGGCGGAGCGGCTTGCGGACTCGGCGGATCTGTACCAAGGAGCCGACACGGGCAACGCGCACGCCCTCGCCGAAGACATCCAGACGCGAAAGAGCCCCTTGTGAGCATCGGGGCTTGGCGCGCGGTGACGAGTTTCGACCCCGCCGCCGCGCAAGAGGTCCAGCGCGCCTTGGCGGAACGCGCCCGAGCCTTGGGCTCATTCGCGGCGAAGCTCGGTTCGGCGCGGAGCCTGCCCGGCTGGCAGGGGCAGGCCAAAAACGCCGCGGCGGACTCGTTCGCCGACCCTCTGGGCTATCTCGCCGAGGCCACGAGCGCGGCAGAGCAGGCTCACACGAAGGTCGGCGATTTCGCGGCGGCGGTGTGCGCGTTGCAGGCGAGCGCTCAGCACATCGAGTCCAGGGCGCGCGACGCGGGGTTCTCGATCCAACCGGACGGCTCGATCCGAGACTCGTACGCCCTCACGGGGTTGGCGCAGAGCCTCTCGCCCTCGGACAAGGCGCACTACGAACAGGTGAAGGCGGAACTGCCGGGGGAGGTGTCCGCAGTGCTCGCGCAGGCGGACCAAGCCGCCCGGCAGGCGGCGGCCGGGCTGCGAGCCGCGGGCGACGTCAAGGCTGTGCGCCCCTTCGCGGCGAGCGCGGACGAGCTCGCCGCGAACGCGAACGGGAGCGGCCTCGCCCTGTATGTGGAAGGCCCCAACCAGCCCGACGGGGTGCAGCACGACCAGAACTTCCAGAAGGTCGTCGACTTGATCGACAGCGCGAAGAAGTCCGTCGACATGACCATGTACCACCTGGACGACCAGAACATGGAGTCCGCGTTGGCCCAAGCCGCCAAACGCGGCGTGGACGTGCGGGTCGTCCTCGACACACGCGGCGAGCAGAAGAAGAATCAGGCGGCGTACGACTATTTGACCCAGAACGGGGTCAAGGTCGCCTGGGACAGCGCCAACACATCCGGCGACCCGGACACGGCCAACAAACTCGCGTACTACCACCAGAAGACGGTGACCGCGGACGGCGAAACCTCCGCGATCATGAGCGGCAATGCTGTCGCGGGCGATTACAAGACCACCCGGGATTTCGTGGTCATGGACACGAACAAGAACGACGTGGCGGCCATCCAAGACGTTTTCAACCACGACTTCGCGGGCACTGGGGACAAGAAATACACGCCGCCGCCCGGCGACAACTTGACGTGGAGCCCGACCACCTCCAAGAGCAACATGCTCGCGGTCATCGACGGCGCGAAACACACCCTGAGCGTCGAGAACGAGGAGATGGCGAGCCAGGACGTCGTGGACCATTTGGCCCACGCGGCGCAGCGCGGGGTGGACGTCCGGGTCACCATGACGAACAACCCGAGCTATTTCAAATACCTCGACCAGCTCAGCGAGGCCGGGGTCCATGTGGACCTGTACGGCCGGTCCGCGTCGCCGTACATCCACGCGAAGGACATCGTCGCCGACGGCTCCAACGCCTACGTCGGGTCGATCAACTTCTCGGAGAATTCGATGAACAACAATCGCGAGCTCGGCGTGGTGACGGACGATCCGGCAGTCGCGGCGGGCCTCGCCGCCACCGACGAGGCCGACTTCGCGGGCGGGTACCACTACCGCCCCAGCCAGACCGCGAGCGGCGGCTGAGCGGCACTCAGCGAGCTCACAGCTTTGACCTGAGAGAATCAGGTGGTGTTCCCTGCTTCGCGCTCCGCCCGGCTCGCGTGTTGCGCGGCGGCGCTTTTGACGGCCTGCGCCGGGCCGGCAAGCGGGCCGAGTCCGGCAAGCCGGTCGGCCCTGGCGCCGACCGGCGCGCCGGCGCCAGCGGCTCCGAGCGCATTCGGCGGGGTCGCCGCGGCCGAGGGCGACCGGGGCCCGCTCGGCGATTTCTGCGGCTGGTACAACGACGACTTGCCGCAGAGCATGGACACAATCTCGGGGTTCCTCGGCGCGTTCGCAGTCGCCGACGGCGACTACGGCGACCCGCGTGTCGAAGGTCTGGCCCAAGGCGCGGAACAAGCGGCAGGCGAAGCCGCCGACACGCTCAACGATTTCCTCACCGGCTTTCCCAACGACCTCTCCGATTCCGCGCGCCGCGCCGTCCTCGCCCTGAGGGACGCATTGGCCGCTTTGGCCTCGGCGGTCCGGGACCAGCAGGGCCCGGAGCGCGTCAACGCCGCCGTCGCGCTCTTTGACGACGCCTACAAAGCCCTGCGCCCCGCGTGCGCCGCGTGAAAGCGCCCGCCCCGCGCCCAGAGTCGCCGCGCGGGCCCCTTCACAGGAGTTCGCTATATCCTGTCCGAGGAACAACCAATCCTCTGAAAGGCTGAGAAATATATGACCACGCGCTACAACGGGCTCGTCGCAGACTTCGCGGGCGACTTGGAGTATAAAGTCGCCGACCTCTCCCTCGCGGAATACGGACGCAAAGAAATCCGTCTTGCCGAGCATGAGATGCCGGGGCTGATCGCCCTGCGCCGCGAATACGACGGGGTCTTCCCGCTCAAGGGCGCGCGGATCACCGGTTCCCTGCACATGACCATCCAAACCGCTGTGCTCATCGAGACGCTGGTCGCGCTCGGCGCAGAGGTCCGCTGGGCTTCTTGCAACATTTTCTCCACCCAGGACCACGCTGCCGCCGCTGTGGTGGTCGGGCCCCACGGCACGGTCGACCAGCCGAAGGGCGTGCCGGTCTTCGCGTGGAAGGGCGAGACCCTCGATGAGTACTGGTGGGCGTTGGACCGTGCGTTGAGCTGGAAGGACGAGCCCGCGAACATGATCCTCGACGACGGCGGGGACGCGACCATGCTGGTGCTGCGCGGGGCGCAGTACGAGAAGGCCGGTGTGGTGCCGCCCGCGGAGGAGGACGACTCGGAGGAGTGGCAGGCGTTCTTGAAGCTCGTGCGCGCCCTGCACGAGGCGGACTCGGGCAAGTGGACGCGGATCGCCGGCTCGGTGCGCGGCGTGACGGAGGAGACCACCACCGGCGTGCTGCGGCTGTACCAGTTCTCGGCCGCCAAAGAGCTCCCGTTCCCGGCGATCAACGTCAACGACTCGGTCACCAAGAGCAAGTTCGACAACAAATACGGCTGCCGCCACTCGCTCGTGGACGGGATCAACCGGGGCACGGACGTGCTCATCGGCGGCAAGAAGGTCTTGGTCTGCGGCTACGGCGACGTCGGCAAGGGCTCGGTGCAGTCCCTCGCCGGCCAGGGCGCGCGCGTCACTGTGACCGAGATCGACCCCATCAACGCCTTGCAGGCGCTGATGGACGGGTACGACGTGCGGACGGTCGAGCAGGCGATCGGCGAGGCCGACATCGTCATCACGACCACGGGCAACGTCAACATCATCACCTTGGAGCACATGCGGCAGATGAAGCACCAGGCCATCCTCGGCAACATCGGCCACTTCGACAACGAGATCGACATGCATGGGCTCACCCACGCCCCCGATGTGACACGGGTGAACATCAAACCGCAGGTGGACGAGTTCACCTTTGGAAACGGCAAGTCGATCATCGTGCTCTCGGAGGGCCGCCTCCTCAATCTGGGCAATGCCACAGGGCACCCTTCGTTCGTCATGAGCAACAGCTTCTCGAACCAGGTCATCGCCCAGATCGAGCTGTGGACCAAGCCGGACGAGTACGACAACGAGGTCTACCGCCTTCCCAAGCACTTGGACGAGAAGGTCGCGAAGATCCACGTCGAAGCGCTCGGCGGCACGCTGACCAAGCTCACCAAAGAGCAGGCCGAGTACATCGGCGTGGACGTCGAGGGCCCGTACAAGCCGGAGCACTACCGCTACTGATCCGGGGCGTTTTCGGGCGAAAGCTCCTGCGAAACCCCACGGGTTTCGCAGGAGCTTTCGTTCTGTGCCTCCGGTCCGCTCGACCAGACCGTCCGCCGCTGCGGTCCGCGCACCGTGATGTCACTGTCATTCCGGTCCGCCGGGGGGATGCTATAGGCTCTGCCCACCATGCTTATCACTGTCGAAGGCCTCGACGGCGCCGGGAAGCGCACCATCACAGATGCTCTGTCCGCTGTGTGGCGCGCGCAAGGGCGCTCCGTCGCCCAGATGGCTTTTCCCCGTTACGGCCAGTCGGCCCATGCCGATCTTGCGGCCGAGTCGCTGCGGGGGGCCTTCGGCGGCAGGATCGCGGCGGACCCGCTCGCCATGGGGTTGCTCTTCGCGTTGGACCGGCACGAGGCGAAAGGCGAGCTTGCCGCGTTGCTCGGCTCGCATGACATCGTGCTCTGCGACCGTTATGCGGCGAGCAACGCGGCGTACGGCGCGGCGCGGCTCGGCGAGGACGCGGCTGGCCCCTTCGCCTCCTGGGTGTTCGAGTTCGAGTTCGGCCGCCTCGGCCTGCCGGAACCGGACTGCCAGCTGCTGCTCGCCACCCCTGCGGGGCTTGCCGCCGAGCGGGCGCGCTCGCGCGCTGCCGCAGATCCAGGGCGGGCGCGCGACGCTTACGAGCGGGACGGTGAACTCCAAGAACGAGTTGGCGCGGTCTATGGCGGCCTCGCCGCAACAGGCTGGGCCGGGCCGTGGCGCGTTGTCGCGCCGGAGGCCGACCCCGCCGCCCTCGCCGCGGAGCTGGTTTAGTTCGCCGCGTCGCGCTCGGCGAGGGTGGTGTTCGCGTTGGCCCAATGCGTCGGGGCCACCTCGCGCAGGATCACCGAAACCGCCTCCGGCGGCGAGCCGAGCACCCGCTGGACGGTCGCGGTGAGCTCGGCGATGAGCTCGCGCAGCTGCTCAGGGCTGCGGCCTGCTTTCAAACTGACGTCAACAAGGGGCATGGTCGGTCCTTTCGGATCGTGGACGAGTCGGCGAGCGCCGACACCAGTATGTCAAACGCCCAGGACTCCCGGGTTCTTCCCGGCGGGCCGATCTGATCGAGAGCGTCGCTGCGCGAGGCGCTGCGTCCGGGGCGCGCCCAGCCCCTCGGCGCGCTGGGCGGGGGACAGGGCCATCAGGCTTGACGGCCGGCGGCGTCGCGCTCGATGAGTTTGTCCAAACGTCTGCGGTACTCGTTGATCTGATCGCGCAGCGAGATGATTTCATCGATCGTGTAGCCGAGTCCGCCGAACACGCTTTCTATCATGGTGAGCGCTTTCGGCTGCAGCGCAAGGCTTGCCGCGCTCGCCCGGAGCACAGTCACCCGGCCGTCGTGCTCGCTCTGTCGGCGCTCGACCAAGCCGGAATGTTCGAGCCGTTGCGTCAACGGCGACACGGTGCCGTAGTCGAGCCGCATTTTCTGGCCGAGCTCTTTCACGGTCAGCTCTTCGTGTTCCCACAATGCCAACAGGACGAGGTACTGGGGGTAGGTGAGGCCCATGTCCTCCAGGTGCGGCCGATACGAGGCGGTCATGGACCTGGTCGTCGAATACATGGCGAAGCAGAGCTGCGCCCCGAGCTGCAGGGCTTCCATATGCTTCGGTCTGACTGGAACTTCAGACACAAGCGCGCACGCCTCGTTTCATCACAAAACTATAACATCAACGCCCCCGTGCTGTCGGTCGCTCCCGCATCGCCCACGCGCCGTCCGATGTCGGGCAGAAAATCGGATTTTGTGAAAAAGAGGGTCTTTTTTGGCCGAAAAGGCATCGCCTGGGGGCGCGGGGTCGCTGTGTCACGGCGCGCCGCCTGGACCGTTATCAGGTCGAGATGCGACCATGAACGCCATGCGACAGCGGATTCTTGTGGTTGACGACGATGTGGCCTTGGCGGAAATGCTGACCATCGTCCTGCGCGGTGAGGGATTCGACCCGGTCGTCGTCTCCGACGGGACGAAAGTCCTGCCCGCTGTGCGGGAGTTGCGCCCCGACCTCGTGCTGCTCGACGTGATGCTCCCCGGGCTCAACGGCATCGACGTGTGCCGGCAGGTGCGCGCCGAGTCGGGCGTGCCGATCGTCATGCTCACCGCCCGCACCGACACCATCGACGTGGTCGTCGGCCTGGAGTCTGGCGCGGACGACTACGTGATGAAGCCGTTCAAGCCGAAAGAGCTTGTGGCGAGGGTCCGGGCCCGGCTGCGGCGCAACGAGGTCGCCGCGCCGGAAGTGCTCACGATCGACGACGTCGAGATCGATGTGCTCGCCCACCGGGTCAGCCGGGGCGATCAGATCATCTCCCTCACCCCTCTCGAATTCGACCTCCTCGTCGCGCTCGCGCGCAAGCCCCGCCAGGTGTTCACCCGCGAAGTCCTGCTGGAGCAGGTCTGGGGCTACCGCCATCCGGCGGACACCCGATTGGTCAACGTCCATGTGCAGCGTCTGCGCGCCAAAGTGGAGAAAGACCCGGACGCCCCTCGGGTCGTGCTCACCGTGCGCGGCGTGGGCTACAAGGCCGGCCCGCCGTGATCTGCGGCCGTTTGTGATTCACTAGATATCGTGACAGGAGAGAGCGGCGCGTGATCGGGGGAACTCGTCGTTTGCAGCACGGCCCGGCCACGTTCTTGACGTGGCTGGAGCGCGCTTCGCGTTTCGTCGGCAAACGCTGGCGGCGCTCGCTGCAATTGCGGGTCTTGGTCTCCGCGATGGCATTGTCGTTGGCCCTCATGTTGGTGCTCGGATTCTTCCTTTCCAGCCAGATCGCCGACCGGCTGCTCTCGCAGAAGATCGCCGCGGCCTCCGACGAGCTCGCGCGGGCGCGCACCACGGTGGAGAGCGAACTGGTCGGCATGGGGGAGGCCGAGGGGTTGGAAAGCAAGATGCGGGCCATTCGGCTCCGGCTCTCCGACCCAGGCTCGGCGGCGGGCCTCGCCGGGGTTTTCGACTCCGTCATCATCGTCCCCGAGAGCGGCAAGCAGGGCAAGGTCGTTCTGGGCCCGGGACAGACCGTGAGCGAGGCGTTGCAGGACTTCGTGCGCTCTGGCCAGGTCAGCTACATCTACGCCAAAGAGCCCGCGCCCGGCGGAGGGACCAGGCCGGTCCTTGTCATGGGCACGCCGATGGCCGTCGGGGCGGCAGGCGTGCAGTTGTATTTGATCTTCCCGCTGTCCAACGAGGAGTCCACGCTCAATCTGGTGCAGCGCAACTTGGTCATGGGCGGTTTGGTGCTCTCCCTGCTGATGGCGGCGGTGTCCATGTTTGTTGCCAGACAGGTCGTGCTGCCCGTGCGGCAAACCGCGCGTATCGCGGTCCGGTTCGCCAACGGCAGGCTGGACGAGCGCGTCCCCGTCCGAGGGGAAGACGACTTGGCCCGGCTCGCGATGTCGTTCAACGAAATGGCGGAGAGCCTGTCCCGGCAGATCGTCCAGCTGGAGGAGTACGGCCAGTTGCAGCGTCAGTTCACCTCCGATGTGAGCCATGAACTGCGCACACCGCTCACCACGGTGCGTCTCGCGGCGGACCTCATCCACGGCTCCCGCGACGAGCTCTCGCCGGAGCTGGCGCGCTCGTCGGAGCTTTTAGAGGCCGAACTGGACCGGTTCGAGTCCCTGCTCACGTCCCTTCTGGAGATCTCCCGGCACGACGCGGGCGTCGCGGATCTCTCCGCCGAGCAGGTCGACCTGCGCCGTTGCGTCCGCGCGGCAGTGGACATCGTGGAACCGATGGCCAAGAGCACGGGGACGGCGATCCAGCTCGACCTGCCCGACGAGCCGTTGATCGCGGAGGTGGACCAACGCCGGGTCGAACGGGTGCTGCGGAATTTGTTGGCGAACGCCGTTGACCACGGCGATGCGCGGCCGGTGCAGGTGAAAATGCGCGCCGACACGGACGCGGTGGCCGTCACCGTCCGAGATTGGGGCGTCGGTTTGAAACCGGGCGAGGAGAAACTTGTCTTCAACCGCTTTTGGCGAGCCGATCCCTCTCGGGTGCGCCGGATGGGCGGCACTGGCCTCGGCCTTGCGATCAGCTACGAGGACGCGCGTTTGCACCAAGGCCGTCTGGAGGCCTGGGGCGAGCCAGGCCGGGGCGCGTGTTTCCGGCTGACGTTGCCGCTGGTGCGCGGGCACAAGGTGGTCGGCAGCCCGCTGCCGCTCAAACCGGCCAGCCCGCAGCGCATCCCGTCCGCACACGAGCTTCGCGAGGTGTTGGCGGACTCTTCGGCGACCCGAGGGAAAGGGGCCGAGTGATGCGGCTTGGGCGTCTGCTGCCCCGCGCGGCTTCGTTGGCTTTGTGCGCGGCGCTGGTCGCATCGTGCGCGACGATCCCCACGGGCAGCCCGCCCCATGCGCTCGGGCCGGTGCAGCGGGCGATGGGGGCGCAAGACACCATGGCTGTCCCCGAGCCTGCTCCGGGCATGGCCCCGGAGACGTTGATCCGAGATTTCTTGAAAGCTTCGGTCGATCCCGCCGACCGGCATGGCAAGGCCCGGAAATTTCTCACTGAAGAGGCGTCGCGCGGCTGGGACGACGGGTCCGGGGGCGCAGTGATCGACACCATCGACGTGCTCGTCCCCGAGGAGCAGAACGAGCACCAGTCCGATCGGATGCGTTTTCAGATCCGCGCTCTCGCGGTCGGCCACATCGAGCCAGACGGCGTGGTGGGCCGGGACGACACCGCGGTGGACCGGCAAATCGAAGTCACGAGAGTGCGCGGGGAATGGCGCATCAGCTCGCTCGACAAGGGGGTGCTCGTCGACGCGAAGCAGTTCCAATACCGTTACCAGCGCCGCAACCTGTACTTTTTGAACCCGTCCGGCGCGCAGCTGGTGCCGGACCCGAGGTGGGTCTGCGGGGATCAGACGGCAATGGCGGAGCAGCTGGTGCGCTCGCTCATCAAGGGGCCGAGACCAGTTCTGGCGAACGCGGTGCGCACGCAGATCCCGCAGCGGGCGGCGTTGCGCTCGCCCGTCGCCCGCGTGAGCGCCCTGCCGGGCAATCCGAACGCCCGAGGCCTGAGCGTCGACTTCACCGGGCTCGGCGAACTCAGCCAAAAAGACAAGCAGCTGCTCGCGGCGCAAGTGGTCTGGACGCTGGCCGCGGCCGGCGTCACCGGGCCCTATGCGCTTTCCGCCGATGGTTCCCCGCTCGAAGAGCGCCTAGCCTCTGGCTGGACGGTGAACGACGTCGCGGCGTGGGACCCGAACGCGGAGTCTGCGGGAAACTCGATGTACGCGGTCTCCGGGGGCACGCTGGCCCGAGTCACCGACCGGGGGGTGCAGCGAGTGGCCGGGGCGCTCGGGGTGGTGAACTCCATCCTCGCCGCCGCGGTGAACCAACAGGAGACGTTCGCCGCGGCCGTGGTCAAAGGCCCAGACGGCTCGGCGCAGCTGATGGTGGGGCCGCCGGATAAAACGGTGAACCTCGGGGCCGCCGCCGAGCACACCATGACCAGGCCCACCTGGACCCCGGACGGCTCGAAGGTGTGGACGGTGCTTGACGGCAGCACGGTGGCCTCGGTCAGCGTCGACCCGAACGGCCAGCTGAGCCGTTCGGAAGTGGACGTTTCAGAACTTGGCCGCGCGCCGCAGGACGGTCCGATCACGGAGCTTCGGCTCTCGCCTGACGGGGTCAGGGCCGCGCTGGTCGTGAGCGGCAGGCTCATCACGATGAACGTGCGGCAGAACGAGAACGGGGTTTACACGTTGACCGACGCGCAATCCCTGCTGACCTCCACCCCGGACCATCCCGTGCAGGTGACCAGTGTGGATTGGGGCGTTGGCGATGTGCTGTACGTGGCGCAGGCCCCCGCCGTCCCCACCGCCTTGCAGTCCCCCGTGCTCGAAGTCCCCATCGGCAGCCCGTTCTCGGTCACGGTGCCGAGCCGCAACCTCACGCCGCCGATCTCCTCCATCACCGCCTCTGCGACGACGATGTACGTCACGGACTCTCGGGCGGTGCTGCAGCTGCGCAAAAACAGCGGGGCCGAGGATTTCTGGAAAGAGATCCCGATGCTCCACGGAACCTTGTCGACCATCGTCCTGCCGAAATAGCGTTTTCCGGGGCTGCGTCGGAAGAGCCGGTCGGGCAGGCGGGCCCGTTTTGGCCCGGAACATTGTCAGTGCGCGCTGGCATGCTTGCGGGCATGGACGTGGTCGAGGGTTTGGGGTCGCTCGGGCGGTCGTTCGTGGACTTGTTGGCTCCGAGGGAGTGCGGCGGCTGCCGGACGCGGGGCGTGCTCTGGTGCGCGGACTGCGCGCGGCGGACCAGGGGCGAGCCGTGCCGTCTGCGTCCCGTGTTCGACCCTGGCGTGCCGGTGTATTCGGGCGGCAGGTACGGCGGGCCGCGCCGCGGCGCGGTGCTCGCCGCCAAGGCGGGCGGCCGTCGTGATATGGCGGCCCCGTTGGGGGAGCAGCTCGCCCGCCTGCTCGCCCAGCTGCGCGGCCGGGGCGCGCTCGCGCCCCGGCGGGGATTGCGCCTTGTGCCCGCGCCGACACGTTGGCGCTCGTCGCGGGCGAGGGGCGGGGACCCTGTGTTGCGGTTCGCCGCTGTTGCTTCGCGGGCGCTGCCGAACACCGATGTGGAGGACCTGCTCCGCTATCGGCTCGGCGTGCGCGACTCGGTGGGCCTCGGCGCTGGGCAGCGCCGCGCGAACGTCCGAGGCAGGGTGCGCGTGCGGGCGGTCCCGGCGCCGGCTGCGGGCCGGTTGACGGTGCTGGTGGACGATGTGCTCACTTCTGGGGCCACCGCGTGCGAAGCGATTCGCGCCTTGGCCGGGGCGGGTGTTCCGGTGGCCGCCGTCGTGGTGATCGCCGGGTGACGAGAAGATGACGTCTCTTTGGTCACCGGATGACGTTCAGGGGTGGCAAGATCGCAAAATTGCGACTACCGTCACAAGGAGCGGACATGGTGACAGGTCCGAGTCCGGACTGTCGGTTCGCTGCCCGAAAAGGCCGCGCGGTCGTGGCGGCCTCGGCCTGAGAACAAGGAGGTTCGAGAATGACCCAGCAATTGGCAGTCAGGCGCGGCGAGGCGGAGTTCGCCGAAGAGCCCGAATCGCATCCGAACCAAGAAGCCCGTCCGAACATTGTGGTGACCGGTCGCCGGGTCGTCGTCCCAGAGCACTTCCGCGAACACGTCGCCGAGAAAATGGCGCGTTTGGAGAAATTCGACGCGCATTGCCACAGGGTGGAAGTGGAGCTCGCCCACGAGTCGAACCCTCGGCAGTCCAAGCAATGCCAACGGGTCCAAGTGACCGTGCTCGGCAAGGGGCCGGTGGTCCGCGCCGAAGCGCGGGCGGAAACCTTCTACGCCGCTTTGGACCTCGCGGCGGACAAGATCATAGAGCGGCTGCGGCGCAGCAAGGACCGCCGCCAGGTGCACCACGGGCAACACCGGCCGACTTCCGTCGCCGAGGCCACGGCGAACGGCTGGGAGCCGGAAATGGCGCCTGCGGCGGCCAATGGCGGCCCCGGCTCGGCGCAAGCCTCGCCCGCCTTGGGGGCCTCGTCGGGCTTCTCCCCGGCGCGAGGGGACGCGCAGGCGGACAAGGCGCCCTCTGGCCCAGGCCAGATCGTGCGGGTCAAGTCGCATCCGACCTCTCCGATGGGAGTGGAGGACGCGCTCAACCGTATGGAGCTCGTCGGCCACGACTTCTATCTTTTCCACGACAAGGAGACCGGTCTGCCGTCCGTCGTCTACCGCAGGCGGGGGTACGACTACGGACTGATCCGCCTCGAGCAGCAGTAGTCGGCCGCCCTGGCGCGGCGCGGGCTAAGCATTCGCGTCACGCCAGCGTATGGCCTCCCGCAACGTGGTGAAATCGTAATCGGGGCCAGAGGCGCCGACGGTGAAGAGCGTGACGCCTGCGCTGAGGAGCGCATCTGCCACGCGTGGTGCTCGGGCCGGGTCCACAGCCGTGATGATCGTGCTCCCCGAGCCGGGCCAGTTCATGGAGCGCTCGATCTGGGAGACGTCCCGGCCGACCTGGGCCCCGTGCTCCGCCAAGACCGCGTTTTTGCGGAGGAACTCCGGCAGGGGGAGGAAGCTGTGCCAGATGTCCGCGTGTTTGGCCACTTCGCGCAGCGTCTTGCGCTCGCCGCTGCCGCCGATGAGGATCGGCAGGCCCCCGCCGAGCGGCGGGGGGTTGAGTTTTCCCAGTCGGGCTTTGACCCGCTCAAGGCCATCCGCGAAGCGGTCGAGCCGGGAGCCCGCTGTGCCGAACTCGTAGCCGTACTCGGCGTAGTCCTTTTCGGCCCAGCCCGCGCCGACGCCGAGGATCACCCTGCCGCCGCTGGTATGGTCGACGGTCCGCGCCATGTCGGCGAGCAAGTCGGGATTCCGGTAGCCGAGGCAGGTGACCAGCACCCCGAGCTGCACGCGGGAAGTCTGCTCCGCCCAAGCGGCCAAAAGGGTCCAGCCGTCGCCGAAGTGCGTTCCGTCCTGCCACCGCGGAGCGGTTTGATCGCCGCCATCCGGCTCGCCGCCGTGCGACGGGAACTCGCCGCCGTGCAACGGGAAGAAATGGTCCCAGTTGAAAACAATGTCCGCGCCGATGTCTTCGGCGCGGGACACCGCGTCGCGGATTGCCGAGTAATCGCGGGCGTGCTGCTGTTGAAGCTGCACGCCGATGCGGATTTGCCGGTTCATGGCCTGTCCTCCGCTCATGGTCCTCGCCCCGCCCCGCTGGGGCTGCGCCACGAGCATAACGCGCCGCACGCGCTTCGTCCCCTAGTATGGATGCGTTCGCCGGATCGAGTTCCGGCTGGAAGAAGACCGCAGGGCAGGGGACAAGGAACTTGCCCGCGACGAGAGAAATGAGTGTTTCGGTGTCGTTGCTCGACAGACTGCTGCGAATCGGAGAGGGCCGCGCGCTCAAGCGCCTCGGCAACGTTGTCAGCCAGGTCAATTCGCTTTCTGACGATTTCGAGAAGCTGACCGACGCCGAGCTCCAGGCCAAGACGGACGAGTTCAAAAAGCGGCACAAGAACGGCGAGAGCCTTGACGACCTCGTGCCCGAGGCGTTCGCGACCGCGCGGGAGGCCTCGATGCGCGTGCTGTCGCAGAGGCATTACGACGTGCAGGTCATGGGCGGGGCCGCGCTGCACTACGGCAATATCGCCGAGATGAAGACGGGCGAGGGGAAGACCCTGACCTCGGTTCTGCCCGTGTACCTCAACGCGCTTTCCGGCGACGGCGTCCATGTCGTCACGACGAACGACTACCTCGCCAAGCGCGACGCCGAGTGGATGGGCCGCGTGCACCGCTTCCTCGGGTTGAGCGTCGGGGCCATTTTGGCCGGTGGCGGCTCCGCCCGCAGGCGGGAGGCCTACCAGGCGGACATCACGTACGGGACGAACAACGAGTTCGGCTTCGACTACTTGCGCGACAACATGGCGCACAATGTGAACGACTTGGTGCAGCGAGGACATGCGTTCGCCATCGTCGACGAGGTCGACTCCATCCTCATCGACGAGGCGCGCACCCCGCTCATCATCTCGGGGCCCGCCGATTCCTCGTCCAAGTGGTACATCGAATTCGCCCGGATCGTCGAGCGCATGAAGAAAGACGTGCATTACGAGGTCGATCTGCGCAAGCGCACCGTCGGGGTGTCCGAGGCCGGCGTGAGTTTCGTGGAGGACCAGCTCGGCATCGGGAATCTTTACGAGGCCGCGAACTCAGCGCTGGTCAGCTATCTCAACAACGCGGTCAAGGCGAAGGAGCTCTTCGTCCGGGACAAGGACTACCTCGTCCAGAGCGGGGAAGTGCTGATCGTCGACGAGCACACCGGCCGGCTCCTGGTGGGCAGGCGGTACAACGAAGGCTTGCACCAGGCGATCGAGGCCAAGGAGAATGTCGAGGTCAAGGCTGAGAACCAGACTTTCGCGACGATCACCCTGCAAAACTATTTCCGCCTTTACGACAAGCTCGCGGGCATGACCGGCACGGCCCGGACCGAGGCGAGCGAATTCCAGCAGATCTACAAGCTGGGCGTGGTCTCCATCCCCACGAACCGGAGCATGATCCGCACGGACCAGGCCGATCTCATCTACCGCACCCAGGACGCGAAGTTCGACGCGGTGGTGGCCGACGTCGCCGAACGGCACAAGAAGGGCCAGCCGGTGCTCATCGGCACCACGAGCGTGGAACGCTCGGAGCATCTTTCGAGGCTGCTCAAGAAGAGCAATGTGCCGCACACGGTGCTCAACGCCAAGTACCACGAGCAGGAGGCCGCCATCATTGCCCGCGCGGGCAGGCTCGGGGCGGTCACGGTGGCCACGAACATGGCGGGACGAGGCACGGACATCGTGCTCGGCGGCAACGTCGACGTGATCGCCGACGAGCATTTGCGCGAGCAGGGCCTTGACCCGGTGAACACGCCGGAGGAGTACGAGGCCCGGTGGGAGCCGACGCTCACCGAGGTCAAGAAGAAAGCCGAGGAGGAGGCCGAAAAGGTCCGTGACGCGGGCGGGCTCTACGTCCTCGGCACGGAGCGCCACGAGTCCCGGCGCATCGACAACCAGCTCCGGGGCCGCGCGGGCCGTCAGGGCGACCCAGGCGAGTCGCGCTTCTACCTCTCCCTCGGCGACGAGCTGATGCGCAGGTTCAACCAGGGCATTTTGGAGTTCGCGCTGCGCAGCGGCGGGCAGCCGGACGACGTGCCGCTCGAGCACAAACTCGTGACACGGGCGATCAAGACCGCGCAGACCGACATCGAGCAGATGAACTTCGAGAGCCGCAAAAACGTCCTCAAATACGACGACGTGATGAACGAGCAGCGCAAGGTGATCTACGCAGAACGTCGGCGGATACTTGAAGGCGAAGACCTCGGCGAACAGGTCCAGCACATGATCACCGACACGGTCACCGCCTACGTGAACGGCGCGACCGCGGAGGGCTACGCGGAGGACTGGGACCTCGGCGCGTTGTGGGCGGCGTTGCGCACGCTCTACCCGGTCGGGAT
Organism: Segniliparus rotundus DSM 44985; assembly: GCF_000092825.1. Taxonomy (NCBI): domain Bacteria; kingdom Bacillati; phylum Actinomycetota; class Actinomycetes; order Mycobacteriales; family Segniliparaceae; genus Segniliparus; species Segniliparus rotundus. The sequence continues at coordinate 2,236,455 of NC_014168.1, read as the reverse complement.
CTCCCAGGAGGAAGCCGTCCCGACCGACAAGAAGGGCCATCGCAAGGATGTGAGCGCCGAGGAGCTGCTGGAGAAGGTCCTCGACGACGCCCGAGCGCACTACAAGAAGCGCACGGAAGAGATCGACGCTGTCGTCGGCGAAGGCGGGATGGCCCAGCTGGAGCGGATGATTATGCTGCAAGTGCTCGACCGCAAATGGCGCGAGCACCTCTACGAGATGGACTACCTGAAGGAAGGCATCGGCCTGCGCGCGATGGCGCAGCGCGACCCGCTGGTCGAATATCAGCGCGAAGGCTTCGACATGTTCACCGGCATGCTCGACGGCCTGAAGGAAGAGGTGGTGGGTTTCCTCTTCAACGTGAACGTCACCGTTGAGCCGCAGCCCGAGGCGGCCCAGCGGCCCCAGGGCGGGGAAGAGGACTCCGCAGCGCCGCACGGGCAACCGAAGCCCCAGATCGGCGGCTCCCCTGAGCCTGATTCCGAGCCGGAGGAGGCGCTCACCTACACGGCTCCCGGCGAGGACGGCGCTGCTGTGGTCAGTCGCAGCCCTTCGCCTGGCGAACTGCCGCAGGGCACCCGGCGCCAGCGCCGGGCGGCGGCACGGAAGCAGGGGCGGTGAGCGCCCCTGAGGGCGCAGAAGGTATGTCTGAGCCCGCGAAGCGCGAAAGGGATTCCTCGCACCAGGAGCTGCGCCGTGTGTTCGTGCCTGCGACGTTGGGCTTGCTCGCGCAATGGCTTGAGTCTGGCGAGGTCCGTCCCCGCTCCGGCACTGCCTTCGCGGTGACTCCCGCGTTGCGCGAGGCGTATGCGAGCGGCGACGACGAGGAACTCGCCGAGGTGGCGTTGGACGAGGCCGCGCTCGCCTCGTTGCGCCTCTTGTCCGAGGAGGACGACGCGCCCCCGCTTCGGGTGGTGTTGGTGCTCGAGGTCGCTTCGGCGACCTTGCGCCCCGACCTCGACGACGCGGTGGTGCGTGTAGAAGGCCCGGTCAAGCTCGACGCGGTCGACTGCCTCTACGTGGACTTGCTCTCGGCGAAAGACGTGGTGGCCAGGGCTGTTCAGGCGGTTGACGCGGCCGATCTGGGCGACTGCGACGCCGAGCACATCGTGGCCGACGCGCAAGACGAGCCGCTCGCGTGGTACGCGTCGACGGAACTCTCACTGGTGTTGCATTTAGGGGACTGAGCGCCTCGTCCAGCGCGGCGGCGCCCTCCGCCGGGGTTGGACGCATCGTGCTTCGTCGGGTCCCTGCAGCGCTGGCTAGACTTCCAGATATGGGCATACGAGCGTGGCTTGAAAAACCTGCACAGCACATTCCGGCGCGGAACTGGGGCGTCAATATGGTCCGAGGCGCTGTGGCCCGCCTGTCCCACCCGTTGCTGCCGGATGACTACGCGCAGCTTTTCAACCCGCTGTGGTCCGCGCGCGAGCTGCGCGGCCAGATCATCGATGTGCGCCCGGAGACGGCCGATTCGACCACCCTGGTGATCCGTCCCGGCTGGGGATTCGATCCGAGGTTCGCGCCTGGCCAACACGTCGGCGTCGGTGTCCGGATCGAAGGAAGGTGGGTTTGGCGCTCCTACTCCTTGACCAGCGTCCCGGCGTACTCCGTCAAGAGCCGAGCCATGCACGCGCCGCTCTCGGTGACTGTGCGCGCGGTGCCGGAGGGCAGGCTCTCCTCGCATTTGACTTCGGGGGTTCGTCCGGGGACGGTGATCCGACTGCAAGCTCCTGCCGGGGATTTCCACCTCCCCGAGCCGCCGCCGCCCAAGATCCTCTTCATCACCGCGGGCAGCGGCATCACGCCGGTCATGTCCATGCTGCGGCACCTCGCCCGCCGAGATATGCCGGTCCAGGTGGCGCATGTGCATTCCGAGCGGACCGAACAGGGCGTCATCTTCGGCCAAGAGCTGCGTGAGTTCGGCCAAAAGTTCCTGAGCCTCGCCTTCCATCTCCAGATCACCTCCGCGCAGGGCCGCCTGGACGAGCAGCGTCTGAGCGAACTCGTCCCGGACTGGCGCGAGCGCCAGACGTGGGCCTGCGGGCCCGCGGAGCTCTTGGAGGCCCTCGCGGCGTGGTGGACCGCGGCCGGGGTGCCCGAGCGCCTGAAGACGGAGCAGTTCGCCTTGCGCCGCACCGGTCCGTCCGAGGGGGCTGGCTCCGGGGCGTTGGGCGGCGTGGTCCGGTTTGCGCGCTCGGACAAGGAGGTGGTTTCGGACGGGGCGACGACGATTCTCGAAGCTGGCGAGAGCGCGGGGCTGGTGCTTCCGTTCGGCTGCCGGATGGGCATTTGCCACACCTGCTCCAGTCAGCTCTCGCAAGGGACTGTTTGTGATCTGCGTAACGGAAATCTTCACGAGGAGGGCGAACGCATACAAACCTGTTGCACCGCCCCTGTCGGTAACTGCGTTATCGACCTATAATTTCCCGTGGGCGCAGTCACAATCATTGGGCGGCGATTGGGTGAGAGCAGCCCGGCTGAAAGAGCTCGGCGAAAAGCTGCCTCGCCTGAGTTCAGGCGCGCGGCCCGTTCTGAACTCGCGACAAAACGAAGGCCGCGGAGGCAGTATGGCGATCAGCGACATCAAAGAATTCGCGCATCTCACCGAGACGGATGTCGAGGCCATTGGCGAGGAGTTCGACGCCATCAGGCGCGACATCGAGAGTTCGCTCGGCGCGCGGGACTCGCGCTACATCTACAACACGATCCGTTTCCAACGTTCGATGGAGCTTGCCGGCAGGATCGTGTTGTTCGGCAGCCGCACGCCCGTGTTGTGGTGGCTCGGGGCCGTCGCACTGGGCGTCGCGAAGATCGTCGAGAACATGGAGATCGGCCACAACGTCATGCACGGGCAGTGGGACTGGATGAACGACCCCGAGGTCCACTCCTCGCAGTGGGAATGGGACAACACCTCGCCAGCCGCCCATTGGAAGCACCAGCACAACTATTTGCACCACAAGTACACGAACATCGTCGGCCTTGACGAGGACGTCGGCTACGGCGTGGTCCGGGTGACCAGGGACGAGCCGTGGAAGCCGAGCCACCTCGGCAACCTGCTGTGGAACACCCTTCTGGCTTCGCTCTTCGAGTTCGGCGTCGCGTTGCAGCACATCAGCCCGAGCGCCGCCGCGAACATGGAGGCCAAGCCGCCCAGCTGGTACGCCTCTGCGGAGGGCAAGCGGAAAGTCGGCGAGGTCGCCAAGAAGATCGCCAAACAAATCGGCAAGGACTACCTGCTGTTCCCCGCGCTCACCGGCCCGGCGTTCAAATCGACCCTGCGGGCCAACTTCGTGGCCAATCTGATCCGCAATTTCTGGTCGAACGCGGTGATTTTCTGCGGGCACTTCCCAGACGGGGCGGAGAAGTTCACCGCCGCCGAGATCGAGCGCGAGACCCAAGGCCAGTGGTATCTGCGCCAGATGCTCGGCTCGGCCAACTTCACCGCCGGCCCGCTCATGCGCTTCATGTCGGGCAACCTGTGCCACCAGATCGAGCACCACCTGTACCCGGACATACCGAGCAACCGGCTCTATGAAATCTCCAAACGAGTGCGGGAGATCTGCGCCAAATATGACCTGCCGTACACGACCGGCTCGTTCCCCAGGCAGTACTTCTTGACGTGGCGCACGATCGCCAAGCTCTCGCTGCCGGACCGCTTTTTGAGCGCCACGAGCGACAACGCGCCGGAGACCTCCTCCGAGTTGCGCTTCCGAGGGCTCGACGAACCGGCGAGATCGGCCTCCGGCGGGCGGCTCGGCCTGAACACCGCGTACGGCATGACGCGGCCCGCGTGGCAGAAACGGCTCATCCGCACGGTCCGGCGTCTTCCTGGGCTCGCGCCCGCGCACCCGGTGTTGGCCAGTTGATCACCGCCTGTTCGTGAAAGATTTTCGGTTCCTGGCAGAGACATTTCTATACTGTGGAGCCGTGCCGGTTTCGAACCGGCCTGCTCCCGTAACGGCCATCGCGTGGAAAGGCATTTATGGCGATCAGTGACATCAAAGAGTTCGCCCATCTCACCGAGACGGACATCGAGGCCATCGGCGAAGAGCTCGACGCCATCCGCCGCGATATCGAGTCGGCGCGGGGCGAACGCGACGCCCGTTACATCCGCAACACGATCCGCTTCCAGCGTTCCCTCGAACTCGTCGGCCGGCTGGCTTTGGTCGGCAGCCGGCGCAAGGGGCTCTGGTGGCTCGGGGCCGTCTCGCTCGGGCTCGCGAAGATCGTCGAGAACATGGAGATCGGCCACAACGTCATGCACGGGCAGTGGGACTGGATGAACGACCCCGAGATCCACTCCTCCACCTGGGAGTGGGACATGGTGGGCGTCTCCTCGCACTGGCAGCACACGCACAACCATTTGCACCACAAGTACACGAACATCCTCGGTCTCGACGACGACATCGGCTACGGCACGATCCGGGTGACCAGGGACGAGCCGTGGAATCCGGCCCACCTTGCCAACTTGTTCTGGAACACCCTTCTGACCTTGTTCTTCGAGTGGGGCGTGGGGATGCAGAGCATCGTGCTGCGCGACAAGACGATCCAGAAGATCGAAGACCCCGCCGAGCGGGCGCTGGCCAAAAAGCGCCGCCGCGAGTCGGGCGAGAAAATCCGCCGCCAGATCACGAAAGACTATGTGCTGTTCCCGGCGTTGACGGGCAAGGCCTTCCGCACCACGCTCACCGCGAACGCGTTGGCGAATGTGATCCGCAATATTTGGGCGAACGCGGTGATTTTCTGCGGGCACTTCCCGGACGGGGCGGAGAAGTTCACCCAAGCCGACGTGGAGAACGAGACTCGGGGCCAGTGGTATCTGCGTCAGATGCTCGGCTCGGCGAATTTCAACGCGGGCCGGGTGCTCGGTTTCCTCTCCGGCCATCTCTCCCACCAGATCGAGCACCACATCTTCCCCGATCTGCCGAGCAACCACTACCACGAGATCGCTGTGAAGGTCCGCGCGCTCTGCGAGAAGTACGACCTGCCGTACACAACGGGCGCGTTCGCCCGGCAGTATTTCTTGACGTGGCGCACGATCGCCAAGCTCTCGCTGCCGGACCGTTTTTTGAGCGCCACGAGCGACAACGCCCCGGAAACCTCCTCGGAATTGCGCTTCCGCGTCGCGGGGGAGCCCGCGAAGCCGAAGATCGATCCCGCGACCGGCGTTCGGCAAGGCCTGAAATCGGCGTACGAGTCGACGAAGCGCAAGGCTCGCCGCGCAGCCGCGCGGGCGCGGGATTGGGAATCTGCGGCGGCGCGCACTTTCGAACAACACTTCGGCTGACGGCGCAAGCGCCCTCTAGAACGGTTTCGTCGGCAGGTATTTGCCGTCGAGCGTGATAACGGCTCGGTGCCCGCCTTCCGGGTCCGGCACTTTCTGCACGTCCAACCGGAAGTTGATCGCGCTGATGATGCCGTCGCCGAACTGCTCATGGATCAATGCCTTCAGCGTCGTGCCGTAGACCTGCACCATTTCGTAGAACCGATAGATGGTCGGGTCGGTCGGCACGCCGCCGGGAATGGACCCCCGCAGCGGGATGGTCTGGAGCAGCAGGGTTTCTTCTGCGTCGAGGTCGAGGAGCGCAGCGACCTTCTCCGCGGACTCTTTCGGGAGCGCGTGCTGGCCGAGGACGGCCGCGGTGACGAAAGCGGTGGAGAAACCGGCGGCTTCGGCGATCTCGTGCCAGGTGAGGTCTTTCTGGATTTTTGCCTCGACTGCGGCGAGGGCGAGCTCTTCGCGCGCTGTGGGGTCGAATTGGGCGTGGGGCATGGCGGTTTCTCCTTATCAGGGGCCCAGCTCGCCCAGTCCTGGGCGATGGTCGGGGCGGCGTCCGAGCGGCCAGCGCACAAGCCGCTCGGACGCGCGCAGGGGCAGGTCGTTGATGCTGGCGTGCCGGTGCGTCATGAGGCCGTTCTGATCGAACGGGGGGAGCGGCGGGCGTTGGTCGGCCATGGCTTTATGCTCCCACGCTGCGCATCAGCTCTCGGACGGCGGCGACCCTCGCTTGGTCGGCCAGCTCGTCGAGCTGGCATTCTGGATCGGCGGGCGGCCCGAGGTGCCCGCACCCCCTCGGGCAGTCCTCAGCCGCCTCCGACAGGTCGCAGAACGCGCCCAAAACTTGCTCGGGCGAGACGTGGCCCAGACCGAAGGAGCGCACGCCGGGGGTGTCCACGATCCAACCGCCGCGCGGCAAGGGGAAGGCGCGCGCGTCGGTGGAGGTGTGCTTGCCCTTGCCGATCCGGGTCAGCTCGCCGACCACGCGGTTCGCGCTCGGGGCGAGCCGGTTCACGAGCGTGGATTTGCCGACTCCGGAATGCCCGAGCAGCACGGTCAACTGGTCCTCGAACAGTCCTTCCAGATCGGCGAGGTCGTCTTCTGTGCCGCAGCGTTGGATGTCGAGCTCAAGGCCCGAGAACCCGGCTTCGAACTCGGCCGGGTCGGCGAGGTCGGTCTTGGTGATCGCGAGCCTGGGGACGATGCCTTCCGCGTAGGCCGCGACGAGAGCCCGGCGCACGAGCCCCATCCGCGGCGGCGGGTCCGCCGCCGCGACGACGATGAGCAGTTGGCTCGCGTTGGCGACAACGGCTCGCTCCACCGCGCCGCCGGGGGACCCGGCGTCGTCCTCAGCTGTGCGGCGCAGGGCGGACGAGCGCTTGTCCACCCGGACGATCCGCGCCAGTGTGTCCGCCGCCCCGGACACGTCCCCGTCGAGATGCACGCGGTCGCCGACCACCACGCCGCGTCGGCCCAGTTCCCTGGCGCGCACGGTGGGGACCAGGATGTCGGAATCCTCCAACGCGCACAGCTGGCGGCCTCGGGCGATCCCGACCACCATCGCCGGTTTCGCCTCGGTGTGCTCCGGCCTGCGTTTGGTGCGGGCACGGTTCGGGGCCCCCGGTCGAAGACGCACGTCAGACTCGTCGTAACGGCTGAGGTCTTGTCCTCGTTTCATGCACCGTCCGATGCGGTCGCGCACATCTGGGCCCAGAGGTCGGCGAATCCGGGCAGCGTCTTGCTCGTGCAGTCCACATCGTCCACCCGCACGCCGGGGATTTTCAGTCCGATGATCGCGCCCGCAGTGGCCATGCGGTGGTCGGCGAAGGCTTTCCACGGCCCGCCCCGGAGCGCTTTTGGGGTGATCGACAGTCCGTCGTCGAGTTCGACGCAGTGCCCGCCCAGCGCGTTGATCTGTGAGGACAGCGCTGCGAGCCGGTCGGTCTCATGGCCGCGCAAGTGCGTGATCCCCCGCAACGAAGAGGGGGAGGAGGCGAGCGCGGCGAGCGCGGCCACAGTCGGGGTGAGTTCGCCGATCTCGCCAAGGTCGATGTCGATCCCGGTGAGCTCGCCGCTGCCGTTCACGGTGAGCCACCCGTCTTCCCACCGCACGGTCGCGCCCATGCTGGCGAGGATGTGCCGGATCTGGTCGCCCGCTTGCGTGGTGGACTGAGGCCAGCTCGGGACTCGGACCTGGCCACCGGCCACTGCTGCCGCGGCGAGGAACGGGCCCGCGTTGGAGAGATCGGGTTCCACATGCCATTCCCGTCCGCTGAAGGACGCGGGCGGGATCCGCCACATATGCCGTTCGGGTTGTTCCACGCGCACTCCGGACGCCGCAAGCATCTCGACGGTCATGTCGATGTGCGGCGCGGAGGGCAGCGGGCCGCCGACGTGTCGGACGGCGAGCCCCTCGTCGTACCGGGCTCCGGAGAGCAAGAGGCCCGAGACGAATTGCGAAGAAGCCGAGGCGTCGATGGCTACTTCGCCGCCCCGGACTGCGCCCGCGCCCCGGACGGTGAACGGCAGCCCGTCGCCGTCCACAGTCACACCAAGGTCGCGCAAGGCGTTCAGGATTGTGCCGAGCGGACGCGCGCGGGCCTGCTCGTCCCCGTCGAAGCGGACCGGGCCCTCGGCCAGCGCCGCCACTGGCGGCAGGAACCGCATGACCGTGCCGGCCAGGCCGACGTCGACGGACCCTCCGCGCAGGGGGGCAGGGGCGACGTCCACCGTCGTCCCGTCGTCCCCGATCTCGACGCCGGCGCCCAGCTGTCGCAGCGCGTCGAGCATGAGGTCGGTGTCACGGCTGCGCAACGCGCCGAAGATCCGGGACGGGGTCCGGGCGAGCGCGGCGAGCACCAGCGCCCGGTTGGTGATCGATTTGGAGCCAGGCACGACCACCACCGCGTCGAGCGGACCGCGGACCGCGGGGGCGTCCCAAAAACTCACCCCGCCATTGTCGCAGTGGTCCCCGTGTGTTCGGCCAGCGGGGCGCTGTGTCCGTCCGCGGCGCCGCCCTGGCGCGCCGGGAACAAACTCCGACCCTGCAGTGTTCTCCAGATGGACAGAGAGGAGCGCCGTCGATATGTCAGTGCTATGCCCCGAACGCAGGACGGACGCTGCTGCGCTACTGTTGAAAGATGCGCCGTCCTCCATGTTTTCGAAGCCCCCGCGTGGAGCCCGGATGCCTGTGAAGGATTCGGCAGAGGAGCCCCTGTCGCGTTCCAGCCAGTCCCAAGCCGAGCTCAGCCGCCGTTTCGAGCAGGAGGCAATGCCGCTGCTCGACAAACTGTACTGGGCCGCGATGCGGATGACGCACAACCCGCAGGACGCTGAGGATCTGGTGCAAGAGACGTACATCAAGGCTTTCGGCGCGTTCCACACCTTCGCCGAGGGGACGAACCTCTCCGCGTGGCTGCACCGCATCCTCACGAACACCTACATCAACTCCTATCGCAAGCGCCAACGCCAGCCTTCCCAATACCCGACGGATGAGATCACCGACTGGCAGCTCGCGGACGTGGCGAGCCACGACTCGGTCGGACTGCGCTCGGCGGAGGTCGAGGCGCTGGACGGTCTGCCCGACACGGAGATCATGAAGGCGTTGCAGTCGTTGCCGGAGGATTTCCGAATGGTCGTGTACTACGCGGATGTCGAGGGTTTCCCGTATCGGGAGATAGCCGACATCCTGGAAATCCCAATCGGAACGGTCATGTCCCGGTTGCATCGAGGCAGGAAGCAGCTGCGCAGCCAGCTCGAAGGCCTCGCCGCCGAATACGGCATCGGCCCCGAAGCTCGCCGCAACGGGCGTGGCCACAGCGCAGTCGAGAATGAAAACGAAGAGGTGGCAAGTTGAGCACGGACGCAGAGCCGGTTTCGGCGCCTGGCCCGGAGCCCAGCGCGCTGCAGCGCGCGCAGCTCGAAGAGATGCAGCGGGCTTTCGAGCCGATCGACCCGAAGCTCGCGGAGACTTTGACGAGTTTCGATTGCCGCGGAGCGATTCCGAAATGCCGTGAGGAGGTCGAAGCGCTCTGGCTCGTCGCGGACGGCGGCTGCGACGTCAAACTCCGCGAGCGGCTGGAAGCCCATTTCGAAAACTGCCCGTCCTGTCACACGCAGTACGAGCTCGAGGTCCGAATCAAGGAACTGCTCTCGAAGAAATGCAAATCAGAGCCGTGCGCGCCAGAGGGCCTCAAAGAAAAGCTGCGAGGCGAGATTCGGAACATGCTCAATCTCTCGCACCCTCGCGTGGATTCGGAGAACCGAGACGAATGACCGGGCGAGCGGTCAGCTGTTCGGGCGTTTCCCGTGATTGGCTTTGCTCTTGCGCCGGTCGCGCTTCTTACGTCCTCGTTTTGCCATACTCATAGGATGACATATCCGAAGCCGACGTCACGAAGGGGGGGCTTGTGGCGACGCTGAGAAGGCTCCTCGCTGATCGCACCACCCTTGCCGGAGCGCAAGCCGAGCATCTGCAACGCCTTGTCGTGGAGTGGCAGTTGATCGCCGACCTCGCGTTCGCCGACTTTCTCCTGTGGGTGCGCCAAGACGCGGACACAGCCCCCGAGGGGCAGGACTCGGACGGGGATGATCCGAGGGAGCGGTTCGTGTGCGTCGCGCAGTGCAGGCCGACCACGGCCACCACGCTGCTGCCGGGCGACATGGTGGGCACCGAGGTGGGCGAACCGCTCGCCAGCCAGTTGCGCCGAGGGTTCGTCGAGGGCGAGATCATCGAACCGGAAGACCCGATGTGGCTGGAGTACGTGCCCACCCGCAGGGAGGTGATCCCGGTGCGCGAGGGCGGCGAGGTGATCGCGGTTGTTTCGCGCTACGTCAACATGCTCCAGCCCCGCTCGGCCGGCAACTTGGAGATGGCGTACACAAGCGCGGCGGACGCGCTGTGCCAAATGGTCTGCGACGGATTTTTCCCAGACCGTTCGGACAAAGGCCCTGGCCCCAGGGCTGGTGACGGGTTTCTCCGGCTCGCTGAGACCGGGGCCATCACCTACTCCAGCCCCAACGCCTCTTCTGCCTTGCGCAGGTTGGGCTGGGAAGGCACGTTCATGGGCTCTGAGCTGGTCGAGATTGTCCGCGCGTCCGTCTCGGGCTCGCTCATCGCCGAGGAAACCGCAGCCGCGCTCACGGCGACGTTGGAGGGCGAAGTCGCCGACGCGCGGGTCGAAGTGGAGTCCAACGGGGCCGTCACATCGTGGCGTGTGATCGGGCTGCGGCAATCGGACGAGATGGCTGGCGCGGTGGTTTTGCTCCGCGACGTGACCGAGCTGCGCCACCGTGAACGTGCTTTGATCAGCAAGGACGCGACAATCCGCGAGATCCACCACCGCGTGAAGAACAATTTGCAGTCGGTCTCCGCCCTGCTGCGCATGCAAGCAAGGCGGACGGAGAATCTGGAGGCCCGCCAGGCGCTGGAAGACTCGGTCCGTCGGATCGGTTCGATCGCGTTGGTGCACGACGCGTTGTCCATCTCCTCAAACGAGCATGTCTCGGTGGACGATATCGTCGACAAGCTCATTGTGATGCTGTCCGACCTCAGCGCTCCGGGGACGAGCGTCGTCGTGCGCCGCCAGGGCAGATTCGGGTCTTTGGAGGCGGAGCGGGCGATGTCGCTGACCACGGTCCTCACCGAACTGGCCCAGAACGCCCTTGAGCACGCCTTCAAACCTGGCGATTCGGGCGAGGTGGTGATCGGCGCGGAGCGCAAAGGCCAGTGGCTCAGCGTCCAGGTGGCCGATAGCGGCGTGGGCTTCCCCGAAGGATTCGACCCGAAAGCGACGAAGCGGCTCGGTTTGCGCATCGTCGCCACCCTCGCGGAGTCCGAGTTGCAAGCCTCCTTGGAATTGGGCCGCAGCGAACTCGGCGGGTCCTCTGCGAAGTTCGATGTTCCGTTGCGCCCGGTGGTGGACCGGCGTTGGGCGGCGGGACGGTAACGCCCGGCCCGTTACGCGGCGGCGCGACCACGCCGCCCGGCCAACACGGCCAGCGCGGCCCCGAATCCGCCGATCACGAGTCCGACGACGGCCTGCTTGCTCATCGTTTGTCCGGCGACGACCCAGCTGAGCAGTGAGGTGACTGCGGGGACGGCGAGGAACAGAGTCGAGACCGAACTCGCGGGCAGCGTGCGCAACATGTGGTTGAGCAGCAAAAACACGCCCACCGAGTTCACGATCACTATCCAGAGGACCGCGGCCCCGAACCGGGCGGGATCGCTCACCTGCGGGTGCTCGAAGAGCAAGGTGGCGGCGAGCCCCAACGGGGCAGAGGCGGCGAGCTGGACCGCGGTCCCCGAAAACACGTCCACGCCGGAGACGAAACGTTTCTGCCAATAGGTTCCGACCGTGATGCCCACAAGGCCGAGGAACGCGGAGGCGACGGCGACCGGGGAGAGGGCGAGACGGTCCTCGATCGCGACGACGACGCCGAAAACCCCGATCACAAAGCCCGCCCAGCCCGCGCTCGTCAGCCGGTCGCCGAGGGTGAGGGCCGCGAGGACGATCACGATCATGGAAGACAGGCCTTGGATGAGCGCCGAGACGCCGCCGCCGAGGCCGTGCGCCATCCCGTAGTAAAAACCACAGAACTGCACGGCGTGCATGAACACGCCCGCGACCACGGTGTGCAGGAGCGTTCTGCCGGTCGGCCACTTCGATCGCATCACCAGCGCGAGCGCGCCGACGATCAGCGCCGCAAAGGTGAACCGCAGGCAGCACAACAAGAGCGGCGTCCCGGCCTTCGTGCCGATCACACCCGCCACGAACGCGCTCGACCACGAGACCACGAGCAGCGGGCCCTGCGCAGCTTCTGCGAACACGAGACGGCGCGGCTTTGTCTGCGGGCGCGCGGCGATTTCCTGCTGTGCGGGCATGCGCCCAAGCGTAACCATTCACGGGGTTTGCGACGAGGCGAAACGGAGGCGCGGAGACTGGCTTCACATGTGTCTGCGGCAACACGGCCTTGGATTCCGACGGCTGCTCTGCTGCCGAGGCGGCCGCCGCCAGTGCGAGATGGCTGGCTGCGGGAACCGGGACAAGGCGCGGGCGCGCCGGGAAAAGCGCGCGAGAAAAGCCGCGCCGCGCGCCGCGCGGACGAGCGCGTTGTAGGCTTACCCTCCGTGACGGCAGGACAAGTGGCGGCTCCTTTCTCGCCAAGACTGTTGGTTCCGGACCGTCAGGTCAGCCCGCTCCGGGCCATCACGGGCCGACTGCTCGTCGCGGTGCTCCTGCTCGTGGTAGCCGCCTTTGTCGTCTACGCGGACCGTGCGGGCTACCGGGACATTGTGGATCGCCGGCTCACGCTCTTGGACTGTTTTTACTACGTCACCGTTTCGCTCACGACCACCGGATACGGCGACATCACTCCGGTGACCGAAGGCGCGAGACTGGTGAACATCCTGGTCATCACGCCTATGCGAGTGCTGTTCCTCATCATCTTGGTCGGCACCACCTTGCAGGTGCTCGCCGAGCGGAGCCGCCAGGCGATCCGAGTCCAACGTTGGAGGCACAAAGTGCGCGATCACAACATTGTCGTGGGATACGGCACCAAGGGGCGCTCGGCAGTCGCCGCGATGCTCGCAGACGGGGTGGAGCCGAACCGGATCGTCGTCGTGGACGTCGATCCGGCGTTGCTTTCCGCCGCGTCCGAGCTGGGCCTGGTCACCCTCAAAGGCAATGCCGCCCGCTCTGATGTGCTCAGGTCGGCGGGAGCGGAACGCTCTTCGTCCATCGTGGTCGCGGTCAACCGAGACGACACCGCTGTGCTCGTCACGCTCACCGCGCGCGAGCTCACTTCGTCGGCGCAAGTGGTGGTCGCGGTGCGCGAGACGGAGAATGTGCACCTTTTGCGCCGCTCCGGCGCGACGTCTGTGGTGGTCTCCTCCGAAACGGCGGGACGGTTGCTCGGCATCGCCACCAGCGCCCCGTCCGTGGTCGAAGTGATCGAGGACTTGCTCACCCCCGAGGCGGGTTTCGCTGTGTCGGAGCGGGATGTGGAGCAGCCCGAGGTCGGCGCGGACCCCAAACACCTCGCCGACATCGTGCTCGGCGTGGTGCGCGGCGGCGAGCTGATCCGGGTCGGCGACGAGCGCGTGGACGCGTTGGAGCTGGGAGACCGGATCTTGTACGTCCACACGGTGAGCAAGGAGTGAGCCGATGGGTTTCTCTTTGACACAGCAGCCCCTCCTCTCCAGGGCTCCGGTCTGCCGGGACGAGCGCCTTCGCGCCGACACCGCCGCGCTCGCCGAAGGCTGGCGCACGGCGCGGGTGCTTTTGGTGACTCGGCGCGGGCAGTTCCTGGCGCAGGCGGGCAGGCTCATCTTGAGCCCGGCGCTGGAGCTCGCGCCGCAACCCCCGGTTGAAGGGGCTGTGTTCCTTGGTGAACACAGGCTGGGCGAACACAGGCTCGGCGAACGCGGCGGCTCCCATGTGTGGGCGGTCCAAGTGCCGGAGTTAGACGGCGAGCTGCTCGACCTGCGTTTCGCGGGGCACCAGCTCTCGGCCGAAGACGCGAGTTTGGCCGCCACAGCCGTCGCGATGCTTTCCTGGCAGGGCCGTTCTCGGTTCGCGCCTTGGTCGGGCGAGCCGATGGCCCTCGTCAAAGGCGGCTGGGTCCGCGTCGCCGCCGATGGCAAAGAAGAGTTCCCCCGCACCGACCCCGCAGTCATTTGTTTGGTCCACGACGGCGCGGACCAGGTGCTCCTCGCCCGACAGCCGATCTGGCCGCAGCGGTGGTTCTCCGTCCTGGCCGGGTTCTGCGAGCCGGGGGAGTCGCTGGAGCAGTGCGTCAAGCGGGAGATCGCCGAAGAGGTCGGGGTCGATGTGTCCGCTATCGGCTATCTCGGCAGCCAGCCGTGGCCGTTCCCCCGCTCGCTCATGTTGGGTTTCCACGCTCAAGGCGACCCGGCTCAGCCGGTCGTCCCCGCCGACGGCGAGATCGAAGAGGCGCGTTGGTTCCATGTGGACGAGGTGGCCGACGCGCTCCAACGCGGCCTGGACTGGGGCGCTGGCCCCCCGGTCCCATCGCCGCAGGGCGAGCCCGAAGCCGAGCTGTTCCTGCCGGGTTCGATCTCTATCGCGCGCCAGATGATCGAGTCGTGGGCGGCGAGCAGGCTCAGCCGCGCCAGTCGTTGATTTTCGCGGCTATCGCGCGGTACACGTCGGCTGCCGAGTCGTCGTCGCCCGGGTCGGTCTGCGAGACCAGGATCAGCGCGCCGCGAACAGTTCCGGCGAGTTCCAGCTCGTCGGGCACAAAGGGGCTTTGGGCCGAGACCAGATAACTGACCGCTTTGGCCGAGGGCGCGTCTGCGGGCTCGACCCGCAGCCAGTTCTTCCCGGTCGTGCCGCCGCCGCCGAGCGCCGTGAAACTTGCGCACCGCTCGGCCCACGACTGGACCGTCCGCACGTCCCGCTGTGCCCCGTCCTTCTGTGCGCGGAGCAGCTGCACAGAGAGGACCGAGCCTGAGGGCAGGACCGCTCGGCGGCTGCCCTCAGCGGGGAACAGGGTTTGGAAAGAGCAGCCGGGCGGCGTGGTCGAACGCGCTGACGGTGGAGCAGTGTGGTCAGATTCCGCGAGCGACCAACCGTCGGGCCCGTCGTCCTGGCCGGGGTAGAACTGGTCGAGGTTCGTGTCCGACGCGAGATCCCCCTGCGCCGCGGCAGCAGGCGGCACAGTGGCCAGCATCGCGGCGGCGAGGGCCAATCCGGCCGCGAAGCCTTGCGGCATTCTGGCTCGCATCAGCACTCCTACGGCGCCCACTGGTCGATCCTGTCGACCGTGGCGCGAAAGAGCGCGTCGACGAGGCGCTCGTCCGCGCCGGGATAACCCGTGGCCAAAACCTCCACGCCGCGAAGCCTGGCCGCTATCGCGGTCAGCTCCACGTCCTGCCCCGAAGTGCCTTTCTCCGTGACGCGAATCGCGACCGAGTCGTCGGCTCGGACAATGGGCATGGCGCGAGCGCTCACACTGCCAGTGATCGGGCCCGACCAGTCCGGGATCGCCTCGACCGAGTACGTCGAGCAGTTGTCGACCCAGTAGTGGAGGATTTTGGCGTACCCGCGAGCGCGGGGGTCCTCGTCCGAGCGCACGATGGTCACGAAGACGTACGACCCGGACGCCGGCTCTGCGGGCTTGCCCCCTTCGGCGATCCCGGAAGCGGAGAAGAAAACCAAGGCGTCGGGGTAGCAGTTCTTCGGAGTGGCGTGTTTGCCGAACTCCGCGAGGATTCCGTCCTTGGAGAAACCAGCGGCTTTCTCACGGCCGTCCCGCTCGCCGATTGTCCAGCCAGCGGGAAACTCTTGCCGGGCAGGCAAAAACTGGGCGAGGTCCGTGTCTGGCGGCAACGGGCTGGGATCTGCTGCGGCGTTGTGCGCGGAGGCGATGACGAGCAAAGGGGCCGCGATCCCCGCCACGGCTCCGCGCAACCGCATGCTCACTGGCTGCGCAGCACGTTGCCAACGTGGCGCAGGCGGAACGCGACGGCGATCTCGCCGACGCCGCGCAGCAGCAAGCCGAAGCCGACGAGGAGCACAACCGTGCTGACAGCGGTGAAAATATCAACCAGCAGCCATACCGCGACGATGAGCTCCAGCGCGCCGAGCACGCCGAACCAGACCCGGTGGTTTTTGTCCGAAGCGGCTCGGACGATGTTGTTGACGGCGTTGACGAGGAACCAGAAGATCAACAGATAGGCCAGCGCCAACACGCCCGACCACGGATAGAATATGGCGAGCAAACCAGCCCCGATGCTCAAGACCGCCCACACGCCGAGCCACGCGCGCCCCGGCGTGCCGGGTTTCGCGCCGATGGCGGTCGCCGCGAAGAGAACCCCTTGGAACAGTATCCCGAGGCCGAAGAGCAGACCGGCCACGATGGCGGTGACATCTTGATAGATGATCGCCAGAACGCCCGCGACCACGGTGACGATCCCGGAGACGAGCACAGCGGGCCAATACCGCAGGACACGGCCGATCTCGTGGAAGAAACCGGAGGGGGAGGGGGAGGCGTACGGGGTGGCGTTCATATTTTCGATTATACGTTGGCTCAGCAGCAGCGTTGGGCGGTCTCGGACACGCGCGGCAAAGCCGAACGCCCGGGTGCGCCGGTCGTGGCCCATTCTTGGGCCACGGCGCGTTCGGTTTTGGTCGGGAACAATCCGCGCGGGGCGAAGATCCGCGACGGGACGGCTGGCTCCTCCTCGACCAGGGCGGGGAAACCGCGCAATGTCCGCCACGCCACCCAAGCGGCGGTCAGCACGACGACGAGCACCAGCACAGCGAGGAGCACGGAAAGCGCGGCCTGCACCGCGGTGTTGCGGACGACGGCTTCGATTTGCGCGGGAGTCTTCGCCGATCCGAAGGAGTTCGCGCCACGGGCCTGCGCCGCCGCGTAACGCCGGTGCTGCGCCCAGTAGCCGATGTCCGGGTTCGCGGAGAAGATCTTTTGCCACGAGGCGGCGAGCGTGACGGTGAGATCCCACGCCAGCGGCACGAGCGTCACCCAGGCCCAGCGGGCGAGCCCGGTGCGCACGAGGATCATCGTGACCACGGTGAGGGCGACAGCGGCGAGCAGCTGGTTGGCGACGCCGAACAACGGGTAGAGCGTGTTGATCCCGCCGAGCGGGTCGGTCACCCCCATGAGCAAGAGGCTTCCCCACCCCGCCGCGACCGCGAAGGAGCACGCGAGCGACCCTGGGCGCCAGGAGGGGTCTTTGAGCTTTCCGAGGCCGCGGACGTTGCCAAGGGTGTCCGACAGCATGAACCGCGCGACGCGGGTGCCGGCGTCGACTGTGGTGAGGATGAAAAGCGCCTCAAACATGATGGCGAAGTGGTACCAGAATCCTGCGAGCGCGCTGCCCCCGAAAACATTCAGCACATGGGACATGCCCAAGGCCAGCGTCGGCGCGCCGCCTGCTCGCGAGACGACGCTGTGCTCGCCGACCGCCGAAGCCGCGTCTCCGATCGCTGCCGAGGGGAGCGGTGCTCCTGGCAAGCCGAGACTGTTGACCCAGTTCGCGGCGGCTTCTGCGGTGCCTTTGGTCACTGCGACGGGCGCGTTCATCACGAAGTACAGATGCGGGTCGAGGATCACGGCGGACAGGAGGGCCATGATCGCGACGAAGGATTCGAGCAGCATCGACCCATAGCCGATCAGCCGCGCTTGGCCCTCCTTCTCCAAAAGCTTCGGTGTTGTTCCGGAGGAGACAAGGGCGTGGAATCCCGAGAGCGCCCCGCACGCGATGGTGATGAAGAGGAACGGGAAGAGTGTGCCTGCGAAAACAGGCCCAGTGCAGCTCGTCGCGAACGCGGTGATCGCGGGCATCTGCGTGGCCGGGCGGGCGAGCAGCACCGCGACGGCCAACAGGCTGATGACGCTGACCTTCATGAACGAGGAGAGGTAATCGCGCGGCGCGAGCAGCAGCCAGACCGGCAGCGCCGAGGCGAGGAACCCGTAGACGACGATTGCCAGCGCGATCGTCGTCTTGGACAAGGCGAAGGCGTGCGAGCCCCACGGCGTGTCCGCGACCCAACCGCCGCCCGCGACCGCCACGAGCAGCAAGGCGACGCCGATCGCTGTGGCCTCGCCGACTTTGCCGGGCCGGATGTAGCGCAACCAGACTCCCATGAGCAGGGCGATCGGCAGGGTCATGGCGATGGAGAACACGCCCCACGGGCTTTCCGCGAGCGCATTGACCACGATCATGGCCAGCACGGCGGTCAAGAGCAGCATGATCGCGAGCACGGCGACCAGCGCCGCCGCCCCGCCGACCGGGCCGAGCTCCTCTCGTGCCAGCTGGCCGAGGCTTCGTCCGCGCCTGCGGGCCGAGAAGGCGAGGACGAGGTAATCCTGCACCGCCCCGGCGAACACCACCCCGATGACGATCCACAGCGTGCACGGCAGGTATCCCATCTGGGCGGCGAGCACAGGCCCCACGAGGGGGCCCGCTCCCGCGATGGCGGCGAAATGATGGCCGAAAAGGACGCGCCGATCAGTCGGGACGAAGTCTCTGCCGTCCTCGAACAGCTCGGCGGGCGTGGCGTTCTCGTCACGGGGCCGCACGACGTTGCGCTCGATGAACTTCGCGTAGCAGCGGTAGGCGACGAGGTAGCTCGCGATAGCGGCGAGCACGAACCAGACCGCGTTCACCGGCTCGGACCGCTGCGCCGCGATCACGCTCCATGCGGCGGCGCCGAGGAGCGCGACAGCGACGAGGAGGACGCGCGCGAGGAGGCTCGGCTGGCGGCGCTCGACCACGCCGACGGGAGGAAGGCCAGGGTCGCCGCGCAGGTAGGTCACCGACATGGGCAGCACCCTACCGGGCTACGCGTGGGTCGGCGAAGCGCCCTTGCGGCGTTTGAGCTCACGGCTCGCGAGGACCAAGCCGCCTGCCAGGATGCCGCCGAGCAACAGCGTCGTTGTCGCTGTCGAGGAGGACTCGGCGCCGCCGGCCGGCGCGGCGATCGTGGCGGCCGGCGCGGGCTTGGGGGCGGGTTCGACCAGTTTGCCCACGCCGATGGCGGGGTCGGAGGAGAACCCCCAGTCCAAAAGCGCCGCAGCCTGCTCGCGGAACGTGCTTGCGCCGTTGAGGCCGTACATCTGGGTCACCACGAGGCGCCGTCTGCCCCGCTCGGCCGCGCCGACGAACGTCTTTTCGGCGTCGTCGGTGTACCCGGTTTTGCCACCGAGCATGCCAGGGTAGTCGTCCAGCATCGCGTTGTCGTTGACCAAGGGGAAGTCGTCCGGGTTGCCGTGCATCGACACAGACTTCTGGCCGACGATCTTGCGGAAGTCCGCGTGCTTCATGGCCGCGCGGAAAATGAGGGCGAGATCGTAGGGAGAGCTGCTCGACGGCCCGCCGGGGGCTTCCACGCCGGAGGGCGTGGTGGCCCGGGTGTCTTTCGCGCCGAGCTCGTCGGCGAGGCTGTTCATCTTCTGCACCGCGGCTGCCACGCCGCCGGGTCCGCCGAGCACGCGGGCCAGCGCGTTCGCGGCGCCGTTCGAGGAGACCATGAGCGCGCCTTCGAGCAAGTCGAACACGCTGTAGGTGGTCCCTGCCTGAATGAACTTGTGCTCGCTCTCCTCGTCGGCGGTCTGGTCGCCTTCGGTCAGTTGGACCAGCTGCTTGGGGTCCAACTCGTTGAGGACCGCGAGGGCGAGGAGGGTTTTGACCGTGCTGGCGGGGCGGAACCGGCCGTGCGGGTCTTCGGCCGCGAGCACTTGGCCGTTGTCGAGGTCCGCGACGAGCCAGCCGTGCGCGGGGCCTTGTGGGAGGGCGGGCGAGCCGGGGGGCTGCACCACGCCGCACGAGGCGAGCGCCGCCCCGCCGACCGTGACGGCGGGGACGGGCAGCGGCGGCAGTTCGGGATGGCCCGGCTGGGGGGCTTCGGAGGAGTCGACAGCTGGCGGCGGGGTGACGCGCTGCGCGCAGGCGGAGTCCTGTCCATCGTCAGGATCAGCCCAGCTCGCAGGAGCGATCGAGGCCGCGGCCAACAGGGCGAGCGAGGCGGCGGCGGCATTTTTGAGTGACTTGCCGGTCCTGAGCACGCGTCGAGCATAACGTCGGGCGCGGTTGCCTTCGGCCCGACGCGCCAGCGAGCAACAATGTTCACACCAGTCCCACGATGCTCACGCCAGTCACCGGCCAGAGACCACAGTGCGGGGCTCAGATCACAGCGCGGCGGTCACAACGAGTCCGGGGGCGGCGGTATCCGGGCCTCGGTCTGGGCGTTGAGCGTGCGACCCGCGAAGAAGTCCTTCCCGGTGATGGTCGCGAGGAGCATCAACGGCGCCCCGGCCACGAGTATGCCCACGCCGATGACGAAGACCCCCCCGACAGGGCCGAAGCGGGTTTCGCCGTAGCCGGGATCGACCATGTCCATGCTGCTCCTCACGAACGCCCAGGTCATCGTGAGCGCGCCAAGCAACGGCAGCAGGCCGCGCAGCAGGAAGTCGCGCAGCGAAGCAGTCAGGCTGCGCCGGAAGTGCCACACGCAGGCGTAGGCGGTCATCGCGTAGTAGAACGCCACGGCGAGGCCGAGCGAGGACACCGAGTCGACGAGCACGTTTTCGCTCACAAGGGACAGCGCGAAATAGAAGAACAGACAGCATCCGCCGGTGACCGTTGTCGCGAAGCCAGGGGTGAGGAATTTCGTGTTCACGGAGGCGAAACGCTCGGGCAGGGCGCCGTAGGAGGCCATCGAGAGGGCTTGGCGCGCGGTGGGCAGGATGATCGTCTGTGTCGAGGAGAGCGCGGAGACGCTGACCGTGAGCAGGAGGGCGACCGCCGCTGCCTGGCCCCCGGCGGGCTCGCCGAGCACGGTGAGCACATCGCTCGCGTGGCCCGGGTTGTTCAGCCCGATCCCGGTGGTTCCGAAACCGGCGAAGCTTTGCGCGGCGTAGCTGACCATGACGTAGGTCGTCACGAGCAGCAGCGTCGAGATCACCGCCGCCCGTCCAGGGGTGCGGGTCGAGTCCCGAGTCTCCTCGCCCACCGCGAGGCACGCGTCCCATCCCCAGTAGATGAAAACGCAGAGAATGACGCCCGCGGCGAATTGCGAGGTCGAAAGGCCGGTCGGGATCAGCCAGCTCAGGCGCGGGGCGAGCGCCTGCGGCCCCGCATGATGGGTGAGGACCCGGACGAGCGCGATGGCCGAGATGACGGCCAGCACGCCGAACTGGATTGCCATGAGCACGTTCTGCATGCGTTCCCCGAGGTCCAGGCCTCGATAGCTGACCCACGTCATGAGCACGATGATCGCCGCCGCGACGGCGATTTTCGCGCCGCCGCCCGCTGGATGGCCGAACAGGCGGAACAGGTAGATCGAGGCGATTTCGGCGGCATTGCCCACCGCGATGATCCCCGAGACCGCCAGGCCCCAGCCGGACATCCAGCCCGTCCACGGCCCGAATGCTTTGGTGGCCCACGTGAAGGTGGTGCCGCAGTCCGGGGTGTCGCGGCACAGTTCGCGATACGCGAAGGCGATGCAGAGCGTGGGCAGGAACGAGACGAGCAGGATCGCCGGGATTTTCTCCCCGACAGCCCCGGCGAGCGGGCCGAGGGCTCCGGCGAGGCTGTACGCGGGGGCTGTGGCGGAAAGGCCGATCACGATGCTGCCGACGAGGCCGATCGCGCCGAGTTTGAGGCCTTTGGGCGCTTCGCCGCGCTGGGTTGGCTCGGGGGAGAGGTCTGTGCTTGCGATGCGTTGAGAGTACCGTAAAGAACGGCGCCGACGATGAGGAGTGCGACATGGCCCAAGCCGCCCGTGATCCCCGTTTTTTGACCGTGGCGAACGTGCTGCCCGAGTCAGAGGAGCCGCTGGAAGTCGTCGGCGGGTCCGCGATGTACTTCTGGCAGCCCGAAAACCACGGCCGGGGCTATGTCGGCCGGATCACCAGGGTGATGAGGTCCCTCTTCGGCGGCAGGAGGGACGACGACACGTTGTTGCCGAAC
Organism: Segniliparus rotundus DSM 44985; assembly: GCF_000092825.1. Lineage (NCBI taxonomy): Bacteria > Bacillati > Actinomycetota > Actinomycetes > Mycobacteriales > Segniliparaceae > Segniliparus > Segniliparus rotundus. The sequence continues at coordinate 2,214,717 of NC_014168.1, read as the reverse complement.
GTGCGCAACGCCGATCTCGGCGTCCCGGTGTTGCTCGGAAAAGACCACGACGGCGTGCGGCGGTACGTGTATTTGATGGGGGACACCGGGGACAGGGACAACCTCGACGACCAGGGCGAGAACCTGGGGGGGTTCGGCGGCCCGAGGATCGCCGGGAACGCCGCGCTCCTCGCCCATAAGGACCAGCGGGGCCGCATGGTGATGGACGGTTTCGTGCGCGATCCCCGGTATTGCCACTTCCCGTGGGAGTTGTTCCCGGTGGAACGCCCGCATGTGCGCACGAGGTTCGCGCGCGCCAAAGAGGGCCGTTTCAACGGGCGGGATTATCCGGACGCGAAGCCGAGGTCGGTGGTGCCGACCGGCGCGATCATGGCGGCGGGCAAGCTCGTCGTGGCGTGGCAGCAGGTGGACTGGGGGCCCGGCGGGGCGGGCCCTGCGCTCGGCGAAGGCTCGTGGTTGCAGCGGTTCGACTTCGACGCCCGCACCAGTGTCACATCGAAGGTGGCCGCAGAGCGGCCAGTGGCCGTCGGCAATCCGGACTTCCAGCAGATCCAGCTCGCTTCGCATATGGTCGGCGGGCAGGAGGAGTTTTTCATCGTCGGCTCCGAGGCGGCCAGGGGCAACCCCGGCCCGCATGTGGCCAAGGCGAACGCGGAAACTCTTCTGGACCCCGCCCGTTGGCGGTATTTCGGACCGGACGGCTGGGGCGCGCCGGGCCGCGCGCCCGCGCCGGGCGAGGCGCACACGATCCCCGATTTCCCCAATGTGGGCGAGGGCGGCGCTGCAGTCGTCGACGACAAGCTCGTCATCATCTACACGGATGAGAAACTCGGCATTGTGCTGCGCTCGGCTCCGCTCTCGGACCTGTCCTGCTTCAGCGCGCCCGAACTCGTCGTCACTGCGGACCCCGGCCGAGGACGGGGACCGGCCGACGCGCATTTCAACGAGCCCGGCGGGCCGTACGGAGGATTTGTCGTGGAGGTGGACGAGTCGGCCAAGACCATCGCGATCGCCGTCTCGCGCTGGAACCCGTACAGCGTCTACCTGCTGGACGTGCACTACGAGTGAGGCCCCGGACGACCTACGCCGGGTGGACCCGCCGCCAGTGCTCGGCGATGTCGATCCGCTTGGCCACCCACACGCGCTCGTGCGAGAGGACGTGGTCGAGGAATCTCTCCAACGCCGCCGTGCGGGCGGGGCGCCCTGCGAGTCGGCAATGCAGTCCCACGGAAAGCATTTTCGGCGAGCCTTCGCCGCCTTCGCGCCACAGCACGTCGAACGCGTCCCGCAGATGCGCGTAGAAATCCTCGCCCGTGCTGAACCCCGCGGGCGAGGCGTATCGCATGTCGTTGGTGTCGAGCGTGTACGGGACGACCAAATGGTCGTTCCCCGCGACCTTGGCCCAATACGGCAGGTCGTCGGCGTAGGAGTCCGAGTCGTAGACGAAGCCGCCGTGCTCCACGACGAGCTTGCGGGTGTTCGGCGAGTCCCTGCCGGTGTACCAGCCGAGCGGCGCGGACCCGGTGAGGGCGGTGTGCAGCGCGACAGCTTCGCGCATATGCGCGCGCTCGACGTCCTCGGCGATGTTCTGGTACGACTTCCACCGCAGACCGTGGCAGGCGATCTCATGGCCGAGCTCGACGAACGCGGCGGTCGCCTCGGGGTTTCGCTCCAAAGCTTTCGCCACCGCGAACACAGTCAGCGCCAGCCCGCGCCGTTCGAAGGCGCGCAGCACCCGCCACACTCCGGCCCGCGCGCCGTACTCGTAGAGCGATTCCATGCTCAGATGCCGGTCGGGGAACGGCTCGGCGGGGACCATTTCCGAGAGGAAGGTCTCGGCGTGCGGGTCTCCGTCGAGCACGCAGTTCTCCGCGCCCTCCTCGTAGTTCAACACGAATTGCACGGCGATCTGCGCGCCCCCGGGCCACTGAGGATCAGGAAGGGAGCGGCCGTACCCGACGAGATCCCTCGGATACTCAGCCATGGTCGCCCCAGGACGTGCGGATCCGCTCCAGCGCGCTCGGGGTGAATTCGCCCCACAGCCGCAGTCGGGCGAGCCCGCCGTCGGGATAGACGTCCAATCGCGCCTCTTCGACGGCGGGCGCGTCGGCGGGCAGCGCGAAGCGGTGGCAGGTGTCTGGCCGCAACTCCACTCTCGGGAGCAAGGCGATCTCGTCCCCGGCGGCGGTGAAGCCGGTGAGGCTCGCCGCTCCTGGCGCGTTGCCGAGGAAGCACGAGGTGTCGATCTCGGCCCAGCGGGGCTTGCCCTCGCCGCCAAGGCGCACCCGCACCCAGTCGTTGGCTTCGTCGCGCCGCCGGGCGGTCTCCCACCCGTCGCCCATGACTTGGGCCTTGCCGGGCAGGAGGAGCTGTTGCGGATGGCTGTAGAAACGGTTGGAGCAACCCACGATCAAGCCGCCGTTCTCCGCCGCCGCCAAATCCACATGCCCCGCCGACACGAACGCGGGGTCGGGGATCGCCAGCCCGTGCGCCCGAAAGCGCGCGACCCCGCCGTCGGGGTGGATGATGAGCTTGATGTGGGTGCGCCGGGATTGGCGCTGGGGCTCGGGGACGTCGAAGCGGTTGACCGAGTCCGGTTCGACGGCGCTCTTGGGGACGATCGTCTCCCAGTCCTCGCTCGCGAGCAGGTCCGGCACCGACGGGTATCCCGGCAGTGCGAGCGCTTGGACGGTGACGTGGGCGGGGGCGTTGCCTTTGAACCACGCGGTGTCCACCACCACGCCGCGGACTTGGCCGGACGCGCCGAGCCGGATGATCGCCTCGTCCTGCCCTGGTTCTCGCCTGCGGCGGGTTTCCCACCCGTCGTACGTTTGCCCTTTGTGCCCGAAGTTGTGCGGGGTGAATGCCGCGCTGCCGGGTTTGAGCAGGTTTTCCTTCTCGGCGAAGAACTCGTCGTTCGCCCACAGCACCGAGCCGCCGAGCTGTCGCCCGGCCAGGTCCGGGAGCTCATGCCAGTCGCGAGGGTCCGGCCGGTCCAGGGGATCAGGGCTCACTTTTTGGGCCTTTCTCTGCGGTACAGCGAGCGCAGCACGTCGGCGGTCGCGAATTTCGTTTTGGACGAGACCTCTTTTTCGGTGATCGCGCCGATGGACAGACCGCGCAGCGTGACCGCGGCCAACTGCTGCGCGGTCGCGGGCTCGTCGAGCTTGCCCCGGTAGGCGGTGTCCGTGAGGTAGGCCCGCAGCCGAGGGGCGGCCTCGGCGAACGCCTCGCGGTAGAAGCCGAAGGTGGCCAGCCAGCGGGTGGGCAATTGGGCGGGATGCAAGTCCCACCCCTGGTAGTAGCCGTGGTCCAGCGAGCGGGTGACGAGCCGGAAATGTTCGGCGACCGCCCAGTCGGCCTCGTCCGGGCCGCCCTCGGGGACGACGATGGATCCGCCGTCGCTGACCCACACCCCGCGTTCGGCGGCGGCGGCGAGCATCACCGCTTTCGCGTAATCGGCGACGGGGTGTTTGAGCGATTGCTGGCTGGGGGCGATCCCGCAGGCCGCGCTGTAGTCGTAGGTGCCGTAATGCAGTGCGCTCACCCGGTCCCCGGCGAGGTTCATCGCCTCGGCGAGCGCCGCCGCCCCGTCGTGGCCCAGCACGATCTGGGGGCTTTCGATCTGCAGCTCGAAGCGCAGCGTCCCTTCTGCGAGGCCGTGCGCTTTTTCGAGCTCCTCGCACAGCAGCCGGGCGGCGAGGGCTTGGACGGGGACGCGCACCTTGGGTACGGTGAAGACGAAGCCGTCGGGCGCCCCCCCGGCGGCGTCGAGGATCAGCTCGAGGGTGCGGCGGCTGCGTTGGTGCAAGGCAGTGGTCAAGCCTTTGATCCGCACGCCGAACATGGTCGGCGACCCCGGCTCGGTCCAGCCTTGGAAGATCTTGCCCACCCGCCGCGCGTGCTCGTCTTCTGCCTCGTCGTCATGCGCGCCGTAGCCGTCTTCGAAATCGAATCGCAGGTCTTGGACCGGCTGCGAAGCCAGCCGGGCCTTGACGAGTTTGACCGCGTCGGTCTCGTCGAGGCCGCGCAACGCGTCGGCGTGGCGTTTCACCGCGTCGAGCGCGGCGGACCCCCACTGCTCGGGCAGGTCGGCTTCGGCTTTCGCCGCGCTCACGTACACGGTGTGCGCAGGCTGGCCCTCGACCTTGTTGCCCGGGTACAGCTTGGCGAGTTGGGAGTCGACGTCGGCGAGGACGGATTCGACGCTGATCTCAGCGGGTGCGGCCATCCCTCTATTTAAGCGCAAGGGCTGACCGCGCCGCGCTCGCGACGTCGGCGAGGAGTCGGTCGTCGGGCTTTGCGACTCCTGGGGCGACGGTGAGCACGGAGATCGCCAGCGGGGCTCGTCCGCCGTCCGGCCAAGCGATTGCGACATCGTTCGCGTTGCCTTGCCGGCGCCCTGCCGTGCCGGTTTTGTCCGCGACCCGCCAGGCGGCGGGGAGCCCG